>QNAI01000022.1 GCA_003641745.1 Verrucomicrobiota bacterium | reverse complement strand
TGGGCGGATCACCATCAACTGTTCCGCCAATGGCAGCTGGGTCACGATCAAGGTTTCCGACTCCGGAACGGGCATGGATGACGAGACCCGTCGACAGTGTATGGAGCCTTTCTACACAACCAAGGGGAAGGCGGGTACCGGACTCGGACTGTCCATTGTCTTCGGCATCGTCCAACGGCACCGGGGGCGGATGGAAATCGATTCTGTACCCGGCCAGGGAACACAGATCACGCTCAACCTTCCCGTCTCCCTGCAGACCAGCCAAGATTCAGCTCCGCCCATCGAAACCGGAAACGGCAGAGCCATGAGCATACTCCTTATCGACGACGAGGACCTGCTCCTGGAGGTCATCTCGGAGCACCTGACGAACATGGGGCACCGCGTCTCCTGCCATTTCAACCCGAACACGGCTCTTGAAAGCGCCTACAAGGAAGACTTTGACCTCGTGATCACCGATCGAGCCATGCCCGGGATGACCGGGGACCGGCTCGCGAAGTCGGTCAAGGAGTTCCGCCCTGATCTACCGGTCGTCATGCTGACCGGATTTGGCGACATCATGCTGCAGACCGGGGAGCAACCCGAGAACATCGACCTCGTACTGAGCAAACCTGTATCCCTTCAAACAATACGGGACACGCTGGCCCAGTTCGCTCCGGTCGGCACGGAAAACTGAGGAGTGAAAGGGGGCACGCCCGTCTACGCTCCGCTACGCCGTGGCAGGCAAGGCACGCCCCTTGTACAGAAAGGCCCTGGTGGGGTATGACCGGACCACCTCAATCCCCTTCGATGGGTTCACCCTGCTTCCGGTAGGCCGAGAGCTTGTTGCGCAAGGTCCGAATGCTGATGCCGAGTCCGTTGGCCGCCTGGGTGCGGTTCCCACCGGTATGTTTCAAAACCTGCAGGATGTGACGCTTCTCCAATTCCTCCAACGGAATCGGTTCGCCCTCTTCCGGTCCGGTATCCGATATCGATCCAATGACCGGTGGCTCCACCCCGGACACTCCCGGGTAATTGGTCTCAGGCCTCACCGACCCAACCGGTACGATGCGCGACGGAACGGGAAAGGGGCGAACTCCTGAACCCGGTGCCAGCAAACCCAGCGAAGAAACGTCCAGAAGGCGCCCCGGCTCAGTCAAAATAACCGCCCGTTCAATCGTGTTTTGAAGTTCGCGCACATTGCCCGGCCAATTGTGCCCGACAAGTGCCTGGATTGCCTTTTCCTGGATGCCCTTGACCCGTATGCCATGGTTTCGCGAGAACCGTTCCAGGAAGGTTCCAGCCAGGACCGGAATATCCTCTCCATGGTCCCGCAAGGGCGGCACAAGGATGGGGAAAACATTGAGTCGGTAGTAGAGATCCTGCCGGAATTCTCCTCGTTCGACGCAACTGAGAAGGTCGCGGTTGGTCGTGGCCACGACCCGCACGTCCACCTTGATCGTCTTGTTGCCCCCCACTCTCTCAAACTCGCGCTCCTGGAGCACCCGCAGTAACTTGGCCTGCACCTTGAGCGAGATCTCGCTGATCTCGTCGAGCAGAATGGTGCCGTTATTGGCCAGCTCGAACCGCCCTTCGCGTCGCTGAAGCGCTCCCGTGAAGGAGCCTTTTTCATGACCAAAGAACTCGCTTTCGATCAGAGACTCGCTGATGGCTGCACAATTGACGCGAATAAAGGGCTGGCGAGAACGGGCGCTGGTCCGAAAAAGCTCGTTGGCCACCAATTCCTTTCCCGTTCCGTTTTCGCCCGAAATCAGTACCGTTGCCTCGGTCGGTGCCACCCGATGGATCAACTTGCGGAGATCCCCCATGACCGCGCCATCGCCAATCAACTCGGTTGCGTTGACGCTTTCCTGGTTGAGGAATTGGTTGACCTTGACCAATTGGCTGAACGACTCCGCCTTCTTCAGGACCACGTCGATCTGGTTGATCGAAAAGGGCTTGATCACATAGTCGAAGGCACCCGCACGCATGCAGTTTACGGCCGATTCGATCGAGCCATGCCCGGTGATCATGACCACGAGAGGACTGCCCGGAGATGCGGCCAGGCGCTCCAGTAACTCGGTCCCATCCCCGTCCGGCAGGCGAACATCGAGAAATACCAGATCAAAATCGTCCTTCTCGAGTTGGCGCGTGGCATCGGCCAGAGTCGCCACCCCGACCACACTGTAGCGACGGCGCCTCAATTGCTCTTCGAGTGCCTTGCGGATGACCATCTCGTCGTCCAGCACAAGGATTCGTTCCAACGCCATAGGGGATTAATCGATCAGACTTGAGGGAATTCAGAGGATGCCGACCGGGCGGCCACTCAGAGAAAAAGCTCAAGCTAGGCCCCCACCCAGGCCATTCCAAGTAAAACCGTCAAAGGGTCATGTCTTGACCCCTTCAAGCCTTTCCAGCCAAGGACCCGAACGAATCAAGGGGCGATGACCGGTAGGTCGTCCGGAGCCGGGTACAACGAGTTCGATTCGCGTTCAACCCGACCAAAGATTCCGTGACCGATTTCATGGCGATCTGGAGGAGCCCCAAGTTCCGCCGTTCTGAAGTTTCAAGTGCTCTCAGGCGAAAATCGACCTTCTTCGATTCCTCGGGTGCGAGGTCGGCCTGGCGGCGCATCGGCGCCAGCTTGCCGGCCAGTTTCCCTTTTTTTGCCTGGAGCCGGTTCAGATAAGGCAGGTTGTCTTCGCTCAGGGCAAAGGACTCGAGGCGAGTCAATTCCTCGTAGGCCTCCAGAAGCCGGTAGAAACGATGGGCATGTGTCATCGCTCAGGCCGTACCCGAAAAGTGGGTCAGTTCCGGATTTCCTTCCGGGGTTTTTTCCAGCATCTCCAGCCACGCGTCGCGAATCTCACCCAGCAGGCAGGTGACAATCTTCACCGGCTCCACATCTTTCCTGATATTCGCCTCCATGATCTGGGTACCCATGAAATCGTAGAGCGCGTACATGTTTCGAGCGAACTCACCGCCCTGCTGCAGATCGAGGGAGCGTTGCAGCTCGGTCACGATATTCTGCACCCGGACCAGGTTGTTATTGATGGCTTCATTGCGCTCTCGCAGCTCCTCGAGCTCAAATCCGGCCTCGGCCGCTCCGAGGAAGCGAACCGCCCCATCGAAGAGCATGAGAATCAAGCGACCCGGGCTGGCGGTCTCAACCGCCAGCGTCCGGTAGGATTGTGAAGGAATGGGTCTGGCCATATAGGATTCCGGGATGCCACCCGGCTGGTCCGGATCAGTCGAATGGTATGATCAGCGACGCGATCCTGTGAGTAATTTCGGCACCTGGGTAATTTGGATCGGCCAGTAATTGCCGGCCGCGTTCGACCACCTCGGGCCGTATCTCCGGAATCTGGTCCATGGCGAATCCGATTCGCATCGATCGCTCGACGGAAATCGAATCCCGTCCGGCCTCATGCTGATTTGGCGCCTCCAGGTTGCGATGATTGGACCCATGTGCCCGGTTGATCGGACCACCGCTGCTGCTCAGTGGATCAATATTCATGATTTTTGATTTGTTTGATTGTTGTCTTGTCTGCTCGTTTTTTACCCTTTTTTACAATCAATCGTCCAATTTACGGAAAGCTTTAGTCTTTATCGCTCAGGGAGCGTGGCGAAAACCGCATCGGCCACGTATTTGGTGTAGCGGAGCGGACTCTGAAGAATACTTGATGAGTTCTGGAGGGGATACGGTGGGGCGGATTCGTCGAGGTGGTACCGTCGGGCCGCGGTGGACACCGTCGGATTGCCCGAGTCGAAAACTGTGTCCAAGGACCAGAGGATATCCACCGAAGCCGTCTCAACCAACTTGCACCGGACCCCCATCACGATCGGCCGGTACGGGTGGTAGGCAGTCAGATCGGTAAACAGGATCGCATCGGCCCCAACCTCCCGAACCAGGGTCTCAAACTCATCCGCGGCGATCGGTTCAACCGAGGTGATCTGGTCAATTCCGAAGATCCGATGGACCCGTTCGGGCGATACCATGACCACCTCGAACTGGTCGTGCTTGCCCAACTCCGCGGCAAACGCCCGCTGCAGGCCGGTCAGATCGACGTGATCCCACTCACTGGAATAAAGAGGCAGCAGTGCCACGCGACGCACGGATGTCGGCATCGGACCCCGTTGGTAGAAGTTGGTCGGGGCGAAAGCCTCTCCGACCGGCTGGTCCCAGTCCTGATCTATGGTGCGACAGGCAGGGAGGCCCAATACCAGGCATGCACCCAAGATCAGGACCGCGATTCGGGAAGAACCCTGTCCTGAGTGATGCAGCGAAGATGAAAAATGGTTATTGAATGGACGACTACTCTTGGCTGATTGCATTGTTCAACGCTTGGAGTTGGCTGTTGAATGCGGACTGGGCTTCCTCCATTCGGATGAAACTCAAGGTCAGCGCCTCCTTCTGTTGAACAAGGCGCCTCTCGATTGCCGCGATCTGATCATCGAGGGATCTATTTTCCTTCTCGATGGTCGCTTTCTGAATTCCGAGTGTGCCGTCCGTGGCTGTATTCGCTCCTATGAATGCATCCAACCGATTGGAGAGCCCATTGGTTGGATCGCTGAAAAGTGATTGCACCTCGTCCAGGTGCCCGGAGAGGGCGCTGTCAAGGGATGCCTGATCGCTGATTGAAAGGGTCGAGCCCAGACTTTCGAATCGGATGCCGATATCTTCCAGCCGGCGAATCGTCCCGGTCAGGGCACCCGCTTCACCGAAGACCAGGCTGCGAAGCTTCCGACCTATCTGGTCGACCTCACGATTCGAGGCCAGAGTTCCGGTCGTCACCTTCCCTTCGTCTCCAATCGTGATCGCCGTCTGCTGGTCGATGAATTCCTGAACCTGGTTGTACTTGCCGATGAAACTGTCGATCTCAGTCCGCAGGTCCTCGGTATTCGATGCGACCGTAACCGTCTGGGTGCCGGCCTGAAGCGCATCTACGCTCAACCCGGTGATCCCGTGCAACGTATGGTCAAAAGTATTGCTCGCCGATACCAGAACGGAACCTCCGTTCACGCGAAGCTCGGCATTCTGCCCGCGGGTTTCCGAGGCCCCCGTCGACAGTCCCAGGGCTTCCAGAATTCCACCCGGGTCTTCGGAAAGCACGAGTCCGCGGTCACCGGTGATCGCATTTTCGAGAACAAAGTTATCTCCGCGGGAGTCATAAGCGATGGAGGCACCCGCCTCAGATGTGTTGATCCGGGTCATCAACGCCTGAACGCTGTCAGTGTTGATATTGAACACGATCTCAGTCCCATTGACGAAGAATCGGCCATTCCCATCAACATCGACCGCCGTGACCGGGATCAGACCGCTGGTGGCGATCGGCTGATTGAGATCGACCGTGCCCAGGGGCGCCGAACTGGTCACATTGCTTGTGCCGTTATTATATAGCTGGGTGGCGAAGAGGAAGTTGCTGGTATCATTGCCCCCGCCCAGAATGACTTCGCTCGAACCGGAGAGTGTGATCCGGTCGGTTGACTGATCATAACTCGCTGAAACCTGGCCATTGGTGGCAGTGGCAATCTTGTCGAAAATATCCTGCAGGGTATCGGTCAACTCCACGTCCACCGCCTGACCATCGATGTGGAATCGACCCTCCGTGATGTCGGTTCCCATCCGGAGGTTGCTCAGGAGCAGCCCTGATGTGTCGGAGGTGGAGCTGATCGAAGCACCCACATTGCCGGCGCCGGCCAAACGCGTCCGGGTGGCGATCTGGTCGACCGAGAAGGCGATATCGCCCGTTGGTGTGCCATCGGCCGCGGTCACCGTCCAATTCAGATTTTCATCGGACAGGGAAGCGGCGCGGCGGGCATACAGACTCGAGTCGTTCAGCCCCTTGACAATATCCTGCAATTGCCCGAGGCCGGTCTCAAAATCGGTCAGGGCATTGAGCTCCTGACTGTTCGTGCCCTGCTCCACCCGGAGGCGGTTCTGAGGTGCACGCTGAACCTCGATCAATTGGTCGACGACAGTCTTCCAGTCAAAACCACTGGCCAGTCCGCTGAGTGATAAATCCATAAACGATGATTCGGAGGCACTTCCTCCTGTAGTATAGGTATCGGCACACATCTGAGGGGCTTTACCTAGAAAATCCCCCTATAAAGTGAGGTGACTCACGGGCAGCTCCCCGGTCTGGGGGAGCGCTCCCCTAGACAAATTCCCCTAAACAACCTGATGGGACAGTCGATAGGTAGAACCGCTGGACATTCTTTTCAGCCGGTGGGGTCGAACACCGCAAAAAAACGACCCGCCTTCGGCACGGACGCCGAAATCATACATCAAGGAAGATCATGTCAGTAGTCATCAATACCAACACCGCGGCGACAGTTGCCAATAACAACCTGTCGGCCAGCAACGCGCTGCTGCAACGCAGCCTCAACCGTCTCTCGAGTGGCCTGAAGATTGTTCAGCCCTCAGACGACGCCGGTGGACTCGCCGTTTCCATGAAACTCGAGGCCGCCATGAAACGGACCGACGCGGTCAGCACCAACGTTGCCAACGCCATCTCCTTCCTCCAGACCCAGGACGGTGGATTGAAGACGGCCGGCAACGTGCTCAACCGCATGTCGGAACTCAAGACCCTGAGTCAGGACGTCACCAAGTCGGCCTCGGACATCGCCAACTACGATGTCGAATTCGACGCGTTGAAGTCGCAGCTGACCAGTCTTACCGCCGAGAAATTCAATGGTGTCGCCCTCTTCGGAGGAACCAGCCTGGCCGTGGCCACCAGCGAAGACGGTGTCCAGAGCTTCAACATCTCCCAGGCAAACCTGGTCTCCAACGTCGCAGTGCCGGTGGCTGCCGGGGATCTGGCCGATGTCACGATCGCTCAGCTGAACACAGCCCTCGAGGCCGTGGCCACCAGCCGTGCGCAGAACGGCGCGGAGTCCAGCCGACTCAATTTCTCGGCTGATCTTCTGGTCAACAATCGCACCAACCTGGAGGCCGCCAACAGCCGCATCATCGATGTGGACGTGGCCCAGGAGTCCACCCAGCTGGCTCGTTACAGTATCCTGGTGCAGGCAGGCACCGCCATGCTCGCGCAGGCCAACGCCTCCTCACAGGTCGCCCTGAGACTGCTCAGTTAAGCAACTCTCACTCATGACCGGCTTGGACGACATGTTGTTCGAGCCGGTCCATGACCTCCGAAAAAGCCGAATCTGAAACTTTTCTTAACCGCATATCAAGAATGTCGATACGTATAGCGTTGGACATTCTTTTCAGCCGGTGGGGTCGAACACCGCAAAAAAACGACCCGCCTTCGGCACGGACGCCGAAATCATACATCAAGGAAGATCATGTCAGTAGTTATCAATACCAACACCGCGGCGACAGTTGCCAATAACAACCTGTCGGCCAGCAACGCGATGCTGCAACGCAGCCTCAACCGTCTCTCGAGCGGCCTGAAGATTGTTCAGCCCTCAGACGACGCCGGCGGACTCGCCGTTTCCATGAAACTCGAAGCCGCCATGAAACGGACCGACGCGGTCAGCACCAACGTCGCCAACGCCATCTCGTTCCTCCAGACCCAGGACGGAGGCCTCAAGACGGCCGGCAAGGTGCTCAATCGCATATCGGAACTCAAGACTCTCAGTGAGGACGTCACCAAGTCGACCTCGGACAAGGCCAACTATCAGGTCGAGTTCGCGGCCCTGCAGTCCCAGCTGACCAGTCTGGTCGCCGAGAAGTTCAATGGAGTCGACCTCTTTGGCGGCGGTTCGCTGACCGTGGCCACCAGTGAAGACGGTGCCCAGACCTTTGACATCACCCAGGCCGACCTGGCCGGTAATGTCACGGACGTGACCGGTGCCGCCGATCTGACTGCACTCGCCATTGCCGACGTGACCGGCGCACTCGAGAACGTTGCGACCAGCCGCGCGCAGAACGGCGCGGAGTCCAGCCGACTCAACTTCTCGGCCGACCTCCTGGTCAACAACCGGACCAATCTGGAAGCCGCCAACAGCCGCATCATCGATGTGGACGTGGCCCAGGAATCCACCCAGTTGGCTCGTTACAGCATCCTCGTGCAGGCAGGCACCGCCATGCTCGCACAGGCCAATGCTTCTTCCCAAGTCGCTTTGAGACTACTGAGTTAGTCTTACCTGACGATGATTAGTCGGCTCCCCCGGAAACGGGGGAGCCGATCTATTGTACGGAGGGTTCTTTATCTGGTGGAAGCAAAGGGGCTCCACTGAGACGGGTTGGACCTCACGGAGCCGCGCGTATCACGGCGGACTCGAAATGGTGCAGCGTCGCGGCGTGTCCGCCATAGCCTTTGGCGCCGGAGGGTGTCGACGCTTCCTTCAGGTCTGGATACCAGCGGCATAGCGCGGATGCATCAATCTCGGAGGGCTGATTTCCACATCAGCCGAGCCCCGGCAGGGTTCACCTCCGACACGCCGCGAGAAAGAAACGGCACTTGGTGCCTTCGTCCCCCACCCTGGCGCGAACCGTTGCCCCGCAACGCGGGCAGCGTCCGGTATAGACCGTGCCCTCAGCATTCAGATAGAGTCGGCCGTAGACCTGGCAATCAACGAAT
This sequence comes from Verrucomicrobiota bacterium, assembly GCA_003641745.1. Classification (GTDB taxonomy): domain Bacteria; phylum Verrucomicrobiota; class Verrucomicrobiia; order Opitutales; family Opitutaceae; genus B12-G4. The sequence continues at coordinate 22,745 of QNAI01000022.1, read as the reverse complement.
TGAACCCCGAGAAAGCGACGCTTGGTCTGACGATGATCAATCGGCATGTTCTTCGGTGGTCGAATGGGAGGTGGGGGGTTTCAAGGGGTCAAAGCTCAATTCTCGCATTGGCATGCAAGAATTGAACAATGACCCCCCGATCGGACCCCATCGTTCTGACCGGTGAGATTTGAGCAATGACCCCGCCGTTCGTATCTCCTACTGGAGCAGCTTGAGGACGGTCTGTGGAATCGCATTGGCCTGCGCAAGCATGGCTGTGCCCGATTGCACCAGAATGCTCGCCCGGGCCAACCGGGTTGACTCTTCGGCGACATCCACATCGCGGATGCGGGAAATGGCCGCTTCAAGATTCTCATACTGAACCACCAACTGGGCACTGGCGATCTCGAGCCGGGACTGAGACGCTCCCAGCGTGGCACGCTCCGTCGCGAGTTGCTGAATCGAATCGGTCACCAGGGCGGCCGAATTGGTCACATCTGTTCCGGCCGCCAGCAACTGTGCCAACGGCTGGGTGGCATCCTGAAGATCCGTCTCGGCGATGGTCATGGTCTGGTCCACCGCCTCCCCGATCGTAACCGTCAGACCGGTCGGATTGGGCCCGAACAATTCGATGCCGTTGAAGGTTCCGAGCGAGCTGCCGCCCCCCAGGCCTATGGTGTCGGCCAGCTGTTCCTTGAGCGCCTGGTATTCTGTATCGTAGAGCGCGACATCATCGGTGTTCTTGGTTACGTCGCGGGCCATGGTGGTGAGCTCACTCATGCGGGTCAGCACCTTTGTCATGCTCTTCATGAAACCATCGGCGGTCTGCACGTAGGAAATCGCATTCTGAACGTTCGTCCTGGCAGCCTGAATACGCGAATTCTGCGCGTCGAGCTTCTCCGAAACGGCCAGACCGGCCGCGTCGTCCGAGGGTTTTACAATCTTCGAACCGGAACTCAGGCGTGAGAGTGACTTCCCAAGGAGGGCCTGGCTTTCGGCCAGGTTGCGAGTGGCACTGATGGCTTGGATATTTGTGTTGATGACCATTGTTTTTCCTTTTTTTTTGAAATGGGGTTATCGCACCGTTTCCGACGGGATCGACCCGGTCGGCTCCGGCTTTCTGGTGGAGAGATTGCGGGCCAGGCCCTTGAGCTGCTTTGAAGGCTCGGCGCGTACCGCGCCCCCGGTTCCTCCGGCCATCGCCTCCTGGTTGCTCTGACGGATCTGGTCGAAGAGTTCCTTTCTGACGATAGGCACCTCACGGGGCGCCTCGATGCCGATCTTGACCACATCGCCGTCGATCCGGTTGATACGGATCACGATCGAGTCGCCGATCACGATGGATTCGTTTGTCTTCCTTGATAATACGAGCATGGTTCGTGATCTCCGGTTCTACTCGGCAGGAACCCCGACCAGCGCATGGCGGGCCGAGTAATCCTGATGGTTGCGCAGCACGACCTGGCGACCGGTTCCGGTCTCACGGTTCACGACAATGGGACCGATCAGGTTGACCGTAGCCTCCTCCGCCCGCCCGTTCCGGAGCGTGACAATATTCAGGACGAGCGCTTCCGCGGGATCGGTGATGCCGATCTCAGCTGCATCCTCATCGGACAACTCGAGCTCGTATTCAGGGATCAAGCCATCCGGCTGGACCACGACAAAGGCAATGGACCGATCTTCAACCGATCGCAGCCACCGGAATGGCAGCTCCTCGGTATTGTGGATCAATTCCAGGTTCTTCACCTCCGCGAAGCCCATCAGGCCGGCCGGAAGTGCGATATCGGCTTCCTTCAGCCAGACATCGGAGGGGGGGGCAGGTTCAGTGTCCGCGTTCATCGTGTATTCTGCTTTCGAGTGTGAGTGATGCGTTTCAGAGGTAGTCGAAGAGTGAGAGGTTAAGAACCCGGGCAGAGCTCTGCAGGGCTGCCTGGTAAGCAGTTTCAACCCGACCCAGTTCAACCAGGCTCTCGGCCAGATCGACGTCAACCTGGCGGGAAATTTCGGTGTCGAGATCGCCGTACATGGTGGCGTTGCGCGCCGACTCCACCTCGATGCGCATCTGGATGGCTCCCAGACCGCTCAGCATGACCAGCAGGTCATCCTCGGACTTTCCCAGATTCCCCCCTGCCATGCGCACGGCGGCATCGGATCCCGTCTCAAATGCGTTGCGCAGGGAAATCAGTCGATCGATGAAAATGGCCATTCCATCGTTCTCCTCTCCCGAGGGAAACGGGCTCAATTCCGTGCCTTCCGAAATTTGGAAGGACGCTCCTTCAAGCATCCCCGTGTTGGTGATGGCGATGATTCTGCCTTCACCGTCACGAGTCGGCAGGAAGGGATCCTCAGCACCGATCGAACCACCAAAGACCGCTTCACCGGCAAACTTGGTGTTGGCGTTCTGCACGGCCTGCTCGATCATCTGGTCGAGTTCCGCCGCGTAGGCGTTGGCCGCATCCTGCCCCAAGAGGTCCTTGCCCAGTACCGCGATCTCTCCGGCGCGATCCGACAGGTCAATCAGGCTGCGCACTCCGGCGATGGCGGTCGTGTTGATATTTGCGGCGCGGTTCGCATTTTTCTCAAATTGGGCCAGGAGCGATTTGTTTTCCCTCAGGTCCATGACTCGGGCGACCGCGATAGGATCGTCTTCCGGCCGGGTGATTCGTTGACCGGTCGAGGTCTGGTCCTGCAGGCTGCCCATTCGGCTGTTCAACCGTTGCAGGTGATCGATCAGGTTCTGGGGAAAGGTGTTGGATGTGACTCTCATGGCTTGGAATATGCGTTCAAAATCACCTATCGGATCAGGCCCGTAACCACCAGTTCGAGCATTTCGTCTATGGTGCGCATCACACGGGCGGACGCCTGGAAAGCCCGTTGGAACCGAAGCAGATCGGCCATCTCCTCATCCAAAGACACTCCCGAAATCGAATCCCGCCGACCCTCCAGCAGTTTCTGTACACTCTCCTGGTCCGAAACCCGGTTGCCGGCCGACGCCAGTTCGCCGCCGACCCTTGAGATCAGCTGACGATGGAAATCACCAAGTGTGCCATCGATTGCATCACCGGCTCCCGTGCTGTGAATCCGCTCGCCGGCCCGGGCCACCGCCAATGCGATTTCATTGGCCCCGGCTTCCGATGTCCCTGTGCTCCGGATGCTCAAGGCATCCAGGCCGAGGTTGAGCGCAAACCCAACCGCCGTCGTCCCGGCCGGATCAAAGAAATTGCGCCCGGCCGAGACCGGGTCGTAGGCGCTGTTGACTGTCGCGACCAGTTGCGCGGACAGCCGATCGAAATCTGAAATGGCATTCTGAAGTGAGCCGTCCCGGGCCTTGAGGGTGCCGGCCAGGCTCCCGCCGGTCAATTCAAGGGGCGATCCGGTCGCTCCGGCCAGAAATTGCGTGCCGTCAAAAGAAACCGTGCTGACCGAACGGATCCCGTCGACCAGCATCACCGAAGCCCCGCCGGGTCCCGAGGCCGATACCTCGATCTGGCCGGGACGATCGGAAATGGTGGCGACCTCGATATCCATCAACTTCGACAGTTCCTCCAGCTTCGCCTGCCGCTTGTCACGCAGGTCCAGTGCCGATCCCGGATGGCTGATCTCGATTCTGACGATCTGCTCGTTCAGAGATCGGATGCTCTCGAGAATTCCATTGACCACATTCGTCTCCGACACGATCGACTCGTCAAGAGATGAACTGAGCTCGGCAAGGCGGTTTCCGGTCAGGTTGAGGCGGTCGACCAGAATGGAGGCCTGCTGAAACACGCTCTGCCGCTCCGAGACGGACGTGGGATTCGCGGACAGCCCATGAAAAGCGTTGAAGAAATCCTGTAATGCCTGGGCAACTCCCGACGCACCCAAAGACACCGCGGAGGCACCGTCGATGAACGAAGAGTCACTGCCCCGATCCACGGTTTCACCAAGATTGGTCTGCAGCCAGCGAAGGGCTTCTTCCTCCGCCCGGGCCGATCCCAGCAATGATGTCTCGCGCAGGATCTGCTTGTCCAGGAGCAGATCGCGGATCTGGGTGGTCTCAAGGACCTGGACGCCCATGCTCTGCGGACCGTTCGGCGTCTGGATCGTTCCGGCGTCACCGAGGGTTACGCGCTGGCGGGAATAGGCCGGGTTGGTCACGTTGGCCATGTTCTTGCCTGCCGTGTTGACGCCCTGGGTCTGAGCGTTCAAGGCACGCGCGGTGCTGAGGAGATCTCCGATCAAGCCTGACATGACAATGAATCAGCCGACCGCCTGGTAACGGGATGGTTTCTCTCCGGAAACAGAGACCTGACCCGACCGGGCATAGGTCTTGGTGAAGGTCTCGGGCTGCAGAAGGCGCAGCGTCTCCTGGGTCAACTCGACCGCCCGAGCCAGCAGTATATGGTTCTGCCGGGCCTTTCGCCGCGTCCGGTTGATCATGAGATTGATATCGCGCACAAGGGCTTCGAGCAGGGGCCGGACAAAATCCGGGAACGATTCATGCATCGCATTCAGCCGGCTTCCGGCCGGAAGCCCGGCTTTTTCTGAAAGATCGGTCATGATCTCATCGCGACGCCCCCGGGCCGAAGCGATGATCTTTGTCTGGCCGTCGATGTCCCCGTTGATCTCGAGGACGGCATCGACCCTGCGGGCGAAGATTTCCTCCTGCTGACGGGTAAGGTGATTGAAAAGGGCACCGTACTCCTCGAGTTCAGCTCGGAGAGCGTCAACCAGCGGCTCCCAATCGTAGTTACTGAAGGTTGTCATCTGTCGTTTCGTTCGAAGCGGGTGTCTGGCCCGCCAGCTGTGCCTGGATCAGGCTCGAATAACCGAATGCCCCCGATTGACTCAGACTCGTCGCAAGGGTATCCGTAATCAGGTATCCATAAATTGGACTCTTTCCACCGAAGGTATCTCCGTTTTCGGTCAGGGGTTTGAGGGCTTCGGTCAGGAACTGCCGCAGCAGTAGCGCCTCGAATTCGGCGCTCGCGGTCGCAAGTTTCGCCTCCTCTGACCGATGATCAGACAGGACTCTCTCCTTCCATTGAAGGGGGTCGGCGGCGTTGAACTGTAAGTGGGGGGCCTCCATGCCGTTGGGGTCAGTTGATCACAAGTTCAGCCTGAAGAGCACCCGCCCGTTTCATGGCCTGGAAGATGGACATCATCTCCCGGGTCGACACACCCAGTGCGTTCAGTGCAGAGGTGATCTTCTCGATCGACGGGAAGTCCTCGATTACAGTGAATCCACCCTGGACCTCGTTGATGCCGGTCTGGGTGCTCGGAAGGATGGCCGTCCGGCCACCACCGCTGTTAAAGGGGCCCGGTTGGCTGGCCGAGAGGCTCGAGGCAATCGTGATGGTGATTGCCCCGTGGCTGACCGCCACGGTTGAGACGCGAACATTGGCCGTGGCTACGATGGTTCCAGTCCGTTCGTTGACGATGATGCGAGCGGGCGTGTCGGGAACGACATCTATGGCACCCACCGCAGCCACGAAATCCACCGCACGACCCGCGAACGAATCGGGCAGCATGACGCTGACCGTCGAAGAATCCACGGCGTGAGAAGCTTCCGGATACATCCGGTTGATCATGTCAGCCATGCGGGAAGCTGAGGAAAAATCAGGATTGATCAGGAGAAACCGAAGAACCCCGTCCATAATGAATTGGGCGGGGATCTCTCGTTCCACAATCGCGCCACTGGAGATCACTCCGACCGTCGGGTGGTTCTTCTGGACCGTGGCGCCACCGGGCCCGCCCACCCCACCGATGAATCCACCGACCGCGATCGCCCCCTGGGCGACGGCATAGACGATGTTATCCGCACCAAAGAGAGGTGTCTGAATCAGCACACCGCCCTGCAGGGACCGGGCATCCCCCATGGAGGAAACGGTCACATCAATCCGCGCGCCCGCTTTGAGAAAAGCCGGTATGTCGGCCGAGACCATGACCGCGGCCACGTTCTTGGCCTTGAGACCGGTCAGAGGAACATTGACGCCGAAACGCTCGAGGGTGTTGGCGATGGATTGGATGGTGAAGGACAGGGTGCTGTCGCCGTCGCCGGCCAGACCGACAACCAGACCGTACCCCATCAACTGATTGTCCCGACCGCCCTCGATCAGAGTGAGGTCCTTGATGCGTGCGCCGGAAAGGGTACCGGCGCACGCAACGAGCAGGCAGACCACAACAAACAAGCTGCGGTGGGTAAAAGTGTGCTTAGAAAGGATTGATTGCATCGTAGAAACGGGTCCACCAACCCTTTTTCTGGGTCACGGAGATCGCGCCCTGGGAAATAAACTCAACCCTCGCATCCGCTATGCTTGACGACAGGACGATATTGCCGTTCTGGATATCCTGCGGGCGAACGACACCACGCAGAATGGCATACTGCTTTTCGCCGGAAAAGGAAACGAGTCGTGACCCCTCAATCACCAGGTTGCCGTTGGGCAGCAGGTCGATCACGGTCACCGCGGCCTGACCGCTGATGCTCTGACTGTTGGTGATCTGACCGCCACCCGTGAAGTCCGTACTCCCACCCAGATCCAACGACGGCATGACGCCGTTCTTGGTCAGAAAGTCGCTCCCATCGGGACTGTAGAGAAACTTGTCGATACTCGCCTTGGTCTTCGCCGACTTGTCCGTCTTGGTCCGGCGGGAACTCTGGGCCGAAGCCGTTTCCTGAACCACGACAGTCAGAATATCGCCGATATTCTGGGCGCGAAGATCCGAAACCATGGGGGACTCGTCCGCACCTTTCTTCGTCCAGAGAGACCCGGCCGAAGCAACGGGAACAATACCGGCAAGGGAAAGGGCCAGCCCGGTGCAGACCGGACTAAAAGAATACCTGAACAGTCTTTTCATCGATAACTTCAGCGGGAAACTCACGTTTGGATTCCAGATTTCGCACCGCGACGATGTCGCCCAGTGCTCCGGTTCTTGTGGCCATGGCCTTCATGGAGATGGAAAGGGCACCCTCGCGAACAACCACGTCCACCAGTTCGCCTTTTCTCACCATGGCACGAGGCGCCAGGTCACCCCAGGAGATCGGCCGCCCCGGATAGACGGCGCGCGCCAACTCATAACGGTTGAAATACTCGGGCTCTGCCACCACCGCCTTCGCATGGCGGGTCAGATCGACCTCAAGGGACTCAAAATCCATGGGCAGAAGAACTTCGCCACTATCGACGCGGCGGGTCGGCACCCAGACTTCGGCGAGGTGCCGGCACCGGAAAACCGTTCGCCACTCTCCCGCCGGTTCACCGGAACGGAGTATCTCGTAGCGAAGCACCACTCCCGATCCGGTCAGCCGCTTGGGGGTCTCCAGCAGGTCCACATCGACCGGACGACCATCCATGGGAATCTTCGGCAACCGGCCGATCGGGGTCAGTTCTACCCGACCCGGCAGCCCAAGCTTGTTCACCAGCGCGGACTCAATCAACGTTACCAGATCGATTTCGGGCAGAACCCCAACCACTGCAGTTCCTTTATCCAACAAAGGTTCATCCACCTTCACCGGAGAATTCTCCGATACCTTGTTCAGCTCCGCCACATTCAGCGGGCTCAAAAGGCCCTCAAGAAGATCATCGGAACCCAGGAGAACGGGAACGATCGAAAAACTGAGAGCGGTCAGAAAAATTCGCAGGTGGTTCATCACTACGTCAACTGGCTGATGACCTGGAGCATCTCGTCTGATGTCTGGATCGATTTTGAATTCATCTCGTAGGCCCGTTGGGCGAGGATCATATTCACCATCTCCTCGACCACATTGACATTTGAAGCTTCCAGGTAGCCCTGAAGGGTGGTGCCGTAGCCGTCTTCGCCCGGACTCCCAGTCTCAGGAAGGCCGCTGCCCGCGGTCTCCTGATAGAGGTTGCCGCCGAGGCTCTCGAGACCTGACGGATTGGGAAAGCGAATCAATTGGAGTCGATATGACTGCGTCCCATTCGCACCGATTACGGTCACATCACCACTGGCTGAGATCGAGATCGAGGTGGTCCCCTGTGGGATGGGCTGGAAGCCGCTCAGCACGGGCAGGCCGCTGCTCGTCATCACCCGTCCATCGGGTCCAATCTTGAGCGCGCCGTCACGGGTGTAGACGCTCTCGCCGTCCGGCCGCTGCACCTCGAGAAATCCGTCACCCTGGATGGCCAGGTCGAGTTCCGCTCCCGTCTGGATCATCTGCCCCTGGGTAAAGACCTTGGCGGTCGATACGACCTCGGCACCGTTGCCATACTCGATCCCTGTCGGGGTGACGTTGCCGTCACCGGATTCAACTCCGGCGGGTGACTGATTCTGGTAAAACAGATCCTGAAATTCGACCTTTGCCTTTTTGAACCCGACCGTGTTCACGTTGGCGATATTATTGGATATCGTGTTCAGGTTGATCTGCTGGGCGTCCATTCCAGTGGCCGCCGAATACATCGATAAATTCATGTCAGGTTAGGTTGCGTGGATGATTCCGGATCAGGTGTTTCCGAGGACCTCAACCGCTCGCTCCATCGCGCGATCAATACTTGAGATGACCCGCTGGTTGGCCTGGAAGGCATTGTTGACCGAAATCATATTCACCATTTCGCGGATGGCGGAAACATTGCTCGACTCGATGGCACCCTGGGTGACAAGCGGAAAGATGACCGGCGAAGCAAACTGGGGACGATCACGATCGATCATGAACCCTCCGGTCGAATCGTTCAGATGACCGGGACGGGGAAACTGAACAAGGGCCAGTTGCCCAACTTCCTGATCTCCCTGCCACAAGGTACCGTCGGCTTCTGACATCAGGTTTCCATTTTCGGGAAGCAGTTGGATCGGACCGTTGAGACCCATGACCGGGAATCCCTGCTTATTGGCCAGGGTTCCCTCTCGAGAGAGCCTGAGTCCGCCATCCCGCGAATAGACCATCTGACCGTCGGGCCGGACAAACTGGAAGAAGCCCGGGCCCTTGATTGCAAAGTCGGTCTCCAAACCCGTGGTCCGAACTTCACCCTGATCGAAGTTCGTGGTGGTGATCATCTTCGGCATCCTCGCAACCGACCCGCCGGTGGCCGATCCACCGGGCAGGACGGCTTCAAACGAAATCGATTTCCCTTTGAACCCCGCCTTGGGCGCTGAAGCTATGTTCTGCGCAATGACATCGTTCCAAGTCTGGAGCGCATTGATTGCAGCCGCGTTCTGGTAAACACCGTTGATCACGCCGCATTCAGAGCAACGTGCGTGCCAGAAATCCTAACCCATTGACTTCCAAGTATTAGAATATTTCACATCCTCTTCGGGAAAATTTTTCCCACCCCTGATCGGCACGTTCTTGCCGCTCTGAGTGTCTTTTCATACCCGCTGCCGTGCATCCCCCCAATCGATCGGTGCCGACACCGAATGCCTCGCTAAAACCAAATTAAGCGTCTCTACGGGCAGTGTTTACCCGTCCGATCCGATCAAGTTCAAGGTTCGGCCGTCCGAACAGGAGTCTCGCCATGATTTCCAAGAAAAAGGTCGTTGCGTTGGCCACGGGCACATTTGCCCTGTTGCTGGCAGGATGCGTCAGCTTCGAGTCGGACGTCTTCTCGTCCACCTCGGCGGCGCCGACCCCCGAAGAGAAGCCGGCTATGCTCGCTCAAGCCGACCCCATGCCGATCGACGACATGCCGGCGGTGGAATTCAGGTCGATTTCCCCACGCTGATCTCGAAAACGACCAGGTCCAGGTCCCGGATTCAGAGAAGATCGCTCAGCATGTCCTCGATAAAGGACTTGGGCTTATAGCCGACTTTCCGCCGAACGATCTGCCCCGCACGGTCGATCACAAAGGTCGTGGGTATGGATTCAACCCCGCCGAAGGCTTCAACAATCCCCATGTCGCCTATCACAATCGGGTAGTTTATCTTATATTCCTCGATGAACTTCCGAACCTTGGCATCCGCGTCAGGTCCCTGGTCGAGAGAGACTCCCACAAATACAACGCCCTTGTCGTCGAACGCCTCCTGCAACTCGACGTAACCCGGGATTTCCGCCCGACACGGAGGGCACCAGGTCGCCCAAAAATCAATCACCACGATCTTCCCGGCCAGATCAGCCGAACTGAGACGGTCTCCCCCAACCTCCGGGAGGTCCCAGGTCGGCGCAGGTCCCATGGCTCCGGCAGTATTTCCGTCGCCGCCGTCAGCCGCTCCCCGATTGGCAAGTGCGACCAGGGCGACAATTCCCAGGAAAAGTAAAGTCAATTGAAGGTTTCTCTTCATTATCACGTCGGACTCCTTGTCCGGACTTTTATTCCATCCGTCGACCAGAAAAGGGCAATCCCGAATCAGTGGCCGGTATGGGCTCGAGTCGTTGCGGGACCTCATCACCACCAATCGAATCCCCCACGAACCATCCAACCAGAGCGATATAGCCCACCGCCTTCACCACCAGCACCGAGGCAATCGCGAACAGTCCCCGTTCCGCGAAGGTGGCGGCGCCACCCAGCATGACAACCGCCAGGACACCCTCGCACCCCGCCAGAATCCGGTACTGGCTGAGGAACCGGCCAGACCGGAGAATCCCGCCAAGACCCATGTTCCGCCCTCCTTTCGGCGTTCGCACAAATTCCCCTCCACTGGTGAAGAGACCGTCAAAAACCGCCCAGAGACAGGTCAGACTCATCGCGAGCCCAAAACTCAGGACGAGCGGAGCCATCACCAATGTTAAGAAAAGATCGAGCCACCGTCGGTCCCGGCAGAACTGCCCGACCAGGTAGAAGAGGACGGTCGATGCCCCCGCACCCAGAATCACGATCGGGTGCACAAACCAGAATGCTCCCCCGGGCACCGGGCCAAGGACAACGAGGAACGGGACAAAGACCAGCGCGAACAGGACCAGGAAGAAATGGACGAAACCGACCGTCAGATGATAGAAACCCTCGATCTTGATCGATAGTGGGGCATTCGACCTCATCAGGGCCGGCAACAGCTTTCGCATGACCTGAATACCGCCCTTGGTCCATCTCCGCTGTTGCGATTTGAAGGCGGTTATGTGCTCCGGCAACTCGGACTTTACCGTGTAATGCGGGAGGTAAACGAACCGCCAACCCTTCATCTGGGCGCGATAACTGATATCCAGATCCTCCGTTACGGTATCGGCCGACCACCCACCGGCGTCCTCAAGAGCGTCACGCCTCCAGATTCCCGCGGTACCGTTGAAATTGAAGAAGAGCCCGCCCGCCGCTCGCGCGACCTGCTCGACCACGAAATGAGCATCCAGAAATACCGCCTGCAATCGGGTCAGAAACCCGGCTCGTCGGTTGCTGAAATCCCAGCGCGCCTGGACCAATCCAACTGACGGATCGGTGAAAGCCGGCATCATGACCCGGAGAAAATCGGAAGATGGTCGGAAATCAGCGTCAAAAACAGCAAAAAAACAAGCCCTGGATTGCCTCATTCCCGAAGCCAGAGCCCCTGCCTTGTAACCCGACCGATCGCTGCGCCTGAGATGCCGGCAGACTCCTGCCCACCGGGGATTCTTTTCCAGCCACCGTGAGATGATCGACGGCGTCTCGTCGTCCGAGTCATCAAGGATCTGGATTTCCAATTGTCCGGGATACCAATCGATCGCAGCCACCGACTTGAGCAGACCTTCGATCACCAGAGGTTCATTGTAGACCGGGCACTGGATACAGACTGTCGCCCCTTCACGCGGCAACGCCACACTTTCTCCTTCAACCGGCGGTCCCGGTCGGTTGAAAAGGTAACCAAAGACCATCTTGAATCGATGCACCCCGAAAAAAACCAGGCCGCCCACGGCAACCAGGTATAAACCTCCGATAAAGACACCCATCGATCCCGGGAATCTAGTGTGGACCTATCAGGCTGCAAGCCCGCTCACTCATCATCAATTGGATGTTGAGAGCGCCTTACGCGGATCGTATTCCCCTGGAGATGCGGCCCCGGGGCCCCGCCCGTCACACGATGCCCGGAGGAGGACCAGCCGCCAGCATGTCGATAAACTTCTTCATCGCCGGAGCCAGAACCCGTCCCTTCCGATGGAGTAAGGCCAAGGGCCGGGAGAACCCTTTACCTTTGAATGAAACCGAACAAAGGGTGCCTTGGCCGATCTCCTGGACCACCGTCGCCTGGGGGACGATCGCAATGCCGGCATCGATCTCCACCGCCCGCTTGACCGTCTCGATATTGTCGAACTCCATCACCGGCTCGATCTCGAACTTGTTATCCCGGAAGATACTGTCGACCGCCTTGCGGGTCGGAATATCCGGATCAAACCCGATAAACCGGTGCTTCGCCAATTGCTTGACGTCGACCTCCTTCAGCTTCGCGAGAGGGTGATCCGGATGGCAGATCAGGACCAGCTTGTCTTCGCGGAATGAAACAATCTCGATCTGCCGCATCTTGACCGGGAACGCGACCAGGCCAAAATCGACTGCATTGTGCAGAATATCCTCGTAGACCAGGTTCGATCGCCGGTATTCCACGCGCACATTGACCGACGGGAAATCAGTCAGGAACTTCTTGATGTAGGGTGGCAGTTCGTGGAGCCCGATACTGTAGATGGTCGAAAGCCGGATCGTCCCGCTGATTACCTTCTTCATCTCCTGAAGTTCGCTCGCGAGCTTCTCGTAATCATGGAGGATCTCCTTGGCCGTCTCGTAGACACGCTGACCCTCGCGGGTCAACTGGAACTGCTTCTGGCTCCGGTCAATCATCAACGTCTTGAAATGCCGTTCCATCGACCGGGCCTGCTGACTGACGGCAGATTGAGTGATACCGTTCAGCTTGGCAGCCTTGGAAAAACTCTTCGTCTCAACGAGATCGGCAAATATCTTGAAGTTCTCTATTTGCATGCGTCAAAAGGGAATATAGAGAAGACATAATAAGCTCTTATCATAAAGCAAACAATAAGTAGTAACATTAATGGCATTTTCTCCAGAAGATTTCCCGGAACGGCTTGAACGGGTCCGCGAGCGAATTCGATCCGTGGCCAACACAGCCGGGAGAAGCCCGGACTCAGTCCGTATCCTTCCCGTTACCAAGACGTTACCCGCCTCCGCGGTTTGCACTGCGGTGGCGGCCGGACTGGATATGGTGGGAGAAAACCGCGTCCAGGAGGCGGTGGCCAAGATGAAGGAGGTGGACCTACGGGTCTCCTGGGAGTTGATCGGGCACCTGCAATCGAACAAGGTGCGCCTCGCCGTCGAACACTTCGACCGCATACAGAGTGTAGATACAATCACCCGTATCGAACAGATCAACCGACACGCAGCCGAGGCCGACAAGAGGATGGCCATCCTTATTCAGGTCAATGCCGGCCGGGATCCGGCAAAATTCGGAGCGGATCTCAGCCAGGCGCCGGCGCTCCTTGAACGGGCCCTGTCCTGTACGAATCTTCGGATCGACGGACTGATGACCATCGCCCCCCTGAGCGACGATCCGGAGGTCGCCCGCCACACGTTCGCCCGCCTCCGCTCCTGTCGGGATTCACTCGAACAACGATTCGGATGCCGTCTGGCCGAACTGTCGATGGGGATGAGCGACGACTTCGAGAGCGCTGTTCGCGAGGGCAGCACGCTTCTTCGCCTGGGCAGCGTTCTCTTTGGGCCGCGCTAGAATCGGGATTAGTACCCTCGGGGTGCAACCTGATCCTTCCATGCGCCAAAACCCTAAATCAATTGAACATCTTTTTTACGGGTTGCGCCTGCGGATCCTTAGTTTTTGATCGGAGGTGTGAACGGCGACAATATGTCCAGCATCCGTCAGGCAGCCCTCATGGATCTGCTCGACGACACCTCGCCAACCGTCAGGAAGGCGCTGCTGGCTGAATTCCAGTCCCTGGGGCAGGACGGGATCCGCTTTTTGCAGGGCGTCAGTCGCGGGCAAAACCGGATCAATGGCCGCCATGCCCATTGGTATCTGACGGAGTTGAAATTCGCAGATCCCATCGCCGAGTTCCGTGAATTCATTCGCTCGATGAATTATGAGCTCGAAACCGGCATGTTCCTCATGTGCCGAACCCTCTATCCGGAGTTTTCCATCGGTGAGAGTTGCTCCCATCTCGACTCCATCGCCACCCGCTGCCTGGAATTGATCGTCGAACCCATGTCGATCCGCGAAAAATGCAGGGTCATTAATCGTGTGCTCTTTCACGAATTCGGGTACGTCGGAAACGCCGAGAACTACAGCGATCCCCGAAACAGTTTCATCAACCAGGTACTCATGCGAAGGAAAGGTATTCCGGTCACCCTCTCCATCCTCTATATCCTGGTGGCCGACCGTTGCGGCATTCGACTCGATCCAATCGGCGTTCCCGGCCATTTCATGGTGGGCTGTTTCGAGGAAGGTAAGCCATTCTTTATCGACTCTTTCCAACGTGGGCTTCTGCGCAGTCCCGACGAGGTTTTTACCCTGATCCGTAGAAGCAATCTCATTCCCAAGGTCAGCGACCTTGCCCCTGCCCCGATACGCGAGGTTCTGTGCCGGTGCTGTCGAAACCTGGCCCAGCACTTCACCGCCTCCCGCGACTTCGTGAATGCCCGGCTTTTTTCCAGTTTCGTCGACGACTTCGAAGCAACTTACGAACAACAGGTAAGGCATTGAGGAACGTCTTCAGGCGCGTTCACACGCTTGACACGCTTTTGCCGTCCATGCCTTGATCCGGCCCTGCAGGCTGTCTGAAAAAATCGGGCAGTGCGCTCACAGTGGCCGACGACATCCTTACCCTAGATGATCTGCGTAAGTGGTCCGTTCCCGGGACCGCGCTCGCCGTGCTTGGTCACCCGATACACCATTCGGTCAGCCCGCCCATGCACAATGCGGCCCTGGCAGAAATGGCCGCCGAGAGCCCCGCCTTCTCCGATTGGCGCTATTACCGGTTTGAGGTCCCACCGGATCAACTTGAAACCGCGCTGAAACTGCTCCATCGGAAACGCTTCCGCGGCGTCAATCTGACCGTGCCCCACAAAGTTATCGCCTTTGATCTGATCAAAACGATCGATCCATCGGCCAGATCGGTTGGTGCCGTCAACACCCTCCGATGGCACCCCGACGGATATGAGGGATTCAATACCGATGGATATGGCCTGGTCCAGGGGCTCAGAGAAGATCTCCGGACGGACCTGTCCGGTGCCGACGTCATTTTACTGGGGGCCGGTGGAGCGGGCCGCGGCGCCGCCATCGAGAGCATTGCGCAGGCATGCCACTCTCTCTCTATCGGCAACCGTACGAGGCAACGGGCGGAGGAACTCAGGACACTGCTCTGGCAGATCGATCCGGCGGCAAAGGTGCGGGTTTTTGATCCGGGCTCACCGCCATCCGACTTGCCGGAAGACGCGTTGGTGATCAATGCGACTTCAGCGGGCCTCAAACCGACCGATCCACAGCCCATCAACCTTTCGGCCCTTCCAGGCACACCCAGAGTCTTCGACATGATCTACAACCCTGCCGAAACCGCCCTGCTCGGATCGGCTCGATCCCGTGGTTTCGCATTCGCAAACGGGTTTTCCATGCTTGTCTACCAAGGCGCACGAAGCCTCGAAATCTGGTCCGACACCCGCGTTCCGGTCAAAGCCATGTTCCGCGGAGCCCGTCAGGGGATGGCCTCCAACTGACCCATGCTGCAAGAACTCAACGCCATCAACCTCGAGTTTCCCTGGTTCTTCCGTTCCCTCGCCTTCATACTGGGAGCGGTCGTCGGCAGTTTCCTGAACGTATGTATCTACAGGATACCGGCCGGCCGCTCAATCGTCACTCCAGGCTCCCAATGCGCCTGCGGCCGCCCGATCGCCTGGTTCGATAATATCCCTATCTTCAGCTGGTTGATTCTGCGCGGACAAAGCCGATGCTGCGGTCGGCCGTTCAGCATTCGTTATCCTGCGATCGAGTTACTGACCGCTCTGCTCTTTTTGGCCTCGTGGTGGCTTCTGGCCCCGTCGATCGCCCCCGTGGGCATGCTCTTTTCCTCCATCCTGATCTGCGCGACTTTCATCGATCTTGACCACATGATCATCCCGGATCGCTTCACAATCGGTGCAGCCGTGATCGGCGTGATCGCCTCGCTCCTGGTCCCGACCCTTCACGTCACCCCTTCGGGCTTCCATGCGCTCGACGTCATGCGCTCCGGATTTGAATCGATTCTTGGCCTGTTGATTGGCTCCGGCATCATCCTCTGGATCGCCCTCCTGGCTGAGGTGATCCTTCGAAAGGAAGCCATGGGCTTTGGCGACGTCAAGTTTCTGGGAGCCATCGGCGCCTTTGTCGGATGGCAGGGGGCGGTTTTCTCCATTTTTGGCGGAGCGGTCATCGGCACCTTCGCCATCGCCATCGTGCTGCTGATCGGAAACCTGAAATCGCGAGACTCAAGACCTCTCCCGCAGCCTGACGGCGATGATCAGGAACCCGAAACGAACGCAGTCTTCGGCCGGCAAACACCATTTGGCCCGATGCTCGCCGCCGGCGGCCTGCTTTACTTCCTGCTGCTTCGACCGTACGTCGACGCTTATTTCGCGAATATCAGCGACCTGTTTCGCTGAAACCCCTCACTTACAGAGAGAGGCCCCATCGGCCATTCGCACGTGGATGATTTCGGCCGGTGCCCCGAACCGACCGGAAAACCGCGCTCCCACAGACCCGGCATCTTCAGCGCCAAAGGATTCATCCGCCATCGCCATCACAGCGCCGCCAAACCCTCCACCAGTCAGGCGAGCACCATAGACTCCGGGCGTTTCCGCCAGCACCTCGACCAGATAATCCAATTCCTCGGTGCTGTTCTCGAAGAGTAATCGAGAGCTCCCGTGGCTCTCAAGAAGAAGTCGACCGGCCTCGTTCAAATCTCCGGAGGAAAAGGCGGAGGATGCCCGCCCAACGCGTTCGATCTCTTCAACCACGTGACGGGCACGGCGACCGATCGCATCGGGCATCCGATCCATAACCGTATCAAGCCGTGCCGAATCAATATCGGCCAGGAGCTTCACATCGGGGAACACCTCGGCCACCGCGACGACCGCGGCCATGCACTCTTGATGCCGGGTCGAATAGAGCGATTCGATCAAGGCGTGCTTCTGCCGGGTGCTGAAGATCCAGAAGTGAATCCCGCCGGGCGTGGGAACAACCGAGAAGGTGGGACCCCGGCAGTCGATGTGAACGAGTTTGTCGGCCTCCCCGAAAGCGGAGACCCCCTGATCGAGAATGCCGCACGGAACTCCGACAAATTCGTTTTCGGCTTCTCGGCAGGCAAGGGCCAACTCACTGCGACTGAGCTTGAGGTCAAATGCTTCGCAGAACGCGATGGCGCTGGACAGTTCCAACGCCGCACTGCTACTCAGACCTGCCCCCAGGGGGAGGTCGGCGGCAACCGCCAATTCGAACCCACCGTCGCGTTCCAATCCGCGTTTCTCGAGCGCTTTCAGTACGCCAAGTGGGTAATTGCCCCAGGCGGCATCGCCGCCCTGGCGGGCGATCGGGCCCTTGACCGTGATGGGGGTCGGCATGGTCTCCGTGACCAAAACCATGCTCGCGTCAGCCCGAGCCCTGATTGCAACCCAAACCGACCTGTCAATGGCCGCTCCAATCACCGTGCCGCCATTGTAATCCGTGTGATTCCCGATAACTTCCACACGACCCGGTGCGCGGGCGCATAGCGCGGGAGCACCTCCAAATGCACGCTCAAATACGGGGTCAACAGGGTTCCCCATACTCATCGTTGTCTCGAAGACAGGCAATCCGCACCGGGCTCTGCCAAATGAATGCGCCTGGTCAGGCGAGTTTCTTCAGGCCGGCACCAGCTTTGAATTTCACCGTCCTGGAAGCCTTGATCCTGATAGGCTCCTTTGTCCGCGGGTTGATGCCCTTCCGGGCAGCGCGCTTCGAGACCTTGAAGCTCCCAAAACCGATCAGCTGGACCTCCTTGTCCTTCTTGATGCCCTTCTTGATGCCTTCAATGACGGCGTTTACCGAACGTTCGGCAGCCGCTTTTGAAGTATCCTTGCCCAGTGCTTTCTGAACGACCAAGACCAATTCTGTTTTATTCATACTATCGTATATTTTCGGGATTGTTAGTGTTGTGGGGAGAATTCGAACCCGACTCACTCAGCCGAACCCATTTCCGAATTTTCCGTCAACTGAATTCTCCCGATCCGGTCACTCGGAGCACATTTTTCGCCAATCACACCTGTTTGAGCATTTCCATCTCGTTCCAGTCGCCCGCCCTCATTGCGATACAGTCACCCCTGACGCTTTGCGTCAGTTCCCGCAAACACCCGGGCTTCACTTTCCCCGTCAACATTCATGCCGACCCGCAGGTCTCCGGCCAGTTTGGTTCGGACCATGGCCATACCGTTGATCTCCCCGTCGGGATCCGGAATGCTGATCACCTCCATTGAATCGGTCCAATCGGTGACTTCGGCATCGTCGGCAATGATATGGGCCTCCAGACGCTCGCAGAGAGCCTCTCCCATGGGATCGTAGCTGAAAATCCTGTATTCCTTCGGCCCCATCCCCAGCCCTGCACTATCGCCCTGGATCTTACCTTTTCGATCCAGCCAGAGGTCATAAGTGCATATATTTGCAGTATTGCTTCGTAAATCGTTCGTGAATTGACCTTGAAGGAACCTGCAGGCATCGCCTCCTTTGATTTCGAGGCAGGCAGCCCCTGCACAACGATGAAATCGATTCTTCATGAGTGTGGATTCCCATACCCTGAACAGGTGTGAGGCAAAAAAAGTGCACTATTTCGCAGAAATCAGTTGACTGGAGCGATTTTTCTTAGCAACTAGAACCAAGCTTTTAAGATCTCCTCCGCTTAGCGGGGGATTTTGGGGTAAATAAGAAAGCAATAGGCGGGTCGCTTAGGGGTAGGCGACCCGCCTTTCTTATGTCCGGAATCAGGAAAGTGAAGGATTCAACCTCGACAGTCGATCCCCGTTCGTGGCATTGCCACGCTGTGCGCCAGACCTCCGACATCAATGTTCTCGATACCCGAGTCCTGCCCCGGCCCATGGACCTGCTGGCCGAGATTCCGCCCACGGGAGAACAGTCTGATCTGATTTCCAGGGCCCGTCAGGAAATTCATCGCATCATCTTCGGCAATGATCGCCGTCTCCTCATCATTGTCGGGCCCTGCTCGATCCACGATGTTGAATCCGGTCGCGAATATGCACAACGTCTGGCCGGAAACCGAGCGCCTGATCCGGGAAACACATCAGGCCATGGCACACCGGTTCTCCTGAAGACGCCCCGCCAGGATCTGCGCAATAATCAACCGATTTTTCGTGAACTCACCCTGAACAGGTGATAATACCCAGCACATTATGAAACCACCACTACGTGTCGCCGTAACCGGAGCTGCCGGTCAAATCGGGTATGCCCTGCTGTTCCGCATCGCCTCAGGCGCGGTTTTCGGGCCGGACCAGCCAGTCATCCTCCATATGATCGAAATCCCCCCCGCCGTGCCGACCCTCGAGGGCGTGGTCATGGAATTGCAGGACTGTGCGTTCCCACTGCTGAACGGCATGGTTCCAACCACGGACCTCGATGAAGGTTTCCGCGATGTCAACTGGTCCTTGCTTGTAGGCAGCGTCCCCCGCAAGGCCGGCATGGAGCGCAAGGACCTGCTCGGCATCAATGGGAAGATATTCACCGGCCAGGGGCAGGCCATCGCTCGGAACGCCGCCTCTGACGTGCGGGTTCTTGTGGTCGGCAATCCCTGTAACACAAATTGCCTGATCGCGAGGTCCAATGCCGGAGATGTTCCGACCGACCGCTGGTTTGCCATGACCCGCCTCGACGAGAACCGGGCCAAAACCCAGCTCGCCCTCAAAGCCGGTGTCCACGCCAGTGAAGTCAAGAAGCTGGCCATCTGGGGAAACCACTCCTCGACCATGTATCCGGATTTCTACAACGCGGAAATTTCCGGTCGCCCGGTCCCCGAAGTCATCACCGATGATGCCTGGTTCGTAAACGACTTCATCCCCACCGTGCAGCAGCGCGGCGCCGCCATCATCAAGGCACGGGGCGCCTCATCGGCCGCCTCCGCCGCCAATGCCGCCATCGACACGGTCCGGTCATTGACCAACCCAACCCCGGAAGGCGACGTTTTCAGCGTCGGGGTGTGCTCGGACGGAAGCTACGGCATCGAAAAAGGCCTGATGTATTCCTATCCTATGCGCAGCGATGGGGAATCCTGGCAGATCGTCCAGGACCTCCCGATCAACGAGTTCAGCCGCACAAAGCTTATCGAGACCGAGAATGAACTGAAAGAGGAGAAGGCTATGGTGGCCGATCTGTTAGGCTGAATTCCCCAAGTGCAGCCCTTGGCACCCCGCCGCCGCCATCAGGTGTCTTGAATCGGTTGCTGGCCCTGCCCCAGGAAAGTCTCCGGATCCATTCCGTTGGACCCATTGAGCTCCTGCACCAGGGACATCAACTGATCCCGCAAAACGGCGATCTCGATCCGATTGCCATTTGCGGCTCGACTCTCGAGACCCGCGATGATGACGAGCATCTGCTCGACCGTCTCTGAAAACGGATGGGAATCCCGCCCCGTCCGAAAGGAATCAATGACAGCAACGAGTTGCGCCTTGAATGCGAAATAGGTATCGCGGAACTGCAGCGATTCATACCCCTCAGTGCCACAGACCTGAATCACACCAAACGATCCAAAAGCATCGTGGACGGCCGGCAAGGTCACCGAGAGTCCTTCCTGGTGACCGGCAGTAATCACGTCGCCGCCTTCCGATCCGGCCGTCTGCACCCAGGAATAACCGGGACCCGTGATTCCGTAAGCCAACTCGAGGGCATGGATGCCGTATTTCTCCCAGGTTTTGGCCGTAAACGAGCTGATCCAACGGAGGTTGCCGAGCGATTCGATCCGGCCGCGTAGATCCTGGATCTCAGATGCGTAACGCATCGCGCTCGAAGACAGAATTCGCCCCCCCCGGCAACGAGCTGCCAGAAACCATGCCAGATCCCCCAAGTTGTCGGCCATGGGTTTGTCAACGAATACGGGCAGTCCCGCCTCGACAAAAGGACGAGCCCGACGGACGTGATCGCTTCCGTCGTCGGTGGAAATAATCACTGCATCCACCTCACCGATCACATCCTCAGGCCGGTCCACCACGTGATCGATGAAATCGGCCTCGGCAATCGGAGGCGCCTCAGACGGATCATCCGTCCAGAGATGAGTCACCCGCGCACCGGGAATCCCCACTTCTTCCAAAGGTTGTTCATCCAGATATTCGATGATACCCGGGTAAGTGCACTTCGCGGCCATAACCTCAGGATCGTAACCATTGACGATGGCCGACCAGGACCATGGGTGCCCATTTCCCGGAATCATGCCCAGCATCGCCAGCCGAATCGTTTGCTCGGAATGGTTCGAAGAAGTTGACGATTCAGGCATCACTTGAGGTCATCACCAATCACGGACTCCGACCCAGCGCAAGCTCAAGGGGTCATTCTCAAATCCTGCATGCCAATGCGAGAGTTGTGCTTTGACCCGAATGGCTCTAAGTTAAGGGGTATTCAGGATAGAATACAGTCTTCTGTTCCTGGCTTACGGGCACGTCGGCACAGCGACGTGGCTACAGCAAAGCAAACTCATTCCGAGTGTAGAGCCACGTCGTTGTGCCGACGTGTGATTTCGCGAAGGAGATCTCCATCCTGCTATGAAGCTGAGGCCCCATAGTAACCCGTTCCCCTCGTAACCCCGCTTAACATTGCCTTTCTGCTTTGACCCTTTCACACGCGATCGAACCGTCAAATCATCCCATGAGAAAAGAAACCGTCCTCATAATTGGCTGTGGAAGCATCGGAGAACGTCATCTTCGCGCATTCCTCAAAAACGATCAGGTCAACCTGATCGCGGCTGAGACCAGCGCCAGTCTTCGCCAACGAATCGCCGAAACCCATCAGGTTGAGACCACGGACGATTATCAAAAAGTACTCGGACGAGACGAAGTTGTCGGCGCATTGGTCGCCACCCCTGCCCCGAGCCATGTTGCCATCGCCAGAACCCTCATGGACGCCGGTCGGCACGTCCTGATCGAAAAGCCACTGAGCCTCGAACTCGCCGGACTGGATGAACTCCGTGCCCTGCGAGACTCCCGGAGAGTCGTCGCTGCAATCGCCTACGTCTATCACTTCATCCCTGCGGTTGCCGCGGCCCGCGAATTCATCAAGACTGAAGCCTTCGGCCCTGTCCTTCATGCCACCATCACCGGAGGGCAGCATTTCCCGACCTACCGTCCAGCCTACCGCGAGATTTATTACGCCCGGCGAGAAACAGGCGGAGGTGCCATCCAGGATGCGCTGACCCATTTTGTAAACGCCGTCGACTGGATACTCGGTCCGGCGGCCGACGTGATGGCAAACGCCGGCCACCAATGTCTCGAGGGAGTCAAAGTCGAGGATACGGTCAACGTCATCACGCGCCACAGTTCAGCCCTTGTCGCCTACCAACTCAATCAATTCCAATCCCCGAATGAAAGCGTTTTTGATTTTCACTCCGCAGGCGGAACCGTGCGTATCGAGATCCAAAACCAGCGATGGGGCACTTTTGCGCACGGGTCAGAAGCCTGGACCTGGCATGAGGCAACCGTTCGCGATCGCGATTTCGTGTTTGAGAAACAAGCCGAGGCCTTCGTGGCCGCAATGGCCCGTGAGGCAACCCCTCTCGCCACTCTCGAAGAGGGCATCCGCGCGGTAGCCTTCAATCAGGCCACCTTCCAATCGATCGAAAAGGGACAACGGATCTCAATCTGAAGGGGTCAGGCCGTTGTTTGTATACGAATCTGATTCGTATACAAACAACGGCCTGACCCCTT
>QNAI01000021.1 GCA_003641745.1 Verrucomicrobiota bacterium | reverse complement strand
CTCGAAACCGCAAGTAGTCCGACCTTTCTCCAATGCCTTTCTCCTCCAAACATCGCTTCCTGCTCGACAACGACGGAAACAATTTTTTCGCCCATCTGACCGACGATCTGGCGGGAGATATTAAGGAACTGGTCGACGAGTGCCCATCCGAGGTCACGACCGTCCTGTTCTGTCCGGGCGCCGGCACCTATTATTACCCAACCCGCATCGGCGCCACCGACCTGCGGAAGGAGAGACTGAACGCCCACCTCGCCCAAGGCACTGATCCCATGGGACAGGCTCTCCAGGCCCTGCGAGCCGCCGGCAAGGAAACCTTCCTGACCTTCCGGATGAACGATGTCCACAACCCGACCGACAAGGATATGTGGAACACGCCCGTCATCCGTCGCGAACATCCGGAAATGATTGTCGACCCGGAAGGAACACACGAGGACGACGCCGACTGGATGTGCTGGTGCCTGGATTACTCTCGCCAGGAGATCCGCGACCACATCATCGCCCTTTTCGAGGAACTGGCCGCCCGCTACCCGGTTGACGGATTTCAACTCGACTGGCTGCGTTTCCCACGCCACCTGCCCGGAGATCCAGAAACGGTCTGGAGCCTGCGCGAACACCTCACAGCCGTGGTCAGGGAAGCCCACCGCATCTTCTCCGCCCGCGGCGTCAGATTGGCTGTTCGGGTCCCGACCAGCATGGCCGGATGCCGGCATCTCGGGCTCGACATCGGGGAATGGGCCCGGAGGGGCTGGGTCGACATGGTCACCGCCTGCCCGTTTCTCACCACCGACTTCACCATGCCGCTGGATGCCATCAGGAAGGAGATACAGCCCGCCTCAATTCCCATCTACGCCGGGTTCGATTTCGCCCACGGCTGGCAGATTCATTCGCCCGAGTCGATGCGGGCCGCCGCGACCTCGCTCTACGCCTGTGGAGCCGACGGCATCTATCTCTTTAATTACCCCTGCTGGATTCAATTCACCTCGGCTCGAAGTGAAGCCACGGCCGCCGGACTCGGCCACCCCGAGACCGCCTGTCGGAAGCCCCTGCTCTTTTCACTTCCCATCACCCACCATATCCGCAAGCCGGTCATTGACGAGCCCGGCGTCCTGCCGGTTGAGGTCGCTCGAGGAGCAACCGTGAGCCTCGATCTCTCACTTCCCGATCGGTCCCTTCCGGCCGGGCGGGCCATGGCTCATATCGTCGGTCCGGGCGACTTTGCACTCGAAGTCAACGACCGGCAGGCCCTCGAACTGCCCACCCGCCGCCAGCCTGAAATATTCCCCTGGATTTCGACCAGCGACTCCTGGCTGAAGGAGTTCTCCTTCGAAACCGACGATTGCCGGGTTTACCGGGTGGATCCATCGACCCTGAGGTCAGGATTGAATACCCTGAGCTTCACCAATCAAGGTTCCGAAACCTCCACCATACGACGCCTGAACCTTGGCCTGATGTGAAGATTGGATCTGGAGACAGCCCAGGGGTCATTGCTCATTATCTTGCATGCCAATGCGAGATATGTGCTTTGACCCCCTCGAAGCCAAGATGACCGTTATTCATCCTGAGGCCGCCTTAACTTAGTGCCATTCTGCTTTGACCCCCTCGAAGCCGAATTGACCGTAATCCCATCTGATACAGCCTCTCATCCAGTTGACCCTGTCAAAGATCTCTTCTCCTCATGCTCGAACTGAAGAACGACTCCCTCCGTCTCGAGATCCTCGATCCGGTCAATGACCGGGTTCGGCTCGGGACACGCTACTGCTGGGGCGGTTATGTCTGGCAAATCCATGACTCGCTTCATGGACCGCTGCTCTCCGGCCCGGAGTATCCGAGCGAACCGGAGGACGTCTTCAACGGTCAGGGTATTCCCGAAGTTCTGCGCCATTCCGTCCTGCTGAGTGGTGAGCTCCTGACCATCGAGAAGGGCAAAGGAGGTCTGATCGTCGGAGTGGGCCAGGTCGACAAGGGAATGGAAGTAACCAGGCCCTGCACCTGGAAATTCAAGCAGTCAGCATCATCAATCACTTTTGCCACCGGCGATGCGGCCCATGGCTGGGGCTATGACCTGACCCGCCGCCTCGAACTTGACGGTCGCCGCCTGGTTTCCCGGACCTCCATCAGGAACACAGGCAGGCGCACCCTCCCGATCCACTGGTTTGCCCACCCTTTCTTCCCCCTGACCGACGGCACCCTGGTCTGCCAGCTGCATTTTCCCGCAACCATGCCGGAGAATCCCGGATACACGCTCGAAGACGGGTTCATCCGCTTTCGCAAGCCCTTCCGAACCTTCGAGGAAAACGAGTTCGTCATGCTGGAGATCGAACCCGACCGCCTGTTCGACACCACCCTTTCCCACCCGGCTCTCGAAGCAATTCGCATCACCGGCGATTTCGCCCCGGCCCGTCTTCCCATCTGGGCCAACGGAAATACATTCTCAATCGAACCCTATGTCCAGCGCTCGCTCGAACCCGGCGAGGAAACCGACTGGTCCCTGACCTACGAGTTCCGGCGGGAGATTCCGTAAGAAAGTCGCTTCGCGACGAAGATAGGAGATGGGAGATGGTGCTTCGGCTTGGGATGAGACTGGTCGACGATCAACCCTGTCTAAAAGCACTGACCCTTCCTTGGGCCTCGCTTAGCCCGAAAGCCTCACCGGTGTGCCCCAAACAGATCCAAGAAGGAATGGAGGGTCGTGCTTCCGCGCGACCGAGCAGAGCCCTGGGTTGAGCGGCTGCCCGGGCATGTCCCGGCGTAACATGGTGAAGACGGAAGGACAGCCCTCCACGCTGAGGGGAAATGGAGGGTGAAGCAGAATAGCTTGGATTGTCAGGCGCAGATACAGTCTGTCGGTGAGCGGGTTTGGGCTACACCTCAAACCCCACAAGGGCGGATAGCTGCGTTGCGGCCCGCAACCCGCATGGTGACCGATCGGGACTACCAGGGCAGGTAAAGGATCTTGATCGCTTCCTTACGTCGGAGCATCTCCACGCCCTCGGCGTAGCGGTCGAATCCCATGGACTCGGTGACCAGGGCGTCGAGCTTCAGTTTTCCGTCCAGGACCAGTTGGAGGGCACGTTGGCCCGCACCTCGATTGTGATCCCCATAGCCCATCAAGGTCAGACCGGGCCCAAAGAGATGCCGGAAACCGAATCGGACCTCCTGCCGCAGAACCCCGAACAGGGCCACCAACTCCTTTGAACGATCCATCAGAAACTCGATGGAAACCGGAAGCCCGGTCAGGTCGATACCGACATCGAAAGCGCCGGCGCCGGCACGGCCGGCCGGGAAGAGGCTGACCTTGGGCGCCTCCACCCGGGTTGCACCGAGCGCCCGAGCCAGGTCGTGGCGTGCATCCACCGGGTCCAGGCAGACAATCTCGGTGGCGCCGTAGGCCCGCGCCATCTGGACCGCGACCAGGCCGGCCGGACCCAGGCCACTCAATGCCACCCGTTTGCCCTCCAACCCCCCGTGCGCGGCGATCTGATCGAAGGTGACCTGCACGCACATGGCGAGTTCGAGCGAAGCGATCTGCTCGACTCGCAAACTCTGCGGTATCGCGAGCAGGGAAACCTCGGGGAATGCGTTGAACTGGGCGTAAAACCCCGGGCGGGGCTGTCCCGTGTCCTGCCAGGCCACCACTCGATCCCCCACCTTGAGTTCACGGGTATCCGGACCGAGAGCGACGACCTCGCCGGTCGCCTCGTGACCCGGTTGGCCCGGAAGGTAGGGATACTCCAGTCTGTGCCCCGGAAACATGGGCTCACCGTCCATGATATGCATGTCCCAATGAGGACAGGTGGTCACACCCAGCACCTTGATCAGAACTTCACCCGGACCGGGTTCGGGTACGGGTGCGTCTTTCCAAACGGCCTGGCCGGGGGCTTCGATCTGCAGGGTCTTCATAAACTTCGGTGCATTCATAGCTTATCGCGGCGGGTCCAGCGGCCCCGCCCTACCATCAGTCGGTCCGAGGTACAGATCAGGTAGGGCGTGACCGCCGGGCGCGCCGTGTACCAGATAATTTCGGTGAACCGTCCCAAGGTCACCACTCAAGAATCACTCCCAGGACATTCTCCTTCCGACTGCGGATGAGATCCCAGGCCTCCGCGGCTTTTTCGACCGGGAAGCGATGGGTGATCAGGGACAGGGTTTCCATTTTCCCGGCCGCCAGCCAATCCCGGGTCGCCTCAAGCCGCTCGCGGGTCATGCCCGATACGAGGTCGAAGCCGATCTCCTGGTTGCGGAAATGCTGGAGGGGGATCTGATCCTCCGTCCCGTAGAATCCAGCTGATACGATTGTTCCGCCACGCCGCATCATCGGCAGATATTCGTTCAGGATGGCGGTCGAACCGACCGTGTCGACCAACACCTCCACCGGGCCCTCGAGTGCCTCCCTGACCTGCATGGCGCCGGTTTCTGAGCGAGACTTGATCTTCAGATGCCGCTCGGTCGTTTTGAAGCGGGCCAGGCGGTCATCGTGACGCCCGACCAGGACGACGTAGGCACCGCGCTGAACCAGCGCCTGGGCCGCCCATAGCCCGACCATACCGTCGCCGACCACCACCGCGGTCTGTCCCGGTTCCAAGCGCGGCCGCACGCCACAATTATAGCCGACCTGGGTCAGGACCAACCCGGAAAAGGCCACCGGATCGATGCCTGCGGGAAGTTTGTAGACCTGTCCGGCCGCGCAGACAGACGGTGAAATGTGCCCGCCATGACGATCGAACATCCCATTGATCTTGCTCACCACGGCAAACACGGTCTCGCCCAACGAAAATCCCTCGACCTCGGAACCAATCCATGTGATCCGGCCGACCTTCTGGTAGCCCGCCACCATCGGGAAAGGCCACGGATCGCCGGGTCGATAGGCGACGTCACCCTCGATTCGCTCCCCCCGGAGAAAGGAACCCTCGGTCCCATTGCTGATCCAGGAATGGGTGACTTCGATCACAACGTCCCCCGGTCCGGCCTCCGGACAATCAACCTCCTGAAAGACGACCTTCCCCGGTTCGGTAAATACAACGGCTTTTGCTTTCATTCTACTTTCAATGTGCGTTCATAACAGTTCGGTTCGAACGGGGGGTCATTGCTCAAATCCTTGCACGCCAGTGTGAGGAGTGAGTTTTGACCCCTTAGAATCATTCAATGTGCGCTCATAACAGATCAAAAGGCAACCCGGTCCGAACGGGGGGTCATTGCTCAAATCCTTGCACGCCAGTGTGAGGATTGAGCTTTGACCCCTTAAGAACCATTGACCCCTTAGAATCATTCAATGTGCGTTCTCTTCAATCGCCTGCGCCTTGCTGAAGGCTTCCGAGGGCCGCAGCCACATCGGCGCCGGCTTCAAGGCTGACAACATCTGGTCTGCGATACAGAAATGCGGCCCCGCCCATCAGGGTCATGGCGGACCCCTTGAGGTGTAACATGGACGAATTGGTCAGGCCGATGACCTCTTCGGTCGGATTCGTCTCCTGATACCAGAGAATTTTACCACGACGGCCCTTGAATTCCGGATCTCCCTCATCCGGATGGTGGGGATTGATCAGGAGAGGTATCAACCCCAGCGACCGCCGAGTCGGGATGTCCGTTACCGGAAAATCATTGGTCGTACCGATCAGCGGACCACCGATATTCGATCCGGCGCTGGACCCGACATAGGGCATCCCGGCAAGGGAGCGCTCGCGCAGGAGTTCCACCAGATCGAGATCGTAGAGCTCCCTCAGAAGGAGAAAAGTCTGTCCGCCGCTGACAAAGACCGCCTCCGCTTCACGAAGAACCCGGGACGCTTCAGCTCCGGTATGGTGGTGCAGAGATTCGACCTTGGGACCGATCTCCAATCGGGCGAAAGTGTCTCCCATCCGCTTCTCGTAGAAATCCCTGCTCTGGGGCGCAGACGCATAGGGAAGGAGAAGCACCGTTCCACATCCGGCATAGACCTCGCGAAGCGCCTTCACGGCATGTTCCAGAAAGCCCTGACCGGGATTGGTGGTCGCACTGATCAGAAGACCATGCAATCGACTGTTCGGCGGTTCGCTCCCGGTGGCCATCGCCATTACGGGCCTGGCCGCCATCGCCGAAACCCCCAGGGCGGCGGCGCGGTTGATAAATGTTCTTCTATCCATGAGGAGATGGCAGATGTCTGATGTTAGATGTCTGATGTTAGAAGTGAAATCAGCGCGGTCGAGAGCGCAATGTCGTCTTCATCGTGGCGAAAACGGAGGTGAGTTCCTCGGCCTCGGTTCGAAGATCTGCGACTCGCTCCACAGGTAGAAGCTCTCCACGAATAATGAGCTCCAACCAGAACAATGCCTCATCCGCCTCCTCAAGCACGATTCCGATCTTGTTTGTGAAGTCAGCTCGAGAACGCGCTCTTTGAGTTGCTCGGTAGTTGGCCGCAACTGAAGAGGCGCATCTCACCAATTGTCCACCCGCATTGTTACCGGCAAAGCTTTTCGGGAGTTTTTCGGCAAGACGCATGGATCGCAGCGCAAACTGCATGGTCCGCTCACACATCTCTTCAGGAGTCATTATTCACCATACGGGCATTTCGACCCCCGCGACAACCCATCTCACATCTCCCTTCCTACATCTTACATCTCCCATCTTACATCTTACATCTTACATCCTACATCCTACATCTCACATATCATATGGTTGCCCTGCGTAACCATTCAGTTACCTCTTGACCATGCCTTCGGCTGATAACCCCACTCCTTCAGGTCAGGACGCACCCTGGAAATTCGCCCATGTCACCGACATCCATATCGGTTCGGAGCGCTCCTTTCGGTTCAACCCGGCCTTCAATGATAACTGGGAGACCGCCCGGCGCCAGATCATGGACCTGAATCCCGATCTCCTGCTCGTGGGTGGGGATATCGCCC
Source organism: Verrucomicrobiota bacterium (assembly GCA_003641745.1). Lineage (GTDB taxonomy): Bacteria > Verrucomicrobiota > Verrucomicrobiia > Opitutales > Opitutaceae > B12-G4. The sequence goes on along the minus strand of QNAI01000021.1, from coordinate 26,006 downwards.
GCGACGGTAGTATCCACGACTTCGAATTCGCCAACAGTTGCGCATCGATCGACGAAGCCGGTATTCCCTGGCACGTCATTCCGGGAAATATGGACACCGGCAACAAGGTGACCGAGCTGGACGGCCCCTGGACCGAGCGGGACGACCCTTCTCTCAATGTCACCGAGGAACTGCTCGAAAATTTCAGACAACGGGTGCGACCCTTCCCCTGGACTTTTCTGCATCGCGGCATTCGGTTCAGCGGGTTCTACGAGATTGTGACCGGCACCGAGCTGCCCACCGACCTCGAGGCCCGGCGGTGGTTGGAAGAACTGGCAACTCTGCCGCCCGCCCGCCGGCACATCATGCTCAACCACTACCCGCTCTTTGTGCACGAACCGGACGAGGTCGCCTACGATCTGACTGACAAGGACCACTACCACGATTGGTACTTCGGGCTGGATCCGGAACCCAGGAGGTTCCTGATGGACGCCTACCGGAAAGCGAACGTCACCCATGTTCTGAGCGGCCACATCCACTGCCGCCGTCCACCGATCGAAGTCGATGGCATCGTCTATTGCAAAGGCCCGTCCACGGCGTTCCCCCAATTCGGAGACCACTTCCCGGATGGTGACGACACTCTCGGGTTCCTCGTGTTCACTGTGGCTGAAGATACCGTCACTCCCGAGTTTGTGCCCTTGGAAAAAGTGTCCCGGCGCACGGATGCCCGGGGACCCGGTGGACATCCAAAACCGGAAGCCCGCATCTATGGCGGTCATCAGGAGAGAGACGGGAACTGATGCCACGCGAGTTGATCACGCCGGCATGATCGTCACAAAGAGAATTCCGGCCGTGTTTCTGGCTTCGTGCTCGATCGTCCTGATCGCGGCGGCAGCCCCTGAAACGAAGGTCGATCAGGGTTGGGATGCCGTGCAGAACCTTCGGTTTCGGGAGGCACTCACCCTCTTCCGAAACAGTCCCTCCGGCAACCGGCAATCTGAACTGTCCGCCCGCCTGGGCGAAGGTGTTGCCATTCTCCATCGGCAACCGACCACCCGGGACAATATCGACGACTCGCTGGCGATCTTTGACCAACTCATTCGGGAAGCACCCGGGACCGAAACCTCCCTCCAGGCAGCTTACCTTAAGGCCCGGCTCATCCAGCTTCATCCCTTTGAACCGGATCCAGCGGCCGCTATCCCGCTTTACCAGGACGTCACCCGATATTACCCCGAGACGGTCTTGGGACAATTCGCCTTCGTGAAGGCATCCGGTCTGCAGCTCTACGATCCGGAAACCGCAGACGAGGACAGGCCATTTGAGTCCATCTCCAGAGAGGCGTCCCTGCTGACGGACCCCGACGTGCGCCGCAGCTATCACCTGATGATGGCCGAAGCCAGTCATCGGTTCGATTACGGCTATGCCTACAGCCTCAAACATTATCTTGAGGCATATGATGCCGGTCTCACCAAGCCGGACCTGAAGGCAAATGTGCTGACACGCATCATCGTTCTGTCCCAACGGCTCGGGGATATCGAAACCACCCGTGCCTGTGCCGAGGTGTTTCTGACCGAATTTCCCCGGGACATCAGGACAACGATGATCGAGGATCTTATAACGGAACTGGACGGAACAGACTCATGACCTTCCGCGCGGAAAAGATCATGAACTTCATCGGCTTCAGCCTGGTCGCCGCGTGCTTCGTCTTTGCGCTCGTCCACGTGATCGGTCAGTCGCAACTGGCATCAGATGGACGCACCATCGTACGATTCACTCACTGGCAGATCGAACCCGGCGTGAGGGAAGCATTCGAGGCTCTCGAGCACGAATACGAGAGAATGCACCCGGACGTGAATATCATCCAGGTGCCTATTCCCGGCCGGATCTTTGTTGCATGGAGAAAGACACAACTGGTTGGAGGAACGCCGCCCGACCTGCTCCAACTCGGGTCGAAAGGCCTCGACGTGAGAGATCTCGCTCGTTTTTACACGCCACTGGGCGAGTTCCTGACCGAACCGAATCCGTACAACGAAGGAACGGTGATCGAGGGCGTCCCATGGCGGCAGACCTTCCTTGGTGGTCTGCAAAAGAAACCAAACTATTATCCCGAATTACTCGACGTCTTCGGTATACCGACCAGTTCCCATACCTTCCGGATCTTTTTCAATCGCCAGCTCATGCTCGAGATCTTCGGCGAGATTCGAAAACCCGCGACCTTCGATGAATGGATCGAGATGTGCAGACAGGTCGAGACCTACAACGCCACCGTCGCTCGAAGAATCTACCCCATCATGATGGCCGACAATAGCGCACTGTTTCTCTATAGTCGCCTTTCCTACGCTCAGACCCAGAAGCTGACCGATGAAATCAATCCGGTTGAAGACTTCCAGATCTCACATCAGGATTTTGCCATCAGCTACCTCACCGGGAAGTGGACCCTCAACGATCCCGCCATCCACTCAGGACTCCAGGCGTTTGGCGAGATTGGGAAATTCGCCAAACCCGGATTCCTGAGACTCGATCGATCAGACGCCACTTTCGAATTCATTCAGCAACGCAGCCTTTTCCTCCTGACGGGAAGTTGGGACTACAAGGGCGTGGTGGAACAATGTTCGTTCGATGTGGATGCCTTTCCGATTCCATATCCGGATACAGAACACCCGTACTACGGCCCGTTCCTGAAAGGCCCGCTGACCGAAATCCACACGGTTCCCGGATCATCCCTTGGTCTGACCAAAGCATCAGAGAATCCTGAAATCGCCATTGATTTCATGCGCTACGTCACGTCGGTGCCCGGCAATACCCTCTTCTGCCGGGTCAGCGGCTGGCTCCCTGCCATTATTGGAGTTGATCCCGGCGAAACAGTCCGTGATTTCCTTCCGGTTACCAAAGGATATCCCAACGGAATCCACCTCTTCCAAATGGGCGGGGACCTTCGACAAGTGATGGACCGCAACTTCCACCACCTTTTCCGTACCGATGGCTCAGTGAATGCTTTCATCAAAGCCGCTACGGCCGACTACACGGAGGCAGTCGAGACCGAATTTGAAAAAATCCAGAAACGCAGCCGCGAGTCCCTGATCATGCAGAGCACAATGATGCTCACCCGGCTGCATCTCGATCCCGATTGGGAAGATCCCCGGACGAGAGACGAGCTCAGCGACCTGATGGAAGGCCAGACCTGGCAGGAAGGTGAATTCCTCTGGGGTAACCTGAACCGAACGAGGTTCGGGAAGTGAGTAGATTGCGGATTGCGGATTGCGGATTGCGGATTGCGGATTGCGGATTGCGGATTGCGGATTGCGGGACGGGGTCATTGCTCAACATCCTGCATGTCAATGCGGGATGTGAGCTTTGACCCCTTTTGGCAGATGGCAGATGGCAGATGGCAGATGGCAGATGGCAGATGGCAGATGGCAGATGGCAGATGGCAGATGGCAGATGGGTGAATAATTGATTCAGGACAGTGTACAACCCGTAATCAGGTCGAATCTCCGATCCGCTTCATTTCAAACATCTTACATCTTACATCTTACATCTTACATTTCTTCACTCCCGCCGTATCCAGACTCGCATTTCGCCACCATCGCCACGGTTGTCCCACATGAAATAGGGAATGGCGCGGAGCCTGGCTTTCCTGGAATCCGAGGGATCTGAACGATAGAGCGTTCCCGACCACCCGCCTCGGTCCCGTCGTCTCCCAACCGCTTCAATCGCTGCAATACGAACGTCGGCGACCTTTCGATTTGATACCCGGAGCTTCGCCTGATCCGGCAAACTGAGGTCGGCCAGGTCCTTTCCGTTGTCGATTGATTCAAGGCAATAGACGATGGGCCCTCGCTGCAGGGCCACCATTCCGCAATTCTCCCGAACCGAGGGATGAGCTTCGACCCGTTCCACCGGCATCTTCAGGGACAACTCGATCAGATCACCCGCCTTCCAAGTTCGTTGGAGGCTGGCATAACCTCTCCTGATGGCTGGTTTTCTGACAACCCGGCCGTTGACCGAAAGCCGAAATTTCCGACACCATCCGGGAATCCGCAAGTGCACCGCAAATGGCTTCGGCTCGGTGGGACTGACCGTGAGCGAGATCGTCCCCTTCCAGGGATAATCAGTTGTCTGTCTGATACCAACGGATGTCCCATCGACCTCGAGCTTCGAGTCATTTGCGCCGTAGAGATGAACGTACAGGGCGCCCGGACCGGTCGAATAGACATACCGCCCCAGGGACGCGAGCAACCGCGCCAGGTTGGGCGGGCAGCAGGCGCAGCCGAACCATTCCTGCCGAAACGGCGGTTTCTGGCGGGAATAGTGGTGGCGTTCGGGATGAACGGCCAGGAGGTTGTCGTAAAAGAACCGCTTGCCGTCGAGGGAAACTCCGCTGGTCACCCCGTTGTAGAGGGCGCGTTCCATCACATCCGCGTAGGTTCCGTCCACCTCGATCTGCAACATGCGATGGGCAAAGAAGACGAGGGAAATGGCCGCACAGGTCTCAGCGTAGGCCTCCTCGTTGGGCAGATCGTAGTCAAAGGTAAACTCTTCGGCGAAGCGTGAGGACCCGATGCCCCCGGTCACATACATCCGGCGCTCGGTCATGCTTCGCCAGAGGCGTCTGCAGGCTGCGAGCAGTTCCCGGTCGCCCGTTCCGGCCGCCACATCAGCCATCCCTGCATAGAGGTAACAGGCCCGGACCGAGTGACCGACGGCATTCTTCTGATCGCGAACGGGTTTATGGGCCTGGAGCGTGCGATAGACCGTCATGGTGGAGGGACGATTGTCCCATGCGGTGGTGCGATTCTTCTTTTTCCCCTCGAGGTCGAAGAAATGCGGCTGCGTCCCGCGCTCATCAATAAAGAACTTCGCCAGATCCAGGTAGCGTTTCTCACCGGTCGCGTCCGCCAGGCGGACCAGAGCCAATTCAATTTCCGGGTGGCCGTCATACCCCTGCAATTGCCCACACTTCGGACCGAAAACGCGGTCGATATGGTCCGCATAAGCGCACATGACCCCGAGAAATCTCCTTTTCCCCGTCGCCTCGGCATAGGCAACCGCCGCCTCCATGAGATGACCCGCACAATAAAGCTCGTGCATGTACATCAGATTGGTCCAGCGCCGGTCCGGCTCGACCACCGTGAAATAAGGATTGAGATAGCCGTCCGGCTGCTGGGCGGCGGCGATCAGGTCGATAAGGTCATCGACCTGTTGTTCCAGTTTCCGATCGCGCCGCTCCTGCAGGCAATAAGCGGCCGCCTCGATCCATTTGGCACAGTCCGAGTCCCAGAAAAAATGGGGCTTCTCCTGTCCCGGTTGCCAGTCGAGACGCCAATTGTCGATCCGCCCGGTCTCCAGCAGCTTCAGACGGGACACCGGCACGGTCACCTTTCGATTGATGCCGACCCGGTCCTTCCAGAACCCGTCCGTCCATCGAAATCCGGACAGAGCGCCCGGCGTCAGTTTACGCAAATCGTTATTCGTCATGATCGTCTCCGAAACGGGTCAAATCTGAATGGCAATGTTAAGGCGGGGTTAGGAGAAAATGCAGCGTAAACGACTTGGCTCTAGTGTCCTGTCTTGAAGCTGAGGACCCAAAGTAAACGTATTCCCCTCGAAATAATGCTTAACCAAGTGCCATTCGGGTCAAACCTTAAGTCACGCATTAGCTGCCTCGGTGGCAAGGAATGACCCCGCGGGCCGTTTACCCCTTGCAGGTAACTGAAAGGTTACTTTGCTGAAAGGTTCGAGCCAGGGCCAATCCAACCGGCCCATCGCCACTCCCATCGCCATGAACTCTGAAGAACGGGCCAAACGAGCCTATTCCCACCAGGAACCGGACCGGGTTCCGATCGACTATCTGGCCAATCCCGGCATTGACCGGCGCCTGAAGGACCACTTCGGGCTGCAGGCCAATGACGATTTGGGACTGCGGGACCTCCTGAAGGTCGATTTTCTCGGGGTCGCGCCTGACTACACCGGGCCCAGGTTGCATGATAAAAAACCCGGTCGATCCATCGACATGTGGGGCATCCACCGCATCTGGATCGAACACGACAGTGGCGGCTATTGGGACTATTGCGATTTTCCGCTCGAATCGGCCTCGCTTGAGGAGATTGACGCCTGGCCGTTCCCCTCGCCCGATGATTTCGACTACGAGGCCCTGGCCAGGAAATGTGCAGCCGAGGCGAACCGATTCACCATGATCGGGCACCCTGGCTTTGCGGACATCATCAACACCACGAGCATGCTTCGTGGCATGGAGACCGTCCTGATGGACCTCGCAGCCGGAGAACCGGAAACACTCCGCCTGATCGAGAGACGGATCGACATTCAACTCGAGACCATGCGCCGTTCGATCGAAGCGGCCCGCGGCCTGATCAACCAGGTCTGGATCGGCGAAGACCTCGGGACCCAGCAGAGCCCCCTGGTCAGCAAACAGCTGTTTCGTGACCATATCCGCCCGCAACTCGAAAAGTTCGTCCGCCTGGCCGACGAGAACGACCTCCCGGTCATGGTGCATTCGTGCGGCTCGAGTAGTTGGGCCTACCCTGACTTCATTGAAATGGGTGTCCGGGTCGTGGATACGCTCCAGCCCGAGGCGGTTAATATGGATCCCGCCTTCCTCAAGGCAACCTACGGGAAAGACCTTTCATTTCACGGCTGCGTCTCGACCGCCGGACCTGTCGCGTCCGGCAGCCGGGAAGAGACCATCGCTTCGGTTGAAGAGGTGCTCGAAATCATGATGCCCGGCGGCGGCTACGCCCTTTCACCCACCCATATGCTGCAGGACAATTCCCCGACGGAAAACGTCCTCGCCGTCTACGAAACCGCCCTCGAAAAGGGCCGCTATTAATGAATACCCGTTTCACCTTGATCACTGCCACGGCCCTGTCCGTGCTCGCATCTCTCTCTTCCCATGCGCCGGCCGATCCCGTCGATGAGGCCATTGTCGGCGACGCCGTTCTCAACAACGAGGCCTACCGCCTGCTTGATACGCTTACCACCCGCTTCGGAGCTCGGTTGACAGGAACGGATGGGAACACCCGTTCGATGGACTTCCTCGAGGCCGAACTCAACGCCCTGAATATCGAGACACGGCGCGAGACCACCTCCATTCCGGGCTGGACCCGGTCGGATGATCGCGTGTCCCTGATCCACCCGCACCAACGAGACCTGCGCGCCGTGGCGTTCGGGTATGTCGATCGCCATGACCCTTTTGAAGCAGGCGTGGTTTTCATCGAAAACCGCGAAATCGACGAACTCGAACCCGACGAGCTTCAAGGGAGAGTCGGCCTGATCGCTCCCGGCATACGTTTCTCCCAACAGGAGTTTGAGCGACTCGTCCATGATTTCGGCCTTCGCGGGGCGCTCCTGATCAACCGGGTCAACGGAGGCCAGATCCTGGGCAGAGTGGCCAACCACGACGGGATCACCCCGCCGCTGCCGATCTACTCCGTCACGGTCGAGGAAGGCCGCTGGATCCAGCGGCAGCTGGAGGACGGACTCGATGTCCGGGTCCGGATCGAAACCCGCTCCCAACCGGTCGAGATGACGATCGACAACCTGGTCGCCACCCTCCCCGGCGTCTCCGACCAGAAGATCATTCTGGGTGCGCATTTCGACTCCTGGGATTTCGGTCAGGGCGCGATCGACAACGGAGTCGGCATCGCCCAGCTTTTCGATACGGCCCGCCTGCTCCAAGCCCACAGTGCCATCAATGAACACACGGTCGAGTTCGTCTGGTTCAACGCCGAGGAGTGGGGGCTTTTCGGTTCCCGTGACTATGTCGAACGTCACGACCTCGGGTCGGTTCGCGTCATGATCAACCTCGACATGGCGGGACGCCCGATCCAGATCAACGCCATGGGGTTTGATGAACTGATTCCCCTGCTGGACACTTACTCGGCGAAGCTTGGCAGCTGGGAATTTGAAAAGAAAACGGCAAACAAGACCTGGCTTGGGAGTGACCACCATCCCTTCATTCTGAAGGGGGTGCCCTCGATCACCTTCAACGCGCCATTTGCTCCGGAGGACGTCCGCTATTATCATGATTTCGGCGATTCCTTCGAAAAGATCGATCGGGAGATGCTGGCCCGCGCCACCGCCCTCACCGCCCTCCTGATCCGCGATCTGGCCAACGATACAACATCCGAACTCCGCCACTACAGTGAAAAGGAGACCGCCGAATTGTTTCGAAAAGCCGGTTTGGAAAAGAAAATGAGGAAGGCGGGCAAATGGCCGTTTGGGGAAACCGAAGCTGTAGGAGAAGATTGACCCCTCGATTCGGAGGATGTCTTCTTGCCCCCGTTCCCGGTTGTCCAGGTGTAGCCACGTCGCTGTGTCGACGTGTCGATCGGGGGAACACGCCGACACAGCGACGTGGCTACATTGAATTCAAAACACTGTCCGCCGTCCATCCCCTCCCAGCCATGAAACGTCATCTCATCGCACTCCTCTCCGTCCTTGCCATCTTTTCGATCCCCATCCTCCGGGCCGAAGAAACTCCGGAGGACCGCCTGGCGGCTCTCGGCATCACCCTGCCCGGGGTCAGTCCGTCCATCGCCAATTACGTCGGCGTGGTTCAAACCGGCAATCTGGTTTTTCTATCCGGGCATATCGCAAGGGATGCCAAAGGCGCATTCATCACCGGCCGACTCGGTGGGGACATGGACGTCGCAGAGGGATACGATGCGGCTCGACTCGCCGGCATCGCCCTGCTTGCCACCCTGAAGGAACATCTGGGCGAACTCGACCGGGTGAAACGCGTGGTCAAGGTCTTCGGCATGGTCAGTGCGACGCCGCAGTTCACCTCCCATTCCCAGGTCATCAACGGTTGCTCCGACCTGTTGGTGGAGGTCTTCGGGGAAAAGGGCCGTCACGCCCGGGCAGCCAGCGGATTCATTTCCCTGCCGGTCGGTGCCTGCGTCGAAATCGAAATGATCGTGGAGGTGGAAGAAATTAAGAATCAAGAGTGATGAATGAAGAACTGATGAAACGGATACTCTTGTTTCAGAACATCTGCGTGGCACCGCGGACTTAACTTCTACCTTCTCAGAACTCGATTCTTAATTCGACCGGCGCCGACAGGAATTTCCTCGCGCCAGAAATAAGGCTCCGGATCTAGTTTTGAAATGGTTGTTATTAAATAGAACCACAGAGGACACAGAGAGCACAGAGGAGGGCTGTAAAAAGCTTCTTGGGATCCATTTCAGAACATCCACAAAAACACAGATCTTTGCTTCAACAATGCGAACGGCAGGGGCTACAACTCAAGCTCACGTCATTTTCAGTTCCCAACCTCTGTGCTCTCTGTGTCCTCTGTGGTCCAATTCAGATTCTCATTCTGTGAATCCTGTCTACACTTCTTCATTCTTAACTCTTAACTCTTAATTTGGCCACCGTCGCCTCGACGGCCGCTGCCAGGGCCGTTGTCTGGTCTTCGTTGTTGTAGAGGTGCCAGGAAACCCGGACCGCATTGAGGTCGCGTTCGTTGACGACCCGGCAACGGAAACGGTGGGTGTTTACCAGCAGGCTCGCGATGCGCTGGCAATCCAGATCCGGGACCCTGAAGGTCAGGATGGAGGCACGCATGTCCGCTCGCTCGGGAGTGAGTATCTCGACTCCGTCAATCGAAACCAGTTGTCTCCTGGCCAGGTCCGCCAGGACGCGGCCGTGCTCGGCGATCCGTTCGCGGCCAATCCGCTCCTGGAGTTCCAGGGCCGCTCCCAGGCCGACGATGGCGGCCGCATCGCGGGTGCCGTATTCATGGCGACTTACATTCGGAAAGTAGGAAAACACGTCGGGCAATTCGTACTTAAAATTAGAATACGCACCGATGTGACTGCAATCGATCCGGTCGATGCCGTCCCGGGCGATGTAAAGCAGCCCGGTTCCCTGAGGACCGTTCAACCATTTGTGCCCGCTCGTGGCATAGGAATCGCACTCCAAGGCGTGCAGATCGACCGGGATCATACCCGCCGACTGGGCGCCGTCGACATGGAACCAGATCCCCATTCCCCTGGCCCGTCGGGCAATCGCGACCGAGTCGAAAAGTAGACCGGTCGGCGCCGTGATGTGGCTGACCTGAATGACCCGGGTGCGTTCATTGACCAGGTTGAAGATCCGCTCGATGTTTCCCTCCGGACTTTCCGGATCCGGGTCAAAAATTCGCACCTTGATGCCGTCGAGCATCTGCCGGTTCATCCAGGGAAAGGAGCCGCCTGGATGGGCATGGGACTCAAAGATGACCTCATCTCCCGGCTCAAGCCTGAGACCGGAAGCGATGATCGAGTTGCTTTCAGTCGCATTCCGGGTGAAGCTGATCTCCTCCGGATCCGCCCCCAAGAAGCGGGCCGTTGACTCCCGGAGCGGATGGAAAACACCATGCCCGTGTTCGCCTTCATAGGCCTGCTTGTGGGCCTGGTCGTACAGGGCGTCGAGCACGACTTGGGGCGCAGGACCCAAACCACCGGTGTTGAGGTAGACACGATCTCGGCGCAAGGGAAACAAGGTTCTGATCTCCGACCAGGAGAGATCAGCCCCCGCGGGCAGCTCTGAATGAGCAATTGAGCCGTCCGGCCGAGCTTTGGACGTGATCGCGAGTCCCGCGCCGGTCGTGGCCAGCATTCCCAAGAATTTTCTGCGTTTCATAGTATTTGGAATTGTTTTGAATTCATCGCTCCTGACCCTGATCAGGGTCAGGCCATTCGTAGGGCAAAGAGGTCGGCTTCGCGCAGGGCGAAAAGGAGACGGTGGGCCGATCCGGTGGCCAGGGATCCGAGGGATTTCCCATGCCGCCACCGGATGATCCGATCCAGGTCATCGCCGTAGATCTCGTCCATGTCGTTCAGACCGTAGCCGGGAACCTCCGTTCCATCGGCCCCGATCACACCCACCCGAATCCATCCCGCGGCGGAGGTCGAAAAGTTGATCCTCATGTCGCCCCGACCAAAGATCATCGGCCGGCTGAGAAATCCACCGCCATTCGCATCGGTATGCACGGAGACAAAACCATGGGGCCGGAGGGACAGCCGGCGTATCCGCCCGGGCAGGGACTTATTTCGATAATGCTCGGTGATGTACATCGACCATTCGGTCGGAGATGTCCGCACGATGCCCCAGACCGGATAGTTGTTCCGATCAGTCCAATTGTGGGGGTCCAGGCCGGGACGCACCCAGGCCTCCGAAAACCGTGACCAGGTGACCCCATCGCGGCTGCACATGAAGAGCGCATCATTGACTCCGGGATGACCGTGCTCCGGCTTGATCATGCGGTGCTGCACATAGCGGTTCGGAAAGGCCAGATAGAGCCGAGAAGCGTCCGGACAGAGCATGGTCGCGTTGGTGTAGAGCTGGGTCTCACCCAGTCTGTCGCGGTAGCGGTTCGGAACCGGACGAGTCCAGCGGAGAAAGTCCCTGGAGGTGGACGACTGAACGGCCCTTACGACGGTGGCATCCTGTCCGAGGACATTCGCCTCCACCGTGTTCTCATCGAGATGATAGAAGAATCGGGTATAGGATCGGTAACGGTCGATGGAACTGTCCCAGAATGCGGTGTTCACCGTGTCGAAGGTTCCCGGCATCTCGAGCGGCCCGGCGCCCAGCATCCGCCACTCAATTCCGTCCGGTGACCCCATCGCGTAGGCTTTCCGCCAATGCGCCGAGATGCCCTTGAAGCGTTCTTCTGGAACACAATCCGGATTGGAATCACGGAAAACAGGCGGCATGTGGGGAGGCCTTGCCATCGAGAGCAGGTTGTTATCGGCGGAACCGTCCCATTTCACCCGATTGAGCACCTGTTTCTCAAAACTCAAGCCACCATCATGGCTTACCGCCATGGCCGAACCCTGGAGACTGCTGTCCTCCGGATCCGGAGAACAGGCCCGATAATAAAGACGAACGGTCGCGCCGTCCTGGACCACCGACTTGGGAAAAGCTCCGTTGCTTTCCCACGGAGCATCGAAGGTCAGAGCGACCTCACGTCGTTCGGGCTGCGCCAGCTTCAAGGCAGCCCCACGCATGCGGGCAACAAACCGGCGATCGACCATCAACTCCCACCGTGATCCCAAAACCGGATGGGACCCGGATTCCAGGATGGGCGGAAGCGAATCGGTCAGGGAGGTAACGAACGCGTCTGAACGGGTTGGAGTGACAGCCACTTGACCAACATAACTGATTGGTTACTTCTGCAAAGGAAAACCTCGACCCGGTCGGGTCAGAATTTTCACCCAACCCATATCCATGACCCACCCACTCCTTCCCCACAAGATCGGCATTCCTGTACGGGAGACCAACTGGCCCCGCCTTCACTCCTGGACCGCTCCGGATGGGACAAAGTCCCTGCTCGGCACCCTGGGACAAAACACAGGCGGGCTCTTCGTCATTGATATCGACCTGGAAACCGGTCACTGCCGCCAGTTCGGCACCGGTCTTCCCTCCGCCGACTACCCGACCGCGGCCTGGCGGAGCCCCAAAACCGGGGTTCTCTACGTCGGTTCAGCCTATCCCGGTCACCTGCACCGCTACGACCGGCAGGGCGCCGCCGTCCTTGAAGACCTGGGCCCCATCGATCCCGAAACGGCCCGGTTTCCCACCGGAATCGCCGAGGCCCCGGACGGATCGCTCTATATCGGAACCTGGCAGGGCGCCTGCCTGACCCGATTCGAACCCGAGAGCGGCCGCTTTACCCGGTTCGGCAGTGTTGATCCGGTCGATCACTATCTGTACCCATGTATCGGCGACGACGGAACGGCCGTCGCCATGGTCATGGTCTGCCGGCCCCATCTGGTCGCCTTCGATCTGCGAACCGGCAAACCGGTCGAAATCGGTCCAAAGGAAATCGTCAAGCCAACCGGCCCGCCGGCACCTCTCTCTCCCCTCTACCGGGGAATGGACGGCCTGGTCTATTTCGAAGATGGAAAGTCCTCCTTCCGGATCCAGGGGACGCAGATGGTGCCGGTTGAATCCCCACCTCCTCGCCATCATGTCGCCGTTCGGGGCGGCGGCACGGTCGTCAGGTTCGACGATGGAACCGTGGTCGAACTTCACCACCGACCGACGGCAACAAACCGTCGCCTGATCATTCGTCCGCCGGATGGGAAAGGTCCGCCGCGCGAACTCGAACTCGACTGGGTGGGTGGCGGGACCGACGTCTTCCGGATTCACGCCGGACCCGACGACCGCCTCTACGGCTCAAGCCTCCTTCCGGAACACCTTTTCCGCTACGACCCGCGCTCCGACGATCTGAAGAATCTGGGGCAATGCAGTGTCTCCCTGGGCGAAGCCTACTCGTTCGCGAACCATGGCCAGAAGATATACCTCGCCTCCTATCCAGCGGCCCGGCTCTCGGTCTATGACCCCGAACAACCGGTCAATTACGGCACCGAACCGGGTTCAAATCCCCGCGATCTCGGACGTCCCGACGATCTTTCCCTGCGACCCTATGCCCTTCTGGCCGGACCCGGCGATCGCATCTGGATGGGGTCAGCCCCCGACTACGGAAAGACGGGAGGCACCCTGGTCAGTTATGATCCCGGGGCTGGCCGATTCCAAAGCCACGGCAATATTGTGACTGGATGCTGCCCGGTATCACTGTGCTGGCTTGAGCGACAAGAGAAGCTCCTGGTCGGCTGGTCGATTGAGCCCGGCACCGGGGCCAGCCCGGTCGCGCTGAACGGTGCCTTCTCCTTCTTCGATCCCATCGCGCTCGAATCAACGGGGATCACCGATTTCGGTCTGCCCGGTCTGTTCGATGTCTGTTCGCTTCTCGCAACGGACGACGGCCTGGTTTACGCGCTACTGTCCCGTCGCCAGTTCGACGGGCAAGCAGAGGAAACCGCCAGACCGCCCACCTTGGCTCTCATCGATCCGAGTAAAGGTACGGTGATCGCCCATCAGCCACTACCGGACGCCTGTGGTCGTGACTTGCCGAACTGCCTGTTCAGAGATCAGAGGGGAGGAATCTGGGGCATGACCCACCGGGCAGTCTTCCGCCTGAAAACGGGTGGGGTCGAGGTCGAACTTGTACAAAGTTACGCTGAGGATACCATTTCCGCGGTCGGCGCGGTCATCGGCCAGACGGCCTATTTCGGGGCCGGACCATCGCTGTGTTCCGCTTCGGTCTCCAGCCATCCCAGTGATTCATAGTAAACGAGGTGAAACGGGTTGCGGATGAGATGCTTCGGGATTTTTTCTCCGGCAGTCCGTAGTTCATCGATGCGCTCTTGATCCTCGATCAGGGTGGCATACGATGCTGCCTTTGAGGGCGAGTTTGCAGCCGTCCGCTTGATCTCCCGGTTGATGCGTTCGGCCGCCCGGCGAACCGCATCCTCAGCACTTAGCCGGTTGTTCATGAACCGCTCGTAGGCGTCGAGTTCAATCCTGAAGAGCACGCGGGTCAGGATGAAGGGACTCATCCCGATGGTGATACCGTTATCCATAACGCTCTGCCGGAACAGCTCATGGAGGCCCCATTCATTCGGGAAATCAGGTGGGTGGGTGAACCTTTCGCCAAAGGCGTAGGCCGGAACGGGCGGGAGTGCGTCCGCCCCCTCCACCATCAGTTCATTGTATCGATCGCTGGCCAGAAATTTGAAAAAATAGGCGGCCAGATCTTTCTTCTTCGAACCCTTGTACATGATCGTAGCCCCGATTCCGATCCGGATATTCGGGAAGGTCTCATATGGCATCGCGCTCACGCCCAGCCGTCTAATCCCGAGAGGACGGAAATAGATCAGTCCCCACCGCCCGGCCGCCATCAACCCGTAACGCCCTTCCTGGAACAGGTGCATCCGTTTCGCGCTCCCACCCGAATCTCCGGTCAGGGACTCCGCCTCCTCTTTTGAGGGTATCATGCGGTCCTCATAGGTCCATTTTCTCAACCGTTCAAAGACCCGCACCGTCGCCGGGTTGTCATAGGCCGAAGCGGTCAGGGTTTCATTGAAGAGATCGCAGCCCATGCTCCTGATCAGGGTCAGGCGCTCACCGACCCCAAACGGATACAGAAAGAACGCCCGTCGGGACACGTTGGGCGGATTGAGCGCCTCAACGAACCGTCGGCCGATTGCCTCGAATTCATCCAGAGTCCACTCCCTGGGCGGCGGATCCATGCCGGCCCGTTCAAAGGTCTCAAGATTCGACCAGAGCATGGTCGCACCCACATTCCTGGGGAAAGCATACTGACGCCCGTCAATCACCAATTCCGGTACGATAGCCGGGTAGGTCATCCCCGGGTCAAAGCCCGATTCGAGCGCCAGCTCAGTAAGGTCCTCCGCAACTCCGATCGATTGGAAGAGGTGGACTTCGCCAGTCGCACAATCGATCAGGTCACCACCGACCCCCGAAACGGCCTGGACGACCTTCTTTGTTGGGTCGGCATTGGAAATGTCGATGCGCAGGTCCACCGGGGGGTAACCGTTCTCGACCATCCACTCCTCGAAGACACGCTCCTGTCTTTCCCGGAATTCTCCGCCATCGACCACCCAATACAGCACCGGCCGGTCGCCTTGATCGGGCAGGGCTTTGTAAGTGGCGATCCCGGCGCCCACCAACGCAAGGAGCAAGATCGCAAATAGAACTTTCATCCCGGCGTCACAGAGGTTTGACACCGGGGTTCCGGAAGAACCAGATTTCCAGCCTGATGGCAGACCCCGACCACAAGCTTCTTGTCACCGGTGCATCCGGGATATTCGGAAAGTTCGTTCTGAACGAACTCAAACACCATGCGTTTGAGGTTCTGGCCACCGATGGGGTCGAGGAGCCCGAATCGCCGTTTCCAATTCACCTGACCAATCTCCTCGATCTTCCGGCTGTCCGCAAGCTTATGCCGGGGGTGGATACAGTGATTCATCTGGGCAATCACGCCAACCAGAAAGAAAACGAAGTCACCTTCAACGAAAACGCAGCCATGAACATGAACGTGTTCCAGGCCGCGGCCGACCACGGCGTTCGCAAAATAATCTTCGCCAGTTCGGTCCAGGTAATCGGCAGCGATGGCGGAGACGTGCCCGTCGATCGTTACCCCCGCTTCCCATCATTTCCTCTCGACGGCGACACGCCACCGTTCCCCACCAATACCTACGCCGTTTCAAAACGCGCCGGAGAGATTCTGACCGAGTATTTCGCCACCTGTTACGACATCCAGGGCATCGCCATCCGCTTCCCCGGCATGAATGTATTGGCGCGTCTCAATTTCCTGCCGGACTGGATCCCTCACGCCATACCGATTCGCCAGGGATTCGCCTACCTCTCCTACGAGGATGCCTCCCGCTTGGTCGTCGCCGTGATTCGTGCCCACCTTCCGGGATTCCGCATCTACTTCCCAAGCTCGATCGGCAACCGGAACGGCGTGTTGACCTCCAGGCTGCTCAAGGAATTTTATTCCGGCATTCCCTGCCGGCGAACCATTACCGACGCGGAGGGCCTGGTCGATATCAGCCGGATCAAGCGCGAAACCGACTGGAAACCAAAAGATGTGATCAGGGCGAAGTGAGGGCACTTCAAACGGTTCGAACGGGGGGTCATTGCTCAATATCATGCATGCCAATGCGTGATGTGAGCTTTGACCCCTTAGAACGGTCAGAGGTCAGAGGTCAGAGGTCAGAGGTCAGAGGTCAGAGGTCAGAGGTCAGAGGTCAGAGGAACAAATAATTGATTCAGGACAGTGTACAACCCTTAATCTCCGACACACACATCTTCCATCTCACATTCCTAAATCAACCCCTCGATCCATACTGTCTCAAGAATGAGTCATTTTTCCCGGAAGAAGCACGGATTCGACATCCACGACAAGGTGGACCTGATCATACCGACCGACCGGGTATACGCTCCGGCCGCAGCAAGGATCGCGGCGGCTCTTGAACGGGCGGGATGCCGGCAGGTTCGCACCATCACCAGATGCGACCACGAGCTGGAGCCCGGAAGCACCACACCGATCGCACTCGGCAACGCCATCAATAACGACCTGATCCGTGACCTCTATTTCACTGCCCGGGATGTCACCGATCGAGCCTGGCCCGGACCCGGAGGATGGGCGATCCGAAGCGTCGCCAAAGCCACGACGGCCGGGGCCGATGCTTTGCTGCTAAGTGTCAGCGACGGGACCGATGCCGGATCGG
The DNA here is from genome assembly GCA_003641745.1 of Verrucomicrobiota bacterium. Lineage (GTDB taxonomy): Bacteria > Verrucomicrobiota > Verrucomicrobiia > Opitutales > Opitutaceae > B12-G4. The sequence goes on along the minus strand of QNAI01000021.1, from coordinate 8,919 downwards.
TGGCCACGGCTTTCGGACAGGTTCTCGAGAGTCACGGCCGGCGCCTGTCCTGGATGCATCAGGTCAAACCAGGTCGATGGCAGGGCGATTACCTCGACCGAATCAAAGACCTGCTTCCCGATCCCGAAACGTCCATCGATCAGATCGGTGGAGGGAGTGGCGATTGGGACTATATGATCGCGATTGGCAAAGTCGGCATGCTGGCGATGAAGACCGACAACGAGAGCCTGATCCTGCGATTCGTGAACGAGGTGCTGCGCTTTCTGCGGGTCAGGTTCTGCGAACGCGAGTTGGAAGACCCGATCCAGATTCACGGATTCCTTCGCAACCTGCTTCGGCCCTTTGCCCTGCTCGAACATCATCCGGCGCTGAGCGACTCTCTTCGCCAGAAGGTCCTGCGGGGACTGTTGGAGGTTTATCGATCAACAGAAGGCGCCGCAAACCCGGGCCTGATTGAGGACAGCCTGCACTCGAGGGTACGACAGAATCACGGGACGCGAACCGCCCTGGACATCTATGATGGCGGGCTCTATTTCTCACGGCAACACGGACTTGATGAGGGGCGAGAATGGATGCGACTGGCAGATCGATTCTTTGAGCCTCAGTTGGAATCGTCAAAGCCGGTGTGTGACTCCTGGGTTCATCAGTGGGCCGGTTCTCTGTACAATACGGCCGACTACGCGCTGATGGCAGGCAGGTCCGACTACTTCGAGTCGAGACACTTCCGTGAGGCTGCGGATCGAGCCTTGATCGCCCATACGAATCTCGAAAGCGGACCCATGCTCTACCTCTTGCTGGCTGCGTTTGTCACCGGCAATGATGAGTACCTCGCCCTTTGCCACGGAAAGGCCATGAGCCTCCCTGGAATCTCTCCCGAGTTGGAGGCCGGACCCGATGGCGGAACCTCAATCGAGGATCGAACCGTGCACAAGGCTTTGGCCCAGCTCGGAGGGGATGAGTTCGGTCGTCCTTGGATCAGCCGTTCAACGGGCCGAGGCCCCACGCGATTGACGGGCGTCTGTACCGCGCCTGTGGCGCGTTTGTTTTTCGACTCGATCGAATCGTATGCTCCTTACGCGCCTCCCGGCATCTATCGCCGGAACGTACCCTTCAAGTCCACGTTTGACAAGATCTCCTACCGACTTGGATGGAGAGAACAGGACACTTACCTGTTGCTGGATGGCATCTCGGGCGGTTCCCATTCGTATCAGGACGCCAACTGCCTCGTAAGGTTGACCAGTCATGGCCAGTCGTGGCTGGGCGGCCCGCTATTTGGTCAATGGACGACCGGCACCCTACGCGAACAGAACGGGATCAGTATCTGCCGCAACGGCGAAGGCGCCGGCTGCGAGTCACGTTATGCCCGTCTTCTCCAGGCCGAGACCGTGTCGGGTGTTGGTATCGTGTGCACCAGCTTGGATTTCCCCGGAATCGCCCGCTGGTATCGTCAGATCGTGATACATCCACAGGGATGGATTCTTGTCGTCGATGAGGGCGTCGCGTTGAAAACAGGAGAGTTCTCATTGCAGGCCCAATGGAATCTGCTCGGTGAGGTCACCAAGATCGGAGACCGGCCTGAAGACCAAGGTGTCGTATCGGTTCAGGGCGACGCCAGGTTGATCCTGCGACAGGCAGGTTGCGACAACGGATGGCTCGCACCGATTCGCATCGGAGATCAGAAGGTCTGCTCAAGGTGGCATCAACGCAGCTCTCAGTCATTGAAGGCCGGAGAGTCAATCGTGATTGCAACATTGCTTCACGTCTCTCCGGCGACGGGCGAAGAAGCGCCGACGCTGGGCCAGTCTGGCCGAAGATTCCTCGTCAAGGGACTGAAACACTCAGCTGTATCGATCCAGCTCGACCGTGGTGTCGATCAGGCACGGGTCGCCAGGAGTTCTGTCGTGCTTATGGCCGCCGGAAGATCTCCTGAAACGGATCGCCGAATTCACCTTGGCAAACCCCAGCGTTTTGACCCGGCATGGATGTGCCGTCTCGATTCGGCCGTCAGTACTGTCAAAACCTGCGATCAATTCTGTCTCGTCGGAACAAAAGCAGGCAGCCTGTTCCGGATCAACAGCCAGGGATCGATCGAGAACCGGATAACAGTCGGTCAGGATGTCAGCGCCATTTTCACAGAAGAAGGAGGCGGCCTGTTGACCGGATCCGTTGACGGCACCTTGTGTCGCTTCGATCCGCAAGGCGCACATATGTGGAGCCACAAGATCGAATGGCAGCCGATGAACTGGGACAATTGGACGCGGGGTAATTGTGCCATCCTGGAGATTGCATTCGTCGACTGTGATGGAGAAAGGCGTATCATAGTCGGTTGCGCCGATCGTCACATCTACGGTTTCAGCACGGATGGCAGACAGTTGTGGCGGTCACCGTGCAAGTGGGGTCCCGCCGCTCATATCGCAATCGCCGCCATCGGTCCGCATCAGGAAAACCGGATTCTTGTGGGTATGGCCCGACCGGCTATCCACGCCTGGTCTCGTGTCTATGATACGGATGGCAACTATCTGCGTGCCCTCCAGCGGCCGGATATCGTCTCCTGGTCGATCCCTTCCTGGACGACGGCCCTGGTGGTGATCGATCTGGATGACGACGGGCGGCAGGAAATCATCGTGGGTATGAATACCAACCATCGACAGATCGTCGTTTACCGCGCCGATGGCGAGACGCTTTGGGAGGCTGACGTCGGCAGTTCCGTCGCCTGCATTGAGCACGCTCACGGCAGGCTGTATACAGGCACCGAAGGCGGCTGGATCCATGAATTTGATCCGGATGGTCGCCGGCAAATGACCCATGCCCTGCACCGTCCGATCCGTGGACTTTCGCCCGTATCGCCGGACCGAATCATCGCTCTGCAGGATGACGGCCACATCTGGGTAAACGGTCAGCTCACCTCATCTGGCATCGGACCAATCATCGAATCCACGCGATCAACCGCACATTGGCCCGAACATGGCCTGCTCGTGGGATCGGATGATGTCAGTCGAGTCGCCCTGTACTGCTGACGCGGAGGTCCCAATAATCACCCTTCATATCTCCTGGCGTCGATTCTACTCGTGACATCCAAACTTCAATCCTGCGGTTGCCCCCTTCCTTCTGCCTCTCAGGCGAGCGAGAACTACAAACTATACGGCCTGACCCCTTCGGATCGGCCCTTCGGATCGGCGCTTCAAACGGTTCGAACGGGGGGTCATTGCTCAATATCATGCATGCCAATGCGTGATTTGTGCTTTGACCCCTTTCAACGGACAGAGGACGGGGTCACCGCAAAGGAAGCCAAACCCGACCGCCTCCTTCGAACTGGCCCTTGTCAAGAGTCAAGCAATGACCCCATCGGATCGCCCCGGGTCGTCTTTGCCGGCTGGCGCGATTACTACAACAATATCCGACCCCATCGTCCCCTGGGCTTGCAGAGCCCGTCGCAGTTTGCCAGAAACCACTCAACTCAAGGCTTGGGCTCCGGTCGTCCTACGGACTCCCTCCGCCCAAGCCTTCCAGAAAACCAACATCAACCCACGGAAACTGTCTCATAGCTTCTGGGCCAAAAGATGGGATCCAACCACACAGAATTGCCCACATCGTTCTCGTAGTGGTCGGGCTGACCGACAGATACGAACAGTAAGGCAAACACAATACCTGATGAAAAAACTGATTCTAATAGGATTGCTGGTAATCGCGCCTGTATCGCTCCACGCGCAGCAATATGCGGACGTGACTCAACGAGAAAGAGACGCTGATGTCGAGCAGACCCTCAATGCTCAAAGATGGGTCGAAGCATTCAACAAACTCGACAAGAGGCAAAATATCACTGTGGTGATCGCCATCTATGATAACATCATAGAATTGGAAAACATCACTGAAGCGAAGTCAGATGGCAGTTTCTTGATTCTGCGGTATAAGCACACAAATGGCGGCACCTATCACTATCTGATTTATCCTACCTCAATACTCTTGATTAAGGAGACACCCAAATAGAGGCCCTGAAAGGGGTAATTTCGAATAGCGGTCCGATAGCCTTTTGATCGGCCCCCGATGGTCGTCGCAAAGCAATTGACCAGGATGGTTACCGCTTGAAGCAGGTGAGAAACAGAAGATCTGAGCGATTTTTCGTTCCGAGTAGCGAAATCTGAAATCACAGAACCTCGTACTCGGAATCACCGCATAGGAAGCCAAACCCGACCGCCTCCTTCGAGCTGGCCCTTTTCAAGAGTCAAGCAATGACCCCATCGGATCGCCCCTCAACCCTCGACCAGCGCCTCGATCTGGTCGGCATCCAATACGCCTTCAGCGAAGATCAATCGATGCCGAAGCACCAACTCTTCGTCGACTTCCAGACGTTGATCGCGGTCGAACTGGAACGAAAAGCCAACCGCCGGGAGCTGATCCCTTACGAACCAATGAACCGGCTGCCCCGGACTGTCGTCGATGAAGATGGAGGTTGTCCGATCAAGTGACTCGTCATGTCGGCCGGTCAGGGCGGCCCAGCGAACATTAGCTCCGTGGACGGCATCAACCCCGATCAGCCCGCCGGCGGCCAGGATTTTCATCTGCGGATCGCCACATGGAAAAACGTACTCGCGGGTCATCCGCATGAGCAGGCCCGTGTAGTGAGAACCCGCCAACCCGAACGAGGAATGATAATTGCCCAGGTCGAGAAGCCGACCGGCGACATTCCTCAGGTTCGATGAGAAAGCGAGCACCCAGGCCGACTCGTCATCGAGAACCGTCACCTCTATGCCGCGAGCCTCCTCCAGCAACACGGATTCATCCGGTCCGATCCACTCGAGCTGGTGCTCGAGTGATACCGAACGGTCACCCGGCTCAAGTCTCGTCCAACTCCGATGGACCTGCCGGCCGTTGTCATTCCGAAACAGGTAACCTCCCTCCTCCCGATAGGACGGTCCTCCCCAGAAATTCACGTCCCCCACCCTCGTGATGGTATGGCAGAGCGCATGGTGCCACGGATGATCGTTCGGGCTGAGATTGGACAAACGGTTGCCCGAAAGGGAACAGATGGGATGGAAATAGGGCTTGGGTGACTGTTCAACCGGCAGGTCCGGCTGATAGACATAGCGGAAGAGCGTCCGGTCGCGGAACCGGGCACTCACCGACTCCCCCATTTCGTGCACGAGTTGTAGGTTCATATGATATCCAGGTTGACCGAAGCATCCTGCGACCAAAGACCTCGCGCGGCAATCGCCGCGACGGACCCGCCCACCGAAATCGTTCGCTCCGTCCGGGATCAGGTCCAAGCCGCTTGAGCCCCTATTCGTCGACCAGGGCGACGGCGCGGATCGGCGAACCGTCCCTGCCCGCGATCTTGAGCGGAAGGCCGACGAAGGTGAAGACGGACGGCACCTTTTCCAGGGAGGTCAGGCCCTCGACGATCACGATCTCCACCCCCTCCTTTAACAGAATGAGGTGGCACTCCTTCCAGGCAACCGAAGGTGTCGGCGTATCCATTCCCAGCATACGAATACCGCGATCGGCAATCCATTGGGCCGCATCCAGATCCAGGGTTGGAAACTCGGAAAAGAACTCGGGGGTGCCGAACATGCGGTCCCATCCCGTCCGGTAGATGATCCGGGCTCCCGGTTTGAAAACATCGGCATGGGCCTTGAACATCTCGATCGTCAGCGAAGTGGACGCCTCCAGGTGGCCGCCCGGAGCGAGATCGACCAGGTGGGCTTCGCCAATGAAATGATTGATGTCCATCTGCTCGATCGTCTTCCCGTCGTCATAAAAATGAAACGGAGCATCGAGATGGGTTCCCTGGTGGGTCGCCATGCTGATCTGCGTCATATTGTAACCGATCGAGCTGACCGTGTTGTGAACCAGGACGCTGATCTTGGGGTCAAATGGGAAGTTGAGCTGGTCGTGCTCAAGCGGATGGGACAGATCGATGATTTTCATGGGATTTTGAGGTGATGGATTCTCTTTTCTTAACCACAGAGGACACAGAGAGCACAGAGTAAAATTTGAAGTGTGTTAGGGACCGTCTCAGAAGTTTGGAGGGACATACCTCGCGACCCTTAAGACAGTTTCTTGGTCGACTGGTCTCTTTTTTCGATCTGTATCGAAACCTGAATCATTACTGAAAAAATCAATATGCCTTCTAGCTCTAGCCCAGATACTCCTGTTCCCTGAACTGCTGCTTTCAGAATTCTTGTACCTCTGTGCTCTCTGTGTCCTCTGTGGTTCAAATCGGAATTCTTCACGGCATGATGATGGCCTTGAAGTCCTCCGGGCCGGGATGGAGCATGCGATTGAACGCCTCGACCCCATCGCCCAGGCTGTATCGCGTGGGCCATGACGTCACGTCGACCCGGCCCGACTGCATCAATTCAAGGGCGACCCGCAGGTCGTCAAGACGGGCGGCGTAGGTCCCGTGGACCGTTCGCTCCGGCAGGGTGACCTGAAATGAATCCAGATCCATGCCGTCCTCATGCAGACCGATCCAGACCACCGCACCTCCGGGTCGACAGGCCTCGAGCGACTGCCGCTTGGTGATACCGGCCCCGACCGCATCGATGACCAGATCGACCCCCTCACCTCCGGTCTCCCGCCGGATCGTCTCGACCAGATCATCGGTCCGACTGCAGACGACTCCATGGGCACCGAGCCGAGTGGCCACCTCCAGGCGGTTCGCATCGAGGTCGGCGACCCATACCCGGGATCCGACCAGAGCGGCGAATGCCTGCTGCGCCATCAACCCGATCGGACCCGCGCCAATGACCAGGACAGTTTCACGGGCCCGACCCGCAGTCAGCCCGGTCATGTGAACCCCATTCCCAAGCGGTTCCGCCAGACAGGCCGCTTCCGCCGCCATTCCGTCGGGCCAATCGAGGAGCACATGGGAAGGCGCGACCACGTATTCGGCAAAGGCACCGGGCCGGTGCATGCCGAAAACCTGGCGATCGGCACAAAGATGCTCCTCTCCCCGGGCACAGCGGACGCATTGTCCGCAGGGAATCAAGGCATTGACAACGACGGGCCTTCCGATCGTCGAAGCGTCACCGTCCGGACCCACGGACTCAATCGTGCCGCAGAATTCGTGCCCGAACACGAGCGGCGGCTTACGGCGCGGACTTCGTGACTTGTACGATTCGAGTTCACTGCCGCAGAGACCACAGGCGGCGACCTTGACCAGGACCTCGCCAACCGCCGGCATCGGCTTGGGCTGCTCGGTCACCTCGAGGGATTCAAAATCAGGATAGAGAAGGGCGCGCATGGGATAAGTGGGAAGCTGGATTGCAAAGGCAACTCATGCCAATTCCAGGACAACAACTGACATGGCCGGCAGTGTGACCGTCAAGGCACCGCCTTCAAGCTCGGTGCCCGTAAAGTTCACCGGATTCACCCGGTCTGGTTCGTCGAAGGTGTTGTGAGCCGTCATCGTGTCCGCAGTGAGGATACGACCCGAAACCGAAGACGCCTTCAACCCCCGCAGTTCGCAGACCAGATCGACCGGGTTGTTCGGATTCGTATGGCACAGGGTCAGATGGATCTGCCCTTCAGGGTCTCTGGAAGCTGAAGCACTGACTCCCGGAATGACCTGATCTTCCAGAGAATAGTCAGCCACCTTCAGTTCAACCGAAAGTCGTTTCGCATCCTGGTGCACTCTGAACATCTCGAAGACATGGTAGGTCGGGGTCAGGATCATCTTCTCCTCGTCAGTCAGGATGACAGACTGCAGAACATTGATGGTCTGTGCGATATTTGCCATCCGCACCCGATCATTGTGGGCATTGAAGATGTGGAGGTGAAGGGCCGCCACCAGAGCGTCGCGCAACGAATTCTGCTGAAAGAGGAATCGTGGGTTGGTGCCGGGTTCCGCGTTGTACCAGGTGCCCCACTCGTCGACCACCAGTCCAACCTCTCCACCCGGATCATGCTGGTCCATGATGGCTGAATGGCGGGTGATCAACTCGTCCATGTAAAGCGCTCCCTTCATCACCGCAAACCAGTCGGATTCGGCAAACTCGGTCGCCGATTTCCGGTAGTCGGTGTAGTAGTGCAGCGCCAATCCCTTCATCAGGTGAAGGTCGGTCATGAAGCCGTGCGTCCGCTCCATCATGACTCTCGTCCATTCGTAGTCATCCCGACAGGGACCGCACGCGATCTTGGAGATCTCGTTGCTTCCGAAGTTTCGAACGTAGGTCTGATAACGCCTGAACTCGTCGGCGTAATATTCCGGGCGCATATTCCCCCCGCAGGCCCAGTTCTCGTTGCCCACTCCCCAGAACTTTAGCGGCCAAGGGGCCTCCCGACCATTGGCCCGGCGCAAATCGGTCATCGGGCTGATCGCATCGGAGGTGATATACTCGACCCATTGCTGCATTTCCTGGACCGAGCCACTGCCGACGTTTCCGCATATATAGGGTTCGCAGTCGAGCTGATCGCAAAGATCCATGAACTCATGAGTCCCGAAATGATTATTCTCGGTCACCCCTCCCCAATGCGTATTGATCATGGTGGGACGCTTCTCCCGGGGACCAATACCATCCATCCAATGATATTCATCGGCGAAGCAACCGCCAGGCCACCGCAGGTTCGGTATGCCCATTGATTTGAGCGCCTCGACCACGTCTATGCGGATACCCCGCACATTGGGGATGGGTGAGTCCTCGCCGACCCAGAAACCACCGTAGATGCAGCGTCCCAGATGTTCGGCAAAATGGCCGTAAACATGGCGATCAATGATGCCTCGCTCGATATCGGCATTGAGAATCAGGTTGTTCATGAATCAGGGGACGGAGGGCAGATGACAGATGACAGATGGCAGATGGCAGATGGCAGATGGCAGATGGCAGATGGCAGATGGCAGATGGCAGATGGCAGATGACAGAGAACAGATGGCACTTCAAACGGTTCGAACGGTTCGAACGGTTCGAACGGTTCGAACGG
>QNAI01000020.1 GCA_003641745.1 Verrucomicrobiota bacterium | reverse complement strand
GTGCGAAGTCGCAAGCAGGCCGTGCGGATTGACGGGTTCATGTGGCGCGGGATCCTTGGTATTGCCGCTGCGCTGATGATATTGATCGCCGGCGAACTCCTTCTCGTCGGCGGCCGGGTATTCTTGAGCGTGATGGGTGACATCATAACCAGGCGCGAAAACGAAGTCATCCGAATTGAGGAGAGGTTCGGTATCGTGCAGCGCCTGGCCGAGTTCGACCGCAGCAACCTCATCCCGTTTGAGATGATTCAGTCGATCATTCCTCTCAAGCCCAATTCGGTCTATTTCACATCCGCCAAAACCGAGGGACACAACAGTATGATCATCGACGCGAACACGATGAATGTGGCGGACGTCAATCAGTACGAATCCGCGCTTCGTGGGATGACCGAGATGGAGAGTGTTGAGATCCGCAATCTCAAGTCGCGGGAGGATGGGACGTCTTTCACCCTGGTGCTTACCTTCATCCCTGGAATTTTTGAGACAGACGAAGGAAACCCGCCGTTGCAGGCTGCGTCACGATGAAGAAAACCCTCTCAGAATACAGCCTGAAGCCTGCCTTTATGGCGCGTTCGCGACGCGAAAAGATCCTGGCCCTCCTCTTCTTGGGAATCATGGTCGTCATCTGGTTTTCGAGCCTGTCCACCCGGGTTGAGTCGGTCAACAGGGAGAGGAAAAGCCTGATGACCGAAAAGTACGACCAGGATGAATGGCTTAAGATCCGTCAGACGACAGATGCTGACTTCCAGTCTTCCCTGACCCGTCTGACCGAAGCGCGCCTGCCCAGCCGCAATGAGTTCGCCGGTCAGATCGATGCCATGCTCCGCAAATACGGATTCGGATTCAGGACCGACCCCCCTCAGACCAAGGTGCTCAAGACAATTTCGGAACATACCGTCAATGTGACGATCGAAAAGGCCGACTATACCGCTTTGAGAGATTTCACCGGTGAAATCAAGGATCAGTTCCCCTACGTGGCTCTCGAGCAGCTCACACTCAATCCGGACCGGCGCAACCCGGCCCTCCTGGACGCTCGGCTTCGCCTCGTGGCAATCGAATTCAACCGGTAACCTCCTGGACCGAAACTTTCCAATGACAATGGCCGCAATGATTTTCAGAACTCGTCTGGTTCCTCTCTTCGCCGCACTGCTGCTGGTCCCGGTATTGAAAAGCCAGGAGGTCGTCGGACCCGTGGGGATAGAACCGGCGGAAGGGGCCCCCGAGATGTACGAGCGTCTTTCAATGCGGGACGATACGCTTGCCCAGGTGCTCAACCTGCTCGAGAGGGTGACGGGTAGGGCTGTCATCCGGCCGCAGGCTCTGCCTTCACCGACTTTCAGCTTTGACAGCCAGGGACCGTTGACCCGCCAGGAACTGATTCTGGCGATTGAGAGTCTGCTCAGCATCAACGGCATCGGCGTCGCGCCACTCGGAGACAAATTCATGAAGGTGGTGCCCATTTCGAATATTCGAACAGAGGCTCCGGAACTCGTCGTGCGGTCCCTGATCGGAGAAATGCCCAGCGGTAAGGTCGTCAGTAAGCTCTTTCGCCTGACCTACCTCGACTCGGCCACCTTCCAGACGCAGATCCAGCCCTTCCTCAGTCCCGGATTCGGCACCATCATTCCCTTTCAAAATTCCAATGCGGTTATCGTCACCGATACGATCAGCAACCTGCAGCGGCTCGAGTATGTGGTCAGCGAGGTCGACAAACCCTCTCGCCTGAACATCGAGACGAAATTCTACACCCTGCAGTATGCCACGGCCAGTGAGGTGGGAGCGCAGATCAATGAGCTTATCGAGTCGGCCCGAAGCGGCTTTGGGACCCAGACGACTCCCAATCGCAGTCAGAATCCGCAGGTGGCCGCCGAGGCAGTTGTGGGTCCACCCCCACCTGGCGGCGGTGAGGACGGTGCGGTTCCCATCCAACTCGTGCTGGGCGGGAGCACACTTATCAATTGGGACGACCGGACCAATCAGTTGATCGTGATTACCGATCCGACGAATCTCCCGTTCTTCGATAATATCATCGAGAGGTTGGATATCGCGGCCGACCCGCCGACCCGCATCGACGTCATTCCATTGATGCATGCGGAAGCCACCGAAGTGGCTTCTCTGCTCAGCCAACTCGTCACCGGGGAAACCCAGCAGGAGGGCCTTGATGCCGATTCTGTTTCCGGTGTGGGCCGAGCCAGCCCGGAACGTCTTACCTTTGGCGGACCCAATGTCGATCGGGCGACCCCTCAAACTTCAGCATCGCGGTCCGCGGTTATGGATGCAGTGGCCAATCAGATCGAGGGATGGGAGAGCCAGTTCAGTGATTTCATGACCATCGTGGCCGACGAACGCAGTAATGCTTTGATCGTATCCGGCACCATAACCGACCTCGATCTGATCTCGAAGATTATCACTGAAATCGACATTGTACTGGCTCAGGTCCGTATCGACGTGATCATCGCGGCGGTTCGACTTTCGGACAAAATCGAACGCGGGATAGAGGAATTTAACTTTGAGTATGATACCCTGACGGGACAGATTGTTTCCTTTGGCCTCGATTTCGGGGCGATCGATATAATAGGCAACCCCGGCGGGACTGCTGGTGAGTACCTGATCGACTCCGTGTTCAAAGCGGCCGATCGGAATGAAAACATAGACGTTCTCTCGTCTCCGACCATCGTAACAACTCACAATAAGGAAGCCACCATCATTGTGGCCGAATCGCGACCGATTATTACGTCGAGTTCAACAGGCGGTCTCGGAATCAATGATACGCGGTCCACCTTCCAGTTCCAGGATATTGGTATCGAGCTGAAAGTGAAGCCGCTGATCGGTCCCAATGATGTCATTCAGATGGAGATCGATCAGACGATCGACGATGTGAACGGGTTTGTTGAGATTGATGGAAATCAACAGCCCATCATTGCACGCCGACAGGCAACTTCGTTCGTAAGCGTGCGGAGCAGTGAAATGATTGTGCTTGGCGGTTTGCGTCAGAGTGAGATCAGGCGTAGCAAGTCGAGAATGGGTCTTTTGGGTCAGATCCCGATTATTGCCCCGCTTTTCACTCGTTATGAAGACGAGGAAGTTGATGTAGAGCTGGTTGTGTTTATCCGGCCGTTGGTTATCCGAAACACGGACGAAGCCAATATTGATGCCCAGAGACGATTGATCGAGGCCACCAACGCCGGGGATATCAAGGCGTTCATCGAGAAACAGAAGGAAGAACCCGAATATGTCCCGGACGAGGCCGAAGAATCCGAAAAGATGCCCACTCGACACTTTCATAAAGGCTGATTGTGGGTTACCATACGACCATGAAGGCGATGACATGGCGATGCGTCGGGTTTCTTTTGGGAGCCATGATGATCTTCGGGTTGTCCACCTTCGGTCAGGACGCTCCGGAGAAATCGCCTTTCCTGCCGGAAGACTATACGCCAAAGAACAAACCGACCGGACCTCCCAAACCCAGTCCCGTGGCCAGATATGAGTTGAGGAGCATCATGGTGCTGGGCGGCGTCCACACTTTCAGCCTGTTCGACACGACCAACTCGAAAGGATTCTGGATCGATCTGAACGAAACGGTGGAGGGCGTTACCATTTCGGATTATCAGAAGAGTGATGAGAGCGAGAGCGTGCTCGTGCGCAGCGGCGGGTATGAGCGTCGCCTGAAACTCAAGGAGGCCCAGATCGTCGCGCTCAAGGTCACACCGCCTAGGCCGCAGACCTCTTCGACTGCCCTGGCTCGTCGGAAACCTCCGTCCGGGCCGCCGAATACGATTCCGGGTCCGCCGCCGAGCGGGACTCCGAGTCGGGCGGCCATCAATAACCTGTCCGACCAGGAGGTCAGGGCACGGATGCAGAAAGTGGCCGAGGAGATCCGCCGCCGCCGGGCCATGCGCCGAACCATGGCGGATGAGGCCGCCAGGAATCCGAAGAAGTAGGGCCCCGCAGATCGGATCGTGCTTCCACCAACGATGTCATCAACTGTCGAATCACCCCTTCCTCCGTCCCTGGCCGGGTTGACCGAGGAACAACGCACCCAGATCGCCGATCTGCCCCGGGCTCAACGCGCCGAAGCCCTGGCCGGTTTCTCGAAGTCCGACCTCGACCAGGTGACGGCTCGACTGGCCGTGGAAAGCGGACTCGAACTCGCGCCCTGGGATCAATTCGATCTGGAGAGACTGGAGGGTCTGCCCATCCGCTTGATCAACGAATACCACTGTGTCCCGGTTCGAACGGGGGATGACGACGAGGCGGCTTCCAGCGAGTCCGATGAGGCGCTGGCTGGATCCCGACCGCTGAGGTTGGCCACCAGTTGGCCGCCGGATGCCGCCATGGACGATTGGGTGTTCGCCGCCTGTGGCCGCGATCCGGAATGGCTGCTCGCCTCGTCTGATCGTATCGGAAAATTCATTACGGCCAATCTCGGGGTCGGGGCCGAGAGTCTGGAGGAGTCGCTTGACGAGCTCGAAGACGAGGTGACGGCCACCGAGGATGAGGAAGACGAGACCGCCGCCGTCATCCGCTTTGTCAACCAGGTGATCGCCCAGGCCATTGAGGATGGGGCGACCGACATCCACTTTGAACCCCAGGAAGAACTGCTTCGGATCCGCTACCGGATTGACGGGCTCCTGGTGTCGGTGCCGGTGCCGGAAAACCTCCGCCGTTTCCAGGATGCCATCACCTCGCGCCTGAAGATCATGGCCAAGCTCAATATTTCCGAGCGACGCCTGCCCCAGGACGGACGTATCAATTACCGGCTCGGAGGCAACACGCTCGATATCCGGCTCTCGACCATTCCGATCATGTACGGCGAGAGCGTCAGCCTTCGCCTCCTGAACAAGAAGAGTGAACCGCTCACCCTGGAACAGCTGGGCCTGCCGGCGTCCGACCGCGAGACGATCGATCAGGTTCTGACCGTGCCGCATGGCATCATACTGGTGACCGGCCCCACCGGCTCGGGCAAATCGACCTCGCTCAACGCCTTTATTCGCCAGATCAATTCGGTCGACCAGCGCATCATGACGATCGAGGATCCGATCGAGTACGAGGTCCCGGGTGTCATCCAGATGCAGGTCCGCGAGGAGATCGGGTTCGGTTTTGGGGAGGCCCTTCGGCACATCCTGCGCCAGGATCCGAATATCATCATGGTGGGTGAGATCCGCGACCGGGAAACCGCCGATATCGCGATACGCGCCTCGCTGACGGGACACCTGGTCTTCTCCACCATTCACACCAATGATGCGCCCGGCGCCGTTACCCGACTGATCGACATGGGGATCGAGCCCTTCCTCATCGCCTCCAGCGTGGAGATGGTCCTGGCCCAACGCCTGGTTCGGAGACTTTGCCCGGCCTGCAGCGAATTGCAGCCGATCGAGGAGAAAGCGCTCCGCGAGACCTTGAGGGTGTTGGAAATCGACCCTGCCGAGGCTGAGGGGGTCACCCATCTGCCTCATGCGGTCGGTTGTGAGGCGTGCCGTAACCTCGGGTATCGTGGTCGCGTCGGGCTTTTTGAGATCCTGCGGCTCGACGAGCGCTACCACGACCTCATCGTGCGACGGGAATCGGCCCGCGAGATCCGGAAACTAGGCCTTCAGAGCGGTATGCGGACCCTCGAGCAGTCGGGTTGGATCCAGATCAAGGCCGGTTTGACCTCCGGCGAGGAGGTCATTCGGGTCATCTCGATGGCGGAGTCAGGATAGATGGCTGTGCTCTTCAGAAAGCGAACGATTACGGCGCGCCCGGCGGTCACGCCCTACCTGCCTGGTTTCGGTGGGTTCAAGGTAGGGCGTGACCGCCGGGCGCGCCGCCCCGTAGGACGGCCCCCACCTACGCTGAAGCTCAGGCGGACACGCAACGGTCCGGACCCTACCCCTGAGCTTCTGGTTGGACGGAATTGACCGTCGTATTATGACTGTGAAATTGCATCGTCAGGAACGATAAAATGCCGACATTCACCTACACAGCCCGCGATACCGGCGGTCAGGTAAAAAAGGGCCGTCTCGAAGCCCTGGACCGCAAGCAGGCCATTCGTCAGCTCGGGGGGATGAATCTGCAGCCGGTTCGCCTGGCCGAGGGAGGTGGTTCAACATCCGCCTCGGCTGCCGCACCTCGGAAGGGCCTGGCTGATCTGAAGAGGTTCTTTGGCGAACGTTCCTCATCGATCAAGGCGAATGCCCAAAAGGGTTTCAGCCGACGCCAGATGCTGCCCTTTTTCAGGGCGCTCTGCGACCTGCTTTCCTGTGGTATCCAGGTCGGCGACGCAGTCCGGTTGCTTGCCCGCCGCTTGACCGACGTCCGACTGAAGGCCCTGGCCGCCGCCACCTGGGACCAGTTGAGCCAGGGCAAATCGCTTTCCGGGGCGATGGCCGAATACCGGACGGTCTTTGACGAATCGTCGATCAGCCTGGTCGAAGCGGGCGAGGCGACCGGGAGTCTGGATATCATTCTGAAGCGGCTGGTGGTGGGCCTTGAGGAGAGCGCCAAGATTCGGTCCAAGGTTTTTTCCGCCCTGGCCTATCCCATCTTCATCATCTTTATCTCCCTGCTTGTAGTCCTGGTCTTTCTGTTCTTCCTCCTGCCCCGTATCGAGTCTCTGCTTACGTCCATGGGAGAGCGCTTGCCGTTTTTCACCCGGTTGTTGATCGGATCCTCCGAGTTCATGATCAATTACGGGCTCCTTTTCCTGATCGCCTTTGTCGGGATCGGGGTGGGTCTATGGACCTGGCGCAAGACCGGGAAAGGCAGGGAAATATTTGATCGCCAGGTTCTTCGCCTGCCCTTTCTCGGGCGTTTCCTTTGTGATTCAGATGTTCTTCGTCTCACCCAGACGCTCGGCCTGTTGCTCGAAAACGGGGTCACTACGGTTTCCGCTCTGACCATGACCGAGCGAGCGGTGGGAAACCATACCATCCGTGCCGGTTTCAGCGAAGCCCGGATGAAAATCGTTGAGGGCATGCCGATTTCGACGGCCTTTGGTGCCACCGGGTACTTTCCCGCCTTGGTCGTCGATATCATGACGGTGGGCGACAATACCGGCAATATCGTGCCCAGCTTGCGGGAAGTGGCCCGCTACTACTCGGAGCGCCAGGAACGCCAGATCAGCGCCTTCATGGGGGTGGTCTCAGTCGGAGTGCTCATGATTGCCTTTGCCTTTGTCGCCATGATCGCCTTCGGCATCATCTCCAGTGTCTTGGGTCTCAGCGCCAGCCTGCGCGCCAACTGAGGAGGGGGAGAAGGCTGAAGGCTGTAGGCTGAAGGCTGTAGGCTGTAGGCTGTAGGCTGTAGGTACTGGTTGGGGGATGAAGGGAATTTCCCTTGCAGGGGCGTGTGCTGCGATCCGCTTTCGGGACTCTTTGCGTCCTTCTGTTGAGAACCAATCCGGTAAATCCTGTCTGAAAACCAGTCGGACCAAGGGATCTTCAGACGGAATTTACCGGATCTGCAGGATGAAGCGCTCCGGAAGGTCGAATCATGGGCATGTGTTTGCATGAAGGGATTTTGAAGCCACTCTGTCTCATGCTGAGAAATTCAGGCCTTACCTTGCTGATAATGGGATTGTTCCCACTGGTCAGCCCAGCCGTCGATCTCACTGCCACTCGGGTGGCCATGGAGTTTGAGAAGCCGGTTTTTGGCACAGCGCCTCTCGGTGACGAGGATCGACTCTTTGTGCTCGAGCAGAACAGCGGTCGTATCCGCATCCTCATGCTCGAGACAGGAGAGATTCTCAGTGAGCCGTATCTCGTTCTGCCCGGTAGTGATCTGTCGACCGGTGGAGAGCGAGGGTTGCTCGGGATGGCCTTCCACCCTGACTATGCGAGCAATGGGCGCTTCGTTCTCAACTTCACCGGCTCGGATGAGCGAACGGTCATCAGGGAGTACACGATGTCTGCCGATCCGGACCGGGCGAATGTTTCAAGCGGGAAAACGATTCTCGAGATTGCCCAGCCTTACGGAAACCACAACGGCGGTTGGCTCGGGTTCGGTCCCGATGGCATGCTCTACATCGCGACGGGCGACGGCGGAAGCGCCTATGATCCGGGTGATCACTCCCAGGACATAACCGACCAGTTGCTTGGCAAGATGCTCCGGATCGACCTTGGTTCGACTGCGGACGGACAGTATACGGTCCCCGCGGACAATCCCTTCGTGGGTGTGGAGGGTGATGACGAGATCTGGGCCTATGGGTTGCGCAATCCATGGCGCTGCGCCTTCGATCGGTTGACCGGCGAACTCTGGATTGCCGATGTGGGGCAGAACCAGAGGGAATGGATCCACCTGCAACCGGCGGGCCAGGGCGGGCAGAACTACGGATGGAAGGTCATGGAGGGCAATCGGAGCACCGGCCGGGAAAGTGCGGGCCCTCCGCCGTTCGATCCGTCCTTCACGCCGCCCATTCATGAGTATACGCACGATGAGGGTGTATCCATAACCGGGGGATATGTTTACCGCGGACAACGCTATCCGGAAATGGCCGGGTTGTATCTGTTTGCCGACTACGTTTACAAGACCATCTGGTCATTGGAACGCGGTTCGGGCGACGAGGTGACGGTGGTGGATCGGACTGGGGAGTTGAGTCCGGATGTGGGTGAGATCGGAAGGATCACTTCGTTTGCGGAGGGCGGATCCGGGGAACTCTACCTGATCGACTACAGTGGGCAGGTCTTCCAGATTGGCGCGGCCGACAGCGTGACGGGCAATCTCTCGACCCGGGCCCGCATTGGTTCGGTCAGCGATGTGGTCATCGCCGGGTTTGTGCTGGAGGGCGAGGGAAGCCTGGATCTCCTGGTCAGGGGTGTCGGGCCGGGACTGTCAGATTTCCAGGTGACGGATCCCTTGGATGATCCGGAGTTCGAGGTCATCGAAAACCGGCCCCTGGTCGGACCGCAGTTTCTTTTTGAAAACGACGATTGGGAAGACGACGGCAAAGGATCGACCATCCGGGTGGCCGAGTCGGTGACCGGTGCGTTTGCCTTGGCAGACGGAAGCAAGGACGCGGCTGCGGTCGCTTCGTTTGGGGCCGGCAGCTATACCGAAGTGCTGCGCCCGACGGACGGCGGGAACGGCATCGGATTGGTGGAGGTCTATTCGATCGGAACAAGCGACGGGGCCTCGACCTCCCCGGTCCTTCGGAACATATCGACTCGAGCCGCAGTTGAGGCCGGTAATGGTCTGTTGATCGCAGGGTTTGTGCTCGAAGGGACGGGTTCGCGCCGGTTCCTGGTTCGAGGGATCGGTGCGGGACTGACCGACTTTGATGTGGCCGGGGTGATCTCCGATCCGGTCTTGGAGGTGTTTCCATTTGGCGGTATCGGTCCCATCGCGACCAGCGAAGACTGGGATGCTGCAGGCAATGCGGTGGAAGTGGCCGACGCGGCCGAAGCAGTCGGAGCGTTTCCCCTCGACCCGGGAAGTGGTGATGCAGCCTTGGTCATCCGGCTCGAGCCGGGCCTCTATACCGCGCAGATTTCCTCCGCCGACAGCCAGCCCGGCGTTGCCCTGGTGGAGATCTATCTACTGCCGTAGGAACCCGCTTATTTGAGCGGGTCATTCCAGGAAAGTCCGGTATAGTCCGCAAAGCCCTGATCGTTGGAGCAGAGCGTTGCCCGGTGTTCCATTGCGAGTGCCGCCAGATGAAAGTCGGTCAGACGGCTGCCCGGATAGGAGTTCTTCCGGTCCTCGAGCAGGTTGCTCATCAGAGCGTAGTGACGCGGACCCGGTTGGATGGATCGAACGTTCGGCAGTGCGAGCCAAAGCTCGAGACGTTCCATCAGGAGAAACACGGATGCCGGCGGATGGTAGATTCGTTCGTTGCTGCCGATCCGAAGAAATCCAAATTGAACAACAAGCGGAAGTCCGACCTCCCGGTTGGTCAGGACTTCTTTCCACCAGGCCCGGGCGGAATCATGCTGTTCGTAGTGTTCATTTACAGCGAACAGTAACAGATTCGTGTCCGGGATGATCATAACGCCGGGTAGCGCTGCCCATGCCGACGTTTCCTCGCCTCCTCCTCCAGAAATTCCGTCACCTCGATATCCTCGGCGACGTGTGTAGGCAAGCGGTCTCGAGCCCAGGGATAGGGTGGCCCCATCGGCAACGGGCTGTCGGCGATTTCCGGCGATTGCCTCTCACCGGGGTTATCGCGGAGGGAGCGCAGGATGCATGCGTTGATCAGTGCCTTGAAGCTGACTCCGGTCCGACGCATCTCCTCCCTGAGCAGAGCTTCAGTCTCAGCATCGAGGGTGACTGTAGTTCGCATGAAGGCATCATGATGCCAATTAATCATGATGTCAATACATCATCTCAATCATCTTCGGACTCAGCTCAAACTTGGGGTTCGCAAAAGATGACAGGGGTCAGACCTTGCTTTTGCGGATCCGAGGTAATTTGAGCTGGAGGATGTGGGCGGATTCTTCAAAGTGGGGTTGTGATCAATGTGATCAATGTGATCAATGTGATCATCAGAAACTGGTTTCCTCATTGGCTCCTACGTTCAAGCCGCGGTGGGCTGGCCGCCCTGGTCGTGGTCGGGCTGATGGCAGTCCGGATCGATGCGCAAGAACTCGAACCGCGTGCCTATGTGCCTTCACCGATTGACATCAATGTACTGGTGGGTGCGGTCACCTTCAATTCCGGTGACCTGGCCTTTGATCCGTCTGGCCCAATCAGTGATGCCAGTGCGAATATCGGGAATGGCGGCATCGCCTATATCCGGACTATGGGAGCTTTTGGGCGCTCGGCCAATGCGAGCATCCTGGTGCCTTATGTAAGGGGCGATCTTGAGGGACTGTACCTCGGTGAGTATCAGGCGGTTTCTCGTTCCGGGATGGGAGATCCGAAGGTGCGCTTCGCCATTAACCTGTATGGGGCCCCGGCCATGACCCTCAAGGAGTTCATGGCCTACAAACCAGAGTGGACGGTGGGTGCCAGTCTCAGTGTCAAGGTTCCCTTGGGGCAGTACGATTCGAGCAAGTTGATCAATATCGGGGCCAACCGCTGGGCCTTCAAACCCGAGATTGGCATTGCCAGGACTTTTGGCCGGTGGCGCATCGAGGGCGACTTCGGGTTCTGGGTCTTTACCGATAACGACGATTTTTTCGGGGGAGGCACCCGGAGTCAGGAAGCGATCGGGTCCTTTCAGTTCCACCTCATCTACTCCATCAATCCCCTGATGTGGATCGCCTATGATGTGAACTATTACACGGGCGGAAGAACCTCGTTCGGAGGCGGCAAGAATGAAGACCTCCAGAGCAACTCCCGGATGGGGCTGACCTTTTCCATTCCGGTCAACCGGAACAACACCCTCAAGTTCAGTTACAGTCGCGGCGCCTTCACCACCATCGGTGCTGATTTCGACTCCTTCGGGGTGGCCTGGACGCATATCTGGGGAGCGAAAGAGTAGGGGGAGTTTGAAGGGTGAAGTTTGAAGGCAGAAGTAAGAAGTCGGGAAACATGCCTTGCGCGCACCTATGGGAAGGTCGCGATCGCATCAGGCAGGACACGACCGCCCATCCGGGCTGTGCGACGCCGTGACATTCCGGGTCCGCGCGATTCACTGGTGCTTCTTTCCCGCCTGTCCCTCCTCCGGATCAGGGGTGTGGAAGAGGTATTTATTTATTGAATACAAAGAAAACAAACCGTAGCAACTATGTAGCAACTACGTAGTTGCTACATAGTTGCTACGGTTTGTTTCAGGGCGAGAACCAGGCGCTGCCGAATTGAACATAGAGGATGGTGTCCTCGGGGCCGCGGGCGATGTCGATGCCCATATGCATCCCATAGCCACGAGCGATTTCATACCTGAATCCCAAGCCGTAGGTGGTTGCCGATTGAGTGGTGGTTTCCGTTCCGTTGTCGAACCGGGCGGCGCCGTGGCCGCCAAATCCAACCAGGCTGAAACGTTTGTAGAACTGCCAGCGGACCTCCGCCTCGAGTTCACCGACAGTATCTCCCTGGTAGCGCAGAACCGGAACGCCGCGCAACATGATGAACGGCAGCTGGTAGAACGGCACATCCCCATGAGCGGTCCGGGCGCCGACCTTGAGCCCGAGGGTAATTTCCTCGGTGGCCGGGTAGAACCCGAAACTCAGGAACGCGGGTATCTGATAGGTGTCCTCACTGCCCCAGGCATCGCTGTAGAACTGGGCGGAGGCCTGGGCGAAGAGCCCGCTCCGCGGGGTGAATATATTGTCACGTGAATCGTAGGTGAGCGCGGGGTTGAGAGCAGCCATCCGAAGACTGTACTCGGAAACCTCGGTTCCCGGAGGAAGGAGGTCGCCCGAGATGGTCACTCGGGTCTCGGCCAGTAAATACCCGAGGGCGGCCGACCATGGGGTGCCTTTGAAACGGTAGCGACCCCGGATAGCCCCGAACGGGACCTTCATATTATAGTCCAGGGACTTGCCGTCACCGGTGTCCGGGTAATAGCGGAGATTCACATCGACGTAGCCACCCGCGGCCAGCGATTCGATCCGACCGTCCGCCCAATGCCTGATGTCCGCCCCAAACACGCCCCAGGTGCCGTTTTCGGTGGCCAGGCCGCCGACGGCGGTAGTGTCCGGCCGCATGGTTTCGCCCTCCGCCAGATTATCCGGTCTGTCCAGAAATGCCATCAGGGCGACTGCTCCATAACCGACCGCCGGTTCGGTTATGGGAATGACCAATGGGACGAACCCGTAGGCCGAATCCACAAATTTGGTGATATCCAGCCAGTCATCCTCCGGATCGAAAAACATCGAATCCTTTTCCTCGGTCTCCGCTGTCTGCCCGGAATCTGTCTCGCCGGTTTCAGATGAAGCCGCTTCGTCGGCAAGGATGCTTGAGGTGACGAAGCAAACGAGTGCCAGTCCGAGAATCCGCAGGTGTTTGGCTGTGGCTTGTTCAGTCATGGCATCGGTCAGGAATAGGTGCGTAAAGTTGCCGTCGAATGCAAGGCTTCTTGAGGTCAGCTGAAGGGTCGACTCTTGTGAATGGTTCGCCTGATTCAGATTGGCCGTTTGGGGCTTGTATTTTGACTGCTCCCGCGGTCTCGGAATACGACCGACCCGAATGGCACTGAGTCATGAGCGTACCCCAATCATTGGACCCGGAACCGGTGAGATTCAGCCAAGGGAGAGAGTGTTACGCAGGGATGGCCTTTGGGCCTGAAAAGAGGAGACTCGATCGTGATTCCCCGCGGTCGCCTGCTGGAGTTCACCCTGAAAGCACCGGCCCCGGTCAATGTGCAGAAATAGCGACGGTTGCCCTTCTTGGGGAATCCGTCAAAGGGGTCAGGTCTACCGTTCAACCGGTTTCCGGGCGATGTGGGTCCTGATCCAGTCGATGCGGCCGGCGGGACCTTTCAGACGATCCTCCCAGTCAGGTGCTGGATCCCTGAAGTAGGATTCGTGGCGGAACGTGGTGACGTCGGTCAGGTCGTCGAATTCCCGTGCACCGCCAAACATTTCCTTGAAGAAGATCGGGTAGTTGATGCGGGACGACAACTCCAGGCGTTCATCGGGTCGCAGGTGGTTGAGGAACGCGCAGGTCAGGGCGACTTGGTGGAGGAAGATCCGCTTCCTGATATCGGCCTTGCACATCCGCCTCAGATCGGGGTCGCGATAAAGGATCGGCCAATATTCGGCCCACTTCCTCAGCAGGCCACGGTCTGGGCTTACGATGAGGCACCCGGCATTGATGTAGGGTCGGATGGTCTCGCCGTCGGATGGGGTGACCATCGGAAAGAGAGTGGCGGGGGAAACGGACAGGTCATCGAACACTCGCTGCCAGAATGAGTCGACGCGATCCTCAACCCGTAGGCCGATGTTCCGGTGCATCACCGGACGGTAACCCAGACTGACCCCCTCGGGTAAGTTGAATTCCGCCGGTTCCTGCAGGAAGACGGTGTCCTCATCCAGCCAGGCCAGGGTTTCGCCCGTCTCCGCCAGGTCGGCCTCAGCCTGTGCGGCGGCGAAGACCTTCCGGGCATAGTAATACCAGGCAGCGTCTTCCTCCACCTCTCCGACCGTCTCCATGGCAATACCGAGGTCGCGAAATTCATGCAGGGCGGGCGCGCCACTCTCGGCCATGGCGAAGGGCACATAGACGCGAACAGGCGCATCGCCATGGTTCCCTCCGAAAGCGCGGAGGCTTCGAGCGAGGATGCAGACGTTGTCGAGTTCCGATTCCCGCGCAGCGTAGGTGGCAAAGGTGATTATACACCGCTAACAGGTTGCCTCGGTCAGATCAAGGTTTCGATCGAAACCTCTGGTTTTGAAATAAAATTTGTTACAAAACGGCGAGCGGTAGCGTGAATCGGGCTGTAGCAGGGACCGGTCCTTTTTTCAGAGGATCAGGTCGTCAGCCGTCGGAGCGCGGTCAGGTATTTTTCCTGGGTCTTGGTGATGATCTCGTCGGGCAGGTCGGGTGAGGGCGGTTTGTGATCCCAATCGAGGGTAAGCAGATAGTCGCGGACAAACTGCTTGTCGTAGCTCTGGGGCGACATGCCGGTCCGATAGGTGGCCGCTTCCCAGAAGCGTGACGAGTCGGGTGTCAGGACCTCGTCGATCAGAAAGAGAGTGCCTGCGTTATCCAGACCGAATTCGAATTTGGTATCGGCAAGGATGATCCCCGCGGGCGCCGCGATTTCGCGCCCGCGATCGTAAACGGCCCGGCTCAGCATCTCAACCTCACTGAAGACGGTTTCACCCACCATCTTTCGCCCGATGATCGCGTCGATTGGCTCATCATGGCCGGTATGGGCTTTGGTGGTTGGGGTAAAAATCGATTCCGGCAGCCTCTCCGCTTCCGACAGACCTTCGGAAAGGGTGTGGCCGCAGACCGTGCCATCCTTCTGGTAGGAGACCCATCCACTTCCGGCCAGGTAGCCGCGAACCACGCATTCGATGGGCAGGGGATCGAGTTTCCGGACGACCATGCTGCGCAGCTGCAGGTCGGTGGACAACTTGAGTTCGTCCCTGAGGACGGATTCCTGGTCAGGGACGAGGTGATCGGCGACCAGATCCTTGAGTTGCTCGAACCAGAACAGGCTGAGCTGGGTCAGGATGATTCCCTTTCCGGGAATGCCTTGGGAGAGGATGACATCAAAAGCCGATATGCGATCGCTGGCGACCAGGAGGAGGCGATCACCCAGATCGAAGATTTCCCGGACCTTGCCCGACGAAATCCGCGGCCACGGCAGGTCATTTATCTCGCAGACAGCGGTTTCAGGGAGATTGGCGGCGATTTGCTCGTAGTTCATCGGCGGGTGTGGTGGCAGGGGCGACGCCCACTAGTCATGGCGAAATCGGGCCCACAAACAAGCACAAGAGGAGGGATGAGTTGAACGGCAAAGGAACGAAGCAATGAAGGACCTCGATCTGAAGATCGCGGACTGGGTATAGACCCCATCTCCGCTACGCTGCGTCGAACCCTGAGGGTTTTCATCCCCTGGATTGGTTCATTGTGCGGCAGATAACTTCCTAACTCATAAGTCTGCCTTCTTAATTGAAAATGGCGTCCCCTAGGGGATTGGTTGGCCTGTGGCCAAGTGCTGCGCACCCGCGCTCTGCGCGTCCCATCTCCGCTTCGCTCCGTCGAACCCCGGGGTCCTCATCCCCTGGACCGATTCATTGTGCGGCAGATCACTTCCTAATTCTTAAGTCTGCCTTCCTAATTCAAAATGGCGTCCCCTAGGGGATTCGAACCCCTGTTCTCACCGTGAAAGGGTGGTGTCCTAGGCCTGACTAGACGAAGGGGACTACCGTGGAAACGGAGGAACGTAGATGCGGACAGGGCTCGCGCAAGTATTTTTTCGCGAGGGCCAAACCCCATGCGGATCCGAAGCGGCGCGTCCGGCCTTCCTTCGCATGAGGCTTTGGAGGGTAAACCGACCGCGCTCCACCTGCTCCTTGGTGGGAGAATCCTGAAATCACATCTTTCCAAGAAGGGTTGACAAAGGGCAGAATGGCTCGGCATGTTCTCCCTCTTTTCCATTTCGCCATGCAACCGACCTTTCGTCCTCACAACAAGAAACGCGCCCGCAAGATCGGGTTTCGCGCTCGTATGTCCACCCGCGGGGGCCGTCAGGTCATCGCCAAACGTCGCAGGAAAGGCCGCAAGCGCCTTACAGTGGTCTGATTTCTCTTATGCCCGAAACACGGGCAGATATGCGTTTTCTTCCGCACCAGCATCTGCGGCGGCAGCGCGATTTTCAAGTGGTTCGTCAGAAGGGACGTCGCATCAATTGCGGCGTTTTTCTGTTTCAGATCCTTGTCCGGATGGAGAAAGATGCCGGAATCCCGGGTCCACGTCTCGGGGTGATCACGTCGCGAAGAGTGGGCCACGCCGTTTTTCGCAATCGTCTTCGACGACAGATGCGGGAGATCTTCAGGCATCACCAACGCAAGCTGGGATCGGCGGTTGACCTGGTATTGGTCATGCGGTCTTCGGCTGTGGGCGTTCCGTTCGGGCAACTCGAAGCCCGGTTCTTGAAGGCGGTTGACCAGGTTGGTTTACGGGGCAATACTTGCTTGTAGCCCCCTCCGTCGCATGAAGCCATGGAGGGCACGCCGTGGTTTAATGAGTGAATTTCGCTGGCATCGGATTCCCGCGATTGTGGCGGACGGGTTCATTCGCTTCTACCAGCTCTTTCTGTCGCCGATGAAGGTCGCCCTCTTCGGACCTCATTCCGGGTGTCGTTTTCAACCCTCATGCTCGACCTACGCCCGTGGATGCCTGCGTGAGCACGGGCTCTGGCGGGGTGGGTGGCTGAGCATTCGCCGTATTCTCAGATGTCATCCGTGGCATCCCGGGGGCTATGATCCGGTGCCTGCGGGCCCGGGAAAGAGGTCAAAGAGGAAGGAACGAAGAATTAGGAATTAGGAATTAGGAACGAAGAATGTCGGGACCCGGCAGAGAGGGCCAAAGTGGCGATCTCGGGTTTGAAACCGGTAATTCCGGGCGATGAACCCGGGTAATACCTTGAATATTCTTGCCCGTGCCTGGGGATTCCTGTTTATCAACCCCTTTTTCGCGCTTACATGTGCTTATCTGAATCCGGTATGGGATTCCTTTGTTTGAGCCCGGGTAAGGGGTTAAAGCTTAGATCGCGTATAGAGATATACGATTCCGGGCAATGACCCCGTCCAGGATCCGCTGAATTGAGCCAATAGAAGCGCGACTTTTCCCACTGAGAATCTGAATGGACAAGAAGAATACGGTCATTGGAGTTCTGCTGCTCGTCGCAGCGTTCGGCGCGTTCTATTGGAGTAGCAAGAACGCTCCGAAGCCCCAGCCCCAGCCTCAACCCGTCCCGGTGACGGCTCCCCAGGATCCGCGCGAGTCTCAGGGACTCGCGACCCCGGCCTCGCCGATTGTCCCCTTGGAAACTCCGCCGATCACGGCGGCTCAACCCCTCATCGCCGAGGCGCAGGCCGCAGAGGACGATTCCGAGATCATCACCCTTGGAAACGAATTCATATCGGTCGATTTCACTCGGAAAGGCGGCGCAGTCCGGGATGTGAAATTCGCCAAGTATCTCGCGGTAAAGGGATCCGAGGATCCTTACGTATTCAATGAATTGCGCTTCGTCCCGGCGCTCAGTCTGGTCGGATTCCCCGGCGCCGACGGTTCGGTGACCTACGAGGTGGTGGATCAGGACCAGTACTCCGTGGTTTTTCGCGCTACGGTGGATGAGCGATTGGAGGTCACCCGATCGTATGTTGTGGCCAATGGCGGTGGCGGAGATCCGTATGTCATCCGTCATGAAATGACGCTCAGGAATCTTTCGGATGAAGCGCTGGCCACCCCGCGGCTTGCCCTCAACCTGGGAACGGCGGCCCCAATCAGTGCAAAGGACACTGGGGTTTACCTGAACGTGGGCTACTATAATGGGGACAAGGCGAAGTTCATCGGCCGGAACAAATTTGGCGGTGGCGGCGTGCTCAGTTTTATTGGCCTGAGCTCATCGGAACCCGTGCCGATTATCCGCCGGGACGGCTCAACGGTCTGGGCATCGGTCAAGAATCAGTTTTTCACCAGCGTCCTGACACCAGACCAGCCGGGCACGGGCATCCTCTCTCGGCGGGTCGAATTTCCGATCATAGAGGGAGAGGGTAAACCCCGGATCGGTATTACCGGCAGCCTGGAAACCGAGCAGGTTCAGTTGGCAGCAGACTCGGAAACCACCCTGGGCTTCGACTTCTACGTCGGCCCGAAGGAATTTTCCCGACTGGAGCAGTTTGAGGAACGTCAGGACCTGGTCATGCAGTTCGGATTTTTCGGATTCTTTTCAAAGCTGCTCCTGCAGTTGATGACATGGATCTACGAATTCCTGCCGAATTACGGGGTCGCGATCATCATCACGACATTGATCATCAAGACCATTCTCTGGCCTCTGACCGCCCAGGCCGCCCGTTCGTCCAAGCGGATGGCGAAGATCCAGGAACCGCTGAAGGAAATCCGCGAAAAGTACAAGGACGACTCGCAGAAGCAGCAGCAGGAGACGTTGGCGCTTTTCAAGGCCAACAAGATCAATCCTTTGGGTGGCTGCCTGCCGATCTTCGTTCAGATCCCCATCTTCTTTGGTCTGTTTCGCATGTTGCAGAGTGCTTCCGAACTGAGGTTTGCGGAGTTCCTCTGGATCGCCGATCTGTCGGCGCCTGACACCCTGGCCCGGATCGCCGGGTTCCCGATCAACCTGCTGCCCTTGTTCATGGGTGTCACCATGTTCTACCAGATGAAGATGATGCCGACCCCGACGGTCGACAATATGCAGGCGAAGATGTTCAAGTTCATGCCCTTCATCTTCCTGGTGATCTGCTACAACTTCTCATCGGGTCTGGTCCTTTACTGGACAGTGCAGAATCTCTTCACCATCGGGCAGCAGTACCTGACCAATCGGCGACCGGATCCCGGGCTGGTCAAGCCCATCACGGACACGAAAAAGGCAAAACAGGTGGTTGCCAGGAAGGGTCCCCAGCAGGAAAAGAAACTCAATCGCGGCCTGCCATCGCAGCCCAAACGCAAGAAGAAGAAAAACCGTTAGCCCGAACCTTGGGCGGAATTGGGAGCAAATGAGAGTTCCGGGTTGAATTATCCGATCCGATCCGAGCAGGACCTTGCTCCGCAAGCAGTTTTCAATCTATAAACAACCATGTCTGGACACAGTAAATGGTCGACTATCAAGCGCAAAAAAGGGGCCGCCGACGCGAAGCGGGGTAAGATTTTCAGCCGCCTGGCCAAGGAAATTTCCATGGCGGCCAAGGACGGTGGAGGTGACGCCGACATGAATCCGAAACTGCGGACGATTCTGCTCAAGGCCAAGGCCGCCAATATGCCGGCCGACAATATCGATCGCGCCGTCAAGAAGGGCACCGGCGAATTGCCCGGTGTGGTCTATGAGGAGTTCGTTTACGAAGGGTATGCCCCGGGTGGAGTCGCGGTGATCGTGGAGGTGACCACCGACAACAAGAACCGGACCGCCTCGGAGGTGCGATCAATCTTCAGCAAGAACGGCGGGAACCTCGCGGGTCCGAATGCTGTTTCCTTCATGTTCAACCGATGCGGACACTTCCTGATCAGTCGGGAGAAGGGGTCCGAGGACGAATTGATGGAAATCGCGCTCGAGGCGGGCGCTGAGGATTTCAAGGCCCATCCCGAGTATTTCGAGATCATCACCCCGATCGAGGCCTATGAGGGCGTCGCCCAGGCGTTGGAGGCGAGGCAGATTCAGCCGGATTCCTCAGAACTGGCCTTCCTGCCTGAGAACACTGTCCCGATCACGGAGGCTTCAGTCGCCACCCAAGTCAACCGCCTGATTGACGCCCTCGATGACATCGAGGACGTGCAGAACGTCCATTCGAACGCGGACATCGATGGTTCGCTGACGGAAGGCTAAGGGGTCATGTCTTGACTCTTGACAGGTTGGAGATCCAACCTGTCAAGAGTCAAGACATGACCCCTTTTGCTGTGCGATCATGAACGAAACGCAAACATCGGATTCTCAGGAAACGGAAGGTGAAATCGGCTTGGTCCGCTTCGAGGATTTCGCCTGTTTGGAGACCTTTTCGTTCGATGACGGCCAATCGATTCCCGGATTTACGCTCCGGTATGAGACCTATGGGCGGATAAACGCCGACCGGACGAACGGGATCCTGATCTGCCATGCATTGAGTGGTGATCACCACTGCGCCGGCATCCACTCTCTGAGGGATTCGAAGACCGGTTGGTGGAATAATATGATCGGGCCAGGCAAACCGATCGACACCAACCGTTTCTTTGTCGTTTCTTCGAATTGCATTGGGGGATGTCAGGGATCGAGCGGTCCCAGTTCGATCAATCCGGCAACGAACCGCCCGTATAATCTAGCTTTCCCCGCTGTATCGATCCGGGACATGGTGCGCAGCCAACGCCTGCTGATAGACCATCTCGGCCTGAACGGTCTCGATGCCGTCGTCGGTGGGTCGATGGGTGGGATGCAGGTGCTGCAATGGGGCATCGAGTACCCGGGCTTTGTCCGGCGGCTGATACCGATGGCGACAACCTCCAGGCAGGGCAGCCAGTCGATCGCCTTCAACGAGGTGGGTCGTCGGGCGATCATGGAGGACCCCGAATGGCAGAAGGGTGAATATCCTCCGGATGGAGGTCCCCGAGTCGGCCTGTCGATCGCACGTATGATGGCCCACATCACCTACCTGTCCGACAAGGGCATGGACCGCAAATTTGGGCGCCGTCGTCGAGGTGAGGGCGGGGACACCTCTCCGTTTGAGGTGGACTTTGAAGTTGAGAGCTACCTTCGCCATCAGGGGCGGAGTTTCATCGATCGCTTCGACGCCAACACATACCTGTATTTCACCCGTGCCCTCGATTATTTCGATCTGCCCGGTCAGTATGGATCGTTGGAGGAAGCGTTCCGTGACCTTGCCTCCCGCGTCCTGGTGGTCGGCTTCACGTCGGACTGGCTGTTCCCGCCCAGCCAGAACCGCGAGGTTGTGCAGGCGATGTTGCGGGCGGGAAAGAGAGCGAGTTATGCCGAGGTCGAGTTGGATCTGGGGCATGATTCGTTTCTGGTGGAATCTCCCGAACTATACGAACTGGTCCGGGCATTTCTGGCTGAAACCGAAAACCCTTCATCGGCGACCTGAACCAGCGATGCCCAAACATCACCACAAGAGAACGGTCGATATGCAGGTCATCGCCGATTGGATCGAACCCGGAAGCCGGGTGCTCGACCTCGGCTGTGGCCGGGGCGTTCTGCTGGAGTATCTTGTCCAGAGGAAGGCGATCGAAGCAGTGGGGGTGGATACCAGTTTTTCCAAGGTGACCTCGTGCATCCGGCGCGGATTAAGCGCCTACCAGGGCGACATGGAAGGATTCCTGAGGGAATTTCCCGATGGGTTCTTCGATCATGTCCTCTGTTCACGAACCCTCCAGGAACTTGCGGCTCCGGCGCGGGTGATCAACGAAGCGCTCCGCGTTGGCAGGCGGCTCGCGGTTGGCTTTGTCAACCATGGTTACTGGGAAAACCGAATCAGCCTCGCCCTGAACGGGCGGCGCCTGGTTAACGAGGTTTATCCATTGGAGTGGTCGAACAGCAGGCCAAGCAATCCGGTATCACTGGTCGAATTCGAACGGTATTGTCGGGACAATCGCATTGAGATGCTGCGCCGGGTCTATCTGCGGGGAGATTGGAAGACGCCTTGCCGTTTCTTCAGGAATCTCCTCAGCGGTTACGCACTCTACGAAGTGAGTCGGCCCAATTCGTAAGGATTATTGTGATTAGCGGTTTTCAATCTCCTTTTCTTTTCTACAATTACCTCCGAACCAAC
The DNA here is from genome assembly GCA_003641745.1 of Verrucomicrobiota bacterium. Taxonomy (GTDB): domain Bacteria; phylum Verrucomicrobiota; class Verrucomicrobiia; order Opitutales; family Opitutaceae; genus B12-G4. The sequence continues at coordinate 11,404 of QNAI01000020.1, read as the reverse complement.
CTCTCTTAAACATGGATCAAGAACAATTGGATAAACTCGTAGAATTCGCGACCATCTACGGCCTCAAGATTATTGCAGCGCTTCTCATCTTCGTCATTGGACGCTGGATTGCGAAACTCCTGACCAAGAGCGTGCGCAAAGTAATGGAAAAGAAGGAAGTCGATCCCGCATTGACCTCTTTCATCTCAAGTCTGCTTTACGCAATTTTACTGATCATCGTCGTATTGGCGGCGATCAGCAAAATAGGTGTTCAGACCACCTCCTTCATCGCCATTCTTGGTGCCGCCGGTCTGGCCATCGGTTTGTCTCTTCAGGGATCGCTGGCGAATTTCGCCTCCGGCGTGCTCATCATGCTCTTCCGCCCGTTCAAGATAGGCGATTTCGTCGATGCAGGCGGCGCAACAGGCATCGTGGAGGAGATCGGAATCCTGGTGACCGAGCTGAGATCGCCGGATAACAAAAAGATCATCGTGCCGAATTCCGGCGTCATGTCGGGTAATATCACGAATATTACCGCCAACGATACCCGGCGTTGCGATATGGCCTTCGGTGTCGGTTATTCCGACGATCTCGACAAGGTGCAGGATATTCTGATGGAGATGATCAAGGCGGATGATCGTGTGCTCAAAGATCCCGAGCCGGTTGTGGTTGTGGCCGAACTTGGGGACAGTTCGATCAACTTCAAGGTGCGCCCCTGGGTGAAGAAAGAAGACTATTGGGGCCTCTTCTTCGACATGCAGAAGGCGGTCAAGCAGCGCTTCGACAAGGAAGGCATCAGCATACCTTTCCCCCAGCGCGACGTACACCTCTTCCAGGAATCAGCCGGAGGCTGATTCACGAATACATTTCAAGGCAGGTTGAGCCGCCCGTCGAGTTCGACCTCCAGGGCGCGACGATTGGACTCGAGGACTGGCTCGTTGACTTCTTCCAGGATATCGCGAGCGGCGAGGAAGCGTCCCTGCTTGATCATGATATTGGCCTGATGGAGTTGAACCGTCTGCCTTTCGATTCCCCTCCGGGCCACTTGTTCGAGTCGGGCCCATTCGATCATGGCTTTCTCCCAATCGGGATTCTCAAGATCGTAGAAGCTCTCTGCGTAACGGTAGGAAAACGCCCAATTGTCGGGATCGAGTCTGGATGCCCGCAGGAAAGCTTCCTGCATCTGTTCTTCGATCGTATCGCGGGTGAAGAGGCGGTCCTTGATGAAATACTCCATGAACTCGGTCAGGAGGGTCCCGAGCTGGTAATGATAGAGCGGTTCCTTGGGCTCGAGTTCGATGGCGATCAGGTAATAGGGCAGGGCCTCCTTGTAGCGCGCGTCCTCGACCAGAAAGTTCCCCAACTGATTCTTGACCACCGCGATATTCGGCTCGAGCTGATTGGCCCGCATGAGGATGGCACGTGATGCCGTGCGCTCATCGATCCGGCCCAGCAAGAGACCGTAAGCGACGAATGCAGGTACGAACTCGGGGTTGTCGCGAATCAATCCATCATATCCGGTGAGGACTTCCTGAAATTTCGGCTTGGCCGTTTCGATGTCCACCTCATTGGTCGCCTCCTTGATTGAGACCCAGATCGCCCGTTCCTGGATCACCAACAGTTTGAGATTCCTCTCGGCCAGTGTCTCGCCGCTGATCGTATGCCTGTCTTCCTGGGCGAACAATCTCCCGGCCGGGAGGACAGCCGGAACGGAAATGGCGAGAAGGAGTGGCAGGATGGATTTCCGCATAGGTTGAAAGGAAGGGGTCAGGCCGGAATGGTACTAAGTTAAGGGGGCCTCAGGATGAATAACGGTCATTTTGGCTTCGAGAGGGTCAAAACCAAATCTCGCATTGGTATGCAAGATTATGAGCAATGACCCCGTTGGCTGTTCTTCGTCGGATAACCCCTTCAGGGCCTCATCGTTTCACGCACGGCAGCTCGATAGTCAGCATTCGTGAACGTTTGTGCCAGTTTTATTCCTGCTTCGGGCAATTGCCTCTGAAGCTTTGCCTTTTCTGAGAAATGCCGTAAGCAGGGTAGACTCAGGTCAGAATGAAAACCGGTAGCGAAGATTCCTTTTTGGGTTCATTTGTCGTTTATACGACCCTCGGATATGTTTCGCTGGCGCTCCATCACTGGATCTTTTTCCCCAGTCGAGCCGCCCAGGCAACCGATTTGGGCCTGTTTCTGATGTTGGCGAACCTGGTGGCGGGAGGCCTTTGTTTCTGGAAGGGCTTTCAGGGATCGGTCGCCTGGTCGCGTTCGGTCCGTAACGACTCGACTTGAGTTAAGGGGTCAGGCCGTTGTTTGTATACGAATTTATTCGTGTACAAACAACGGCCTGACCCCTTAAGGCCGGGAAGAATCGTGATTTCCGGGTTAATTGGGCGTGGGGTATGCCGAATGATGTAACGTTATGATCTTACCCCAGGTCGAAGTCGGCGGGAGAACTTCTGTTGAATCGATGATTGCGCGGGTGGCTCGGCTTCCGGTGCAAGGCACGATTCTACCCAGGCTGCAGCGCATGCTATCGGAGCCCGATTCGAATGGAGATGACGTTTTGAAGATGATCAAACTCGATCCCGGTCTGATCGGCCGGGTATTGAGGCGGAGCAACAGCGTCACGTTCGCCAACGGTTCTCGAATTGGCAGTATCGAAGAGGCCATTGCCCGGATTGGTTACCACGAAGTGAATCGGTTGTTGCTGGAATCGGTGACCCACCGCCTGTTGGCACGTCCCCTGCGGTGTTATGGGCTCGCGTCGGGTGTCATCTGGCGTGCGTCACTGGTCTGTGCCTTCGCCATGGAAATGCTGGCCGAACACACCCACCGAAGCCAGGATACCGCTTACACGCTGGGCCTCCTGCACGCGGTCGGGATGATTGTGATCAGCCACGAGATGGAGGCGGAGCATCTCTCGCAACCGCTTCTGGGAAACCCGTTTGAGCCCGATCTGGGCGAACGTGAGCGCATGCGCTTCGGTTTCGACCACGCGGAGATTGGGGCGGAGTTGCTCAGGTTCTGGGAGTTTCCGGAGTCCATGATTGAATCCGTTCGCTTCCAGTTGAATCCCACACTCTGCAGAACGACGCCCAAATTGGCCTGCCTGTTGGCGCTTGCTCGATGGGTCCGGAATCGAATTTGCGCGGAGACGGGTTGGGGTGATTTTGAAGCGCCCGATCCTTATCTCATGAAGCTGGCCACCGTTGACGAAGAAGAGCTGAATCAGATCTGTGAGGTCGCCGAGGAACGTCTCGATGCCGCTGAGAGCCTCGCCGCCAGTTGGTAGGGCCGAAATCGGTCAGAGGCTCTCCGTTGTGCGGTCATCCGGCAGAAAATTGATGGCAAGGAAACGGACGGCTGACCGGGCATCGGCCACGACATTATCGAGTTCATTGTCGAGTGGCTGGTTGATTGCGACGCTCCAGGTGCGAATATAGTCGCTGGGGGCGGAACCAACCGAAGTCACACCTGCTTCCGGCGACCCCGGATCACTCTCGGCTACTTGCGAAGAATCCGGCCTGGTATCCTGCAGAAGGATGACCAGGGCTGCTGCCAGGGCCACTGAAGCAAGGGCCGCCGGGGCGAGCCACGGTGAAAATCTCCGTCGCCGGTCCCGGCGAATCGCGCGGGGCTCGGATTCCTCACGAATGGCACGCATAATGGACTCGTTGAGTCCGGCGGGTAACTCAATCTTCTCATCGACGGGCCGCTGAAGCATTTCGGCCACTTCTCTTTGCTGTCCGTAGTAGCGGCGGCAGGAGCCACATCGTTCGAGGTGGGCTTTCAGGTCATCCGGAAGGCGTTCGCCTGCGTCGATGACCGATGAAATCATAAATCGTTTTCGAAAGCAGATCATGACAGACTTTCTTGGTGCTCCCTGTTGAGCATTCCCGCCGAGGTGAGCTTCTTCGCCAGGTCGGAGCGAGCTCGGTGCAGCAGGACTTTTGTATTGATATTCGTTATCTCCATGGCTTCCGCGATTTCCTGCATGGAGAACTCCTCCCGATAGCGGAGCCAGAGGACCTGGAAATATCGTTTCTTGAGCGTGTGGGCAAATTTCCAGATGCGTTCGCAGTCGTCCTGGCTTTCGGCCTTTTCCCGGGGGTCGGTTGCGTGGGAAGGGGGATCGTTTTCGATCTGGACCGTCGGGCGTTTTTTCCGCCAGAAGTTGGCCGCGGTGCGTCGGGCGATGGTGAAGATCCAGGGCCTGAACGATCGTTGGGTGTCGAAGCTGTGAATATTTTGGTAGGCCTTCACGAATACGTCCTGAGTCAGGTCCTCGGCGTCGTGGGCGTTTCCCACAAGTCGGTGGAGAAATCCGTGGATCCTCGGCCCGTAGCGGGCGATAAGTTCGGAGTAAGCCTGTTGATCCCCGTCCTGGCAGTTTTCGGCCAGTTCCTCGCAGGATTGAATCCGCTGAGAAGATTGGAGCACGGTCAGAGCGAAATGGTTTCAGTCGTTTCCTTGTCGGGTTGGGAATTCGGTCACGGTGCCGCTGTATGGGACTTGACCAATTGGAGCACGCGCTCCACCGGGTAGGTGATTGCCACCGACACCTCGCGTCCCCGGCTTTCGACTTCGGTGTTCAGGGCGAGTTCGGCCAGGTCCTGGTTGTCGATCTGAGTCAGCGAAACCAGGGCCAGCAATCCCTGAATGATCTTGGCCAACTGGTCGCGCATCTTCTCGTTCTGAGCCATCAAAGCGAGGTTGAGAAAGAGGTCGTCTGACCTTTCTCCGAGAACCAGGCGAGCGGCCTCCGCCATTTTCAGGACCCGGGCCTGGGGGGGGATGGCGTTCGATTGATTGAAGCCCTCCGCGGTCGCAAGGAAGAAGAACGAACCGTCCGCCCTGGCCATCCCGGAAAAGTCGGAATCCGACTCATCCAGCCCGGGCGCACGGTCTTCAATCACATCGACGGCGATGACGAGTTGGTCGAGGGACTTGCTGATCACGACGAAGTCCTGGGGCAGGATGGCCGCGAAGAGCTCATTTCCAAGGGTGTAGACCGTATAGGGGTCGGTCCGGATGGTCCTGATGTCCGGGGCCTCCCCGCCCGCTGCCTCCTGTTGAATCAACGCGGCTTCGAAAATTGACTTCAGATTTGGTTCCGTCCTGACCAGGAGCACGCCGATCGCATCGGTATCCACCTGGTAGGTGTTCCCGTAAGCGGTGATGGCGTGGATCCCCTCGTAGATGTCCTCGGTCTTGATTCGGAACCCCATCGGTGTTTCATCGGCTCTGGGCTTGATGACCGAGTCAAAAACATGCGAACCGATCGAGGTCTCCCGGAAGGCGTCGAGGTTCAGGTGCAGGAGCCATTTCGCCTCTGCGGAAACTGACTCGGTCCGGACGTCGCTTGCGGAGAGGGGACTGGTCGCGACGGTTACGGCGGCCAATGTGATTGCGGTGAATGTTTTCATGAGAAATCCGAGTGTTTGCTTTCCCTTCTATTCGCGTAACTTGGGCTAGAGGTTACAGGATTTCGCAGTTTGGTTGCATGGTTGGTCAGGCATCGGGTCCTCCTGCGAACTCCCGTCCCCGGTAGACCAGGGCGGCGAGCACGGCTGCAATCACACCGGTGGCAATCAGGACGAGACCGGAGATCAGCGCGGTCCCTGAATTGCTCCGGAGGAAGAGGTCTGCCGGATCAAAAACACTCACCACGACCCGGACGTGATGGGAGAGGGAGAGAACGTTGATATTGGTCGGAATACCCCCGATTCCAACTTCGATCACGGATCCGTAGAGCAGGCCCAGAAGCAGGTAACGGCGGGTCAGGAGCCCGATCAGAGCACTCAGTCCGGAAAAGGCCACCAAGGCACCGGCCTGCGCCAGCAGAAAAGGTCCGATCATCTCGGTGATATCCGGGACCTCAAGGTAGAAACCAGCCGCCAGGAGGAGCAGACCAGCGACCAGGAAGACGATTTCCAGCCATAGAAGATGACAACCGTGAAGCAGCAGAAAGAACGTTGTCCGAGGAAGCGGGCGGGTTGCCAGGAAGGGGAGGGTGCCCTGCTCGGCCTCATCCCGGATCGGTGCCGCCATCTGGATCAGGCAAACCAGCGGGATGACGATTCCGAGGTGGAAATTGAGCGCGATCATGAGGAATCCGCGGATATGGCTGTCAGACGAGGTGATCAGAGCGAGCAGAGGAAGAAGCGCCACCAGAATGATCATCCTTGGGAGTCGTCTGACGGTCAACCGGCTCTTCCATACCAGACACCAGAGGGCATCCGCAGCCTGTCCGAGATCGGGACCGACATCGGAAACTGGCGGAGGTGTGACTGCTTCGTTCCGACTCATGTGGTCACGCGCTCAAAGATCTGATTGAGGGATCGGGTTTCGCTGCGGATTTCAAAAACCGCCACCTGGCTCTCAAGGACAACCTGGGTCCAACGACGATAAAAATCCGGTGGATCCTGCAGGGTCAGGATCACCGCATCGCTGTCCGGCTCGATTTCAAAGCCCCGGATCAGGCCTCCATCGAGAAGATGCCGGGCAAGAACACTGGGCTGGTCGCAGCGGATGGTCACCCGCTCCGACCAGGTGTGAAGGTCGTTGCGGATATGCTGCTGACTGCCGGCGGCCAGGACGCGTCCCCAGTTCATCATGACGAGTTGGCTGCAGAGCGACTCCAGTTCGGGCAGGATGTGGCTTGAGATCAGGATATGGACTCCTCCCTCGGCCAGCTTGAGGAGCACGTCCGAGATTTCTCTTCTCCCCATCGGATCAAGGCCGTTCATCGGTTCGTCCAGCACGAGCAGGTCGGGTTCGTGGATGAGGGCCTGGGCAAGTTTTACTCTCTGTTTCATTCCCTTGGAGAACCGGCCGACCGACTTTCGGCGATGAGCCGCTTCCAGGCCGACCCGATCGAGCATCTGCACACTGCGCGCCAATGCAGTGGCTTTGTTCAGGCCGGACAGGCACCCGAGAGATACGAGCCAGTCGATCGGATTCAATTCGCCATGGATGGCATCTCCCTCGGGGCAGTACCCGATTCGCCGGAGGACGTCGGGTCGATTCCACGGTCGTTGACCGAATACCAGAAGGTCCCCGGCGCTGGGCCTGATCTGTCCGGTGATCAGACGGATCAGGGTCGTTTTCCCGGCACCGTTTGGTCCGACCAGGCCGGTCAGCCCGTCGCCGATTTCGAAGGAGACGTTATTGAGTCCCATGACGATCCCGTAGAAACGGGAAAGTCCCTTTGCCTGGATGATGGGGGTCATAACACTCGTATGCGGCGCCAGAGGATCACGACTGCGACCGCGGTCATGATGGTCAGGGCGATGACCGGACCCATCATCGGTGCGTCACCCCATAGTTGGATTTTCTCGGTTGGAAGTTTTCCGAAAACTGAATTGAAGAAGGGCAGATTGTCGCGCGCCTGGATGAAGTCCTGGTAGGGTGAAAAGATCGCCTTGCCCAAGCGGTCGATGACGTGACTTATGCTCAGGTAGGCCAGCCAGGGGTGGGTGATCCTGGCGATCCCAATGAGGGGCAGGGTAAGGATCCAGATAATCAGCCAGGTGGCCCGGGCGATCCGCGCTTTCGGTGATAGTGACGATATCCCCAAAGCGATCACGGCGACCGCGATCATGACCGGGACGATGAAGAGCAACGAATGAACCAGCGCAGACCGCGCATGCCAGAAAAATGTCCAGTCCGGGGCCACCACGTTGCCGAGAAACCATGCGGTCAGAACAGGACCGAGCCAGGAAAGGGTGAGCACACCCAGGAGGCCGGCCAATTTGCCACCCAGATAATCGAGGCGGCTGATGGCTCTTGACGAGTAGACGACGATCGCGTTGCTGGCGACATCCTGGGTCAGAAGGCGGGGGATGACGATGGTGATAATCAGAAACGAGATGGTCTGGGCGAAACCCGCCAGACTGAGTAGGAGGAAATTGGCCACGGCTCGAACCGTGATGTCGGGATAGAGAGCCATCCAGGCGACCAGTCCGTCCATGATCGCACGGCCGCGGCCATTCAGGAGATAGAAATTCAGGGGCTCCATCAACCCGTCCGGGACCAGGATCTGCCCGACTCCAAAGTAAGCGATCACGGTCACCAGGGCCAGGACCCAGGGAACGATTACGAGGAATCGCACCACCCGGCCCCGCAGACAGGTCCTCATGGTGTGCCGGGCGACCACGGCCCGCCGTTTCCAGACATTCTGAACTTGACCGTGCCAAGGGCGGTATCCTGTTTCCAGAAGCGCCATTTTCAGTTTTCGCCCGTCTTCAGGGATTCGATAAAATGCTCCTGAAGGGCATTTGGGCTGGGTATGACTTCGAGCGGCGTAATACCGATTAAACGCAGGACGGACAGAATCGGGTTCACGGTTTCACTGCCGTGTGCGACCTTGATATTTCCGTTGGCGAGGGTCTCGCAGGGCCACTGGTGTCCGGTAAAGGCGCTCAGGACTATCTCGTGGTGTGCGGCGACCACGACTTCGGCTGAACCCCTTCGTTTGTCGCGCAGGGTCTCGAGCGAATCATGGACCAGGACTCGACCTTTGCCGATGATGACGATCTGATCGCAGACGCGTTCGACTTCGTGAAGCAGGTGGGACGAAAAAACGACGCTCATTCCGTGTCGGGTACCGAGTTCGTGGATGAGTTGCAGCATCTGCTCCTGGCCCTTCGGGTCGAGTCCGTTGGTGGGTTCGTCCAGAAACAGGATCTCCGGGTCGTGGACAATGGCCTGGGCCAGTTTGATGCGTTGGCGCATCCCGGTCGAATAGGTGTCGATCAATCGGTAGCGCTCCTGGCCCATCCCGACATAATCGAGCATCTCGTGGGCACGTTGCCGCGCATGGTCAAAGGGCAGTCCGCTCAATTCGGCGCAATAGGTGACATATTCGCAACCGGCCATCCCCGGAATATGGCAGTCTATTTCGGGCGCGTATCCCACCCGGGTCCGAGCCTCTCGGCCCTCGGTGTCGATCGGATGGCCGAGAAGGTGAGCGGCTCCCTCGGTCATGGTCTCGAGCTGCAGCAGACACTTGATCAAGGTCGTTTTGCCCGCTCCGTTGGGTCCGAGCAGGCCGATCCGTCCCGGCATGATCCGCAGATTGACTTTGTCCAGGGCGACCACATTTCCGTACTTCTTGGTCAGGGAGTTGGTTTCGATGATGGGGGATTCCATGAACGCGGTCGAATCGCACGATTTCTAGATGGTCGCCCGAATGGTTTCAAGCATACGAATCCGGACAGAACCAACAGCATTACCCGGTTGGGCTCTCGAAAGTTGCATCTTTCGCAGGCCGATTCCAGTAACCTCATCCTGATATTGCATTTCGGGGCTCGAAAACCACAGAGTCGCCGCATGATTACCCATGTCGTTGTATTCTGGACCGACAAGCCCTCGGGGGAAGCGAGGGAAAAGATCGCGGCGGGCGCTCGGGAGCTCCTGACTGAAGTTCCGGGTGCGATGGAGTTCCGAAGCGGTGTTTCCGTCCCCAGCCCGCGGGGCGTGGTCGATGACAGTTTTGCGGCGGCGATTTCGATGACATTTCGGGATCAGGCCGCAGCAGACGCTTACCTGGCCCATCCTCTTCACGTGCGATTCGTCGAGGAGTGCGTCAAGCCGTATGTCAGGCGGTTTGTGGTCTATGACTTTGGGGCACCTTGATTAATTTTGGAGCGTTTCTGCTGTCTGCTCCGGAGACCCCTCGCAGAGACACATTGCCAATCACCGGCCAAATTACGTAGATTCGAGAGTATTCCGACTCCATTCACATTCGATACCATGGAATCACATCCGCGCGACGACCTGCGCCGTGAGGTTCGATCATCTGTCCACCGTATCTGCCTGAAACGCGATGCGGCCGAGACGGCTTTGAACGGACTGCCGGAGGCACAGATAGAGGAGGCGCTTGTTTCTGCCGGTGCCTCGGCGGACGACGAGGAAGCACGGCGGTGGTATGAGGAGGATCTGGCCGATTTCAGCCGGGCGCATCTGATCAGCGAACTCGTCACGCGGCGGATTGGAGAGACCTCAAAGCGTGCGAAACCGTCCAGAAGGACACGTTCGGCGACATCCACCGGTTCGAAGCCCGCTTCGAGGAAAGGCACGGCGTCGGTTGCCGACCTTCTCGACGGAATGTTGGCCCAGCAGAAGAAGGACTAAACAAGCTGGTAACCGACCCGGATTTCGCCAAGCTGACCAGACATTTTACATTTGCCGCCGCTGATCTGTCGGGGCAGGCATTGAATACCACCACTGAAATCAATACCATCCTTCCATGAGTACAAGCGAATCCACCAAGGCCGCGGGCACTGCCGCATCCCAGAAAAAACCTGAATCCACACCCGCCGCAGGCAAGACAACGCGCCAGTGCATTGTTCTCGGTTTCGATTTCGGAACCAATAAGTCCTGCATGATCTCCGGTTCGGCCGACGCCGACGATATCCAGCTGGGGAAGATCGTTCCGACCGTCGTCGGTTATGTGAAGGAGGGCATCATTAACGGAATCATTCCGGGCGACGCCGAGGTCCTCTTCGGTGAACAGGCGATCAAGAACCGGCTCCATGTCGATCTTGACCAACCCCTCGGTGACGGCGTCATTCACAATATGGATGCTGCCCGCGACTTTGTGCAGCACGTACGCGGTCTCGTCGATCCGAGTGGTTCGGCCGAGATCCGGGCCGTGATCGGATTGCCGGCCAATGCGGGCAGTGAGGCGCGTGAAGACCTTCGCCATGTAGTGGCAGGGATTTTTGACCGTCTTCTGCTTATCCCCGAGCCATTCCTGGCGGCTCTGGGCGTGCGCGATGACGCCCGAATCGGTCAGCCGAGCTACGTTGACCCGGTCAACAATTCACTCTTTATCGACATCGGTGCAGGCACGACGGATCTATGCCTGGTCCAGGGTTATTTCCCGACCGCCGATGATCAGATCAGTTTCCCGTCGGCCGGAGACGCCATCGACACCAAGATCCTGGCCGCGATCGACCAGCAGTATCCGGACAGTGGGTTGTCGGAGCTCAAGATCCGCGAGGTGAAGGAGGAGCACGCCTATGTCGGTGCCAGCCGTAAACCGATCGACGTCAAGGTCATTATCGGCGGCAAGGCGCGCGAGATAGAACTTGGCGATGTCATCGGCAAAGCCTGCAACCAGCTCTTCGATAAAGTGCTGGCCGCGACCAAGACCCTGATTTCCCGTGCGTCGGGTGACTCGATCGAACAGCTGCTTCAGAACATCATCATCACGGGTGGCGGAAGTCAGATCAAAGGCGTCGATACAGAACTGCAGAAACATCTGGTCGCCGAGGGCTACGAGAATCCCAAAGTCCGCCTGGCAGGCCAGGACTACCAGCGCTATGTCGCGATTGGTGCACTCAAGGCGGCCCGGGCGGCCCGTGAGGCCCAGTGGCAGTATGTCCTGAGCTGATCTCGGCCCCCTTCGGCGGTTCTT
>QNAI01000019.1 GCA_003641745.1 Verrucomicrobiota bacterium | reverse complement strand
CCTGTCCTACACACACAGTGTGTGGGCTTCGAGACGCGGAGCATACGCCGTCGTCCGGTGCCTGGAACGCTCGCCCGCCCCGGCCGTCGCATCCCGCCGGAGCCTACGCCAGCAAACTAGTCCCTTCGGGCCGTCGAACAAGGGGAAAGCGAAAGGGGAAAGCGAAAGGGGTCATTGTTCAGTTCTCAGTTTTCTCGCGAGTGGGCAGTTCGCTTCAACCGTCCGGACATATTTCCCACAATAGTCGCTAATAGCGTTTGGCTTGCCCATGTGCAGGTTGACGCTCAACCAAACATTGGTCACCGAGGAGGTGTTTTTGAGCCGCGCTGCGATGGCGACTTTCCTGCGGTCGGACTTGCGCATCGATTGCAGCTCAGTGGGATCGATCTTCAGGATCGTCAGGTAGCGCTGGAGGTCGTCTTCCCAACCCATCTGATTGAATTCCCTTAGTTCATCCCCTTCGAGCCGGATTACCTCGGGCTGCCTGAGAAGATCGAAAGTACACGCTTTCTTGAACGATTTGCTCCCAATGCACCAGCCGCGGGTCATCAGCCTCTTGAGCGTTTCAGATTCTCTCGGATCAGAAACATCCCTTTGCACCAGACCGGCTCGATAGCGATTCCAACCGGACCGGGTGTCCGACAATCCGTGCGCGTAATCCATCCAGGAGGCATCAAGCCATCCTGGACGGCTTCGGATCTTGGGGAATTCAAACAGACTGCTCCATCGATAGCCCGTCAGTCGCTCAGGCTTCACCAGCCCGGCCCTGACTGGGTTCAGATGAATATAGTCAACAAGCGCCAGCAGGTGGGCTCCCGGCTCAACCAGCAAAGACTTGAAGCGTCCTTGAAAAAGCCGGCCCTGCTCGGAGCGAAAGCGGTTGAAGCGCGCGGCAAAGGTTCCCTGCAACCATCTCATTCCCTCGGAGAGGTTGCCACGCGGAGTGCTCAGACACAGGTGAAAATGATTGCCCATCAGGCAGTGGGCCTGAACCTCCCAACCAAAACGCTCGCAGGATTCACCCAGTGCCTTGCCGAATGCCTGTCGAGCTCCATCCGTGTCGAAGATGAACCGACGGAAATTCCCGCGGTTGATCACATGATAGCAGGCATCCCGACTGACGACTCGAAGCGTGCGCGGCATCTTCATGCGCTTGTGTTGAACCCGCCTGGACAGGTCAAGGCTGAAAACTGAGAACTGAACAATGACCCCTTTCCCTTCAAACCCCGAATGCCCCCAACTCATCGCCGTCGAGCCGGAACAGGGTCCACTCGTCCATCGGCCGGGCACCGAGAGCCCGGTAGAACTCGATTGAAGGTGTGTTCCAGTCCAGCACCGACCACTCCAAGCGCCCGCATCCGCGTTGGTTGGCCAGGCGGGCCAGGTGCATCAACAGGGCCTTTCCGTATCCTTTGTTCCGATACTCCGGTTTGACGAAGAGGTCCTCCAGGTAGATCCCGGGTTTGGCGAGGAAGGTGGAGTAGTTGTGGAAGAAGATGGCGAAACCGACCGGGACGGCGCCCTCATGGGCGAGGAGTACTTCGGCCACCTGGTGTTCTCCGAAGAGACTGGACCGGAGATCTTCCTCAGTCGCCGTGACCTGGTCGGAGAGTTTCTCATAATCGGCCAGGGCCCGGATAAAGGAAAGGATGGCCCCGGCGTCATCGGGGGTGGCGGCGCGGATGGTGAAGTCGGATGACATGGGGTGAGGGGAGGGAAGTCTAAGGTCTATGGTCCAAGGTCCAAGGTCTGAGGTTGAAAGTCGAAAGTCTTGTGCAGCCGCCCGGCTGCAGCGGATTATTTCCGCGCGCTGCCGACATCTTCCATCTTGCATGCCAATGCGAGATTTGACCATCGACTCATTTGGGAATCTCGGAGCATTGACAATGTAATACTTCCAACATAAAGTATTACTGATGAAACTTACGAGCAAGGGGCAGGTAACGATACCGCAGAAGCTGCGCAAGCAATTCGGGTTGAAACCACGGACCGAAGTCACCTTTGAGGCGGCTCAAGACGGTGTTCTCATCAAACCAGCCTCAGCTCACCGGGTAAAGCAGCTTGAAGCGACCATCCGAAAAACCAGGGGAAGCGCCAACGCAGGCCGGACGACTGACCAGATCATGCGCAAGACCCGAACCGAGGACTGATCCCTCATGGTTCTGGTCGATTCGAATGTGCTGATTGATGTTCTGTCCGATGATCCGGATTGGGCGGATTGGTCGCAAGCCAGGTTGCTTGAAGCCTTCGCGGAAGAAGCGCTTGCGATTAATCCGATTATCTATGCGGAGATCGGGGCGGCCTATAGAACCGCCAATGCGCTGGAACGGGCGTTGGACCCCTGGCCTCTCACTCGTTTGCCCTTGCCCTACGAAGCCAGTTGGCTGGCGAGTCGTGCCTACCTTCGCTATCGAAAAAGAGGGGGCGGGAAGATCGCTCCGCTCCCGGACTTCTACATCGGCGCCCAGGCTCAAATCGGAAAACTTACCCTACTGACCCGCGATGCCGCGCGTTATCGAACCTACTTTCCAAAGGTCACTCTGATCAGCCCCTGACACCCCTTGACCCCATGGGTACCCCTTCCGAACCAGCTTCTCCTGCAGCCGGCGCAGGCCGCCTCGTTACGCTACTCGAGCGCTGTTTGCTACTGGTCCTGACCGGTCTCACGGTCGCCCACTCTGCCGAAAATCCCCAAACCATGTCGTTGAACCATCTGGCCTCGGAACCTTCCCCCTATCTGCTGCAGCATGCCGACAATCCCGTGGACTGGTATCCCTGGGGCGAAGAGGCTTTTTCCCGGGCGCGCGATGAAGAAAAGCCCATCTTTCTTTCAATCGGCTATTCCACCTGTCACTGGTGTCACGTCATGGCGCGGGAATCCTTTGAGAACGAGGAGATCGCGGCTTTCCTGAACGCGCATTTCATCAGCGTGAAGGTGGACCGCGAGGAACGCCCGGACGTTGACCGGGTCTATATGACCTTTGTCCAGGCAACGACCGGGAGCGGTGGCTGGCCGATGAGCGTCTGGTTGACGCCCGATCTCGAACCCATCTTCGGCGGCACCTATTTCCCGCCCGACGATCGTGGCGGACAGCGGGGATTTCTGAGCATTCTCCGCGAACTTGCGCGATTGTGGGACGAGGATCGGGAGAAGGTGCTCGGGCAGGGTGAGAACACAGTCAAGGCCCTCAAGCAATTCGCCGGCCGGGCCACGCGTAAGCCCGGACCTCTCGATCCGGGAGCCATCCAATCCTGTTATCAACACCTCCGGGGCACCTACGACGAGTCATGGGGAGGGTTCGGGGGAGCTCCGAAATTTCCACAGCCTTCCAACCTGCTTCTCCTTCACCGGTTGGCGGCGACGAGCGGGGACGATGATTCGACCGCCAAGGTCTGCTTGAGAATGTCGGTCGGCACCCATGGGGCGATGGCTTCGGGGGGGATGATCGACCATCTCGGCGGAGGATTCCATCGTTACTCGGTCGATGCCACCTGGCATGTGCCGCACTTCGAGAAGATGCTCTACGACCAGGCCCAGCTGACCCGGTCCTACCTTGAGCTGTATCAACTTACTGGGGACGAATCCTGGGCCGGGATTGTGGTGGACATCCTTGACTACGTGCGACGGGACATGACCCATCCCGATGGCGGGTTCTACTCGGCCGAGGACGCCGACAGCACCGATCCGAAGACGGGTGAACATGCCGAGGGCGCCTTTTACGTGTGGACGGCGGAGGAGATTCGCGCCGCCCTGGGTGAGGATGCAGCATTGTTCATCCGCCATCACGGGGTGAAGGAAGAAGGGAATGTCGATCCGGCCAACGATCCGCACGGCGAATTTCGCGGCAGGAACATCCTGGTCGGCAGGGCGGCGATTGAGGAAACAGCAAAGGCATTCAACCTGGAGGTCGAGGTGGCTTCGGCTTCGATCAGGCGATCCCGAAAGACCCTTTTTGACCTCCGCGAGCGGCGCCCGCGTCCCCTGCTTGACGATAAGGTGATCACGGCGTGGAACGGATTGATGATATCGGCTTTTGCCCGTGCCCACAGGGGGCTCGGTCGCGTGGCTGACCTCGAGACGGCCACCCGCGCGGCAGACTTCATTCGAACCCATCTCTGGGATTCGGAGGCGAAGCGTCTTTATCGGAATTTCCTCGGGAGTCGAAGTGCGGTCTAGGGGTTCTGTGAGGATTATGCCACCCTCATCCAGGGTCTGATCGATCTCTATGAGGCGGGTGGCGATCTCCAATGGCTGAACTGGGCCCATCAACTCCAGGGGGTTCAGGATGAATTGTTCTGGGATGATACGGGTGGGGGCTATTTCGATTCGGGCTCGAGCGACCCCAGTGTCCTGGTCCGAATGAAGGAAGACTATGACGGAGCGGAGCCGGCGCCATCATCGGTGGCCGCACTCAACCTTCTGCGATTGGGTCGGATGCTCGGGCGACCCGAACTGGAGGAAACCGGACGCAAAACGATTGAGGCATTTGCCGCCCAATGGGGCAGGGCGCCGCAGGCCATGCCCTATATGCTGACAGCCCTGGGCATGGCGGTGAATACGTCACGGGAGATCGTGCTCAATGGCGCGTTTGAGCACCCTGAATTCGAGGCTTTGCGTACCGAGATCAATCACCGGTTCCTGCCCGATGTGGTGACCGTATACGCGATCAACGGGCAGGTCGTGCCGGACGGCCTCTTTGCCGGAGTCGCCGTCGAGTCCCTGATCGTGGCCCGCGAATCCAAAGTGCCGATGGCCCGGGTCTGTCAGGATTTCGCTTGTCGCCTCCCGGTGTCACAACCGGCCGACCTCGCCGAGTTGCTCATTCCTATCTCCAGGCGCGACGTCCCATAGGCGGCTTGTCCAATTCGCCTGCCTTCGACGGCGCGTCCGGCGGCCACGCCCTACCACTTTGACCGGCACACTAGTCGTTCAAGGTGCCTTCCCCTTTTTCTCGCGGGCCATGCCCTTTCATGCCGCTGTGCCCGTAGCGGTCGGTGTCGAGGAACGGCTGGTGGTCCAGGGGGACAAAATCGGCGGCCGATCCCCAGTCGAAATCGGGATCCGTCGGATCGACGGCTTCAAAGCGATCGAATACCGAAGCATTGACCGGCAAGGCCTTGTAGGGAGCAATGTTGTCGGGCTCCCCCGTAAACATATCGGCCAGATCGCTGGCACATGCGTCGTATTGGTTGAGTGGTGGCAATCCTTGAATGAGAAAAAGCGTCTTCAGCAGGCTCGCCGTGCTGCTATGGGTGTGGGATACATAGTCCCGCTTTGCGTATGGGCTGATGACCATGCAGATCGATCGATGAGCATCGACCGTGTCACGATAGCCCTGGGCGTCGTCCTCGGTTACGAGAATGACGGTATCTTTCCAAAAGCGACTCTTGCTGATCAGTTCAACCAGGCGGCCCAGGGCCAGGTCGTTGTCGCTCATGTACGATCCCCAGAATGGATAGCCCTCTTCGGGACGTTCGCGAGCGCCATGGTCATTGGGAAGCATCATGGTAATGACACGGGGAAACGGTTCCCTGCCGGAGGTCCACTTTTCGTGGAATTCCTTCTCGAACATATCCATGCGAAACTGGTCGGGTATATTGGTGTTGTAGGTGGCGAATTCCCGTGAGGTATTTTCGAACAGCGCCTTCGGCATGGGATAATTAATGGTCAGACGGATGCCGGTGTATATGTACTCCCGTTTTTCCTTTCCCGGCTTGAATTCGAATCCGAGCCCAAAATTCCAGAACGACACCCGATGGCGTTCGAAGTGTTCCCAGATGGAGCCTGCCTCGTTGTAGTCTTCCGGATAGATGGCGCCGGACGCTCCTACAAAAGAATGGTTACCCGGCCCGTCGCCTTCGGCCGACTCGCCGATACGCGCCTCCATGAATTCGTTGGGGTAGGTGCCGACCAGCCACCGATGGCCGTCGGCCGAGTGGTCGGAATCGCAATAGAAGTTGTCGTTCACGGCGAACCGTTTCGCCAGCGCCAAGTGATTCGGCATGAGGACGACGTCTTCCACTTTCATGGTTCCACTTTCATTGACCACGTCGATTGGTCGCCCCAGTCGGCAGAGTTCCGGGTCGCCACGACCTCCTGGCAGGACTCCAAAAATCTCGTCGTAGGTGCGATTCTCCTTCGTGACGTATATAACATGTTTTATCGGACTCCTCCACGCTGACGAAAATGGCGGAACGGGAAAACCGGGCCGACGCGGATCGCTGCCCGTATCGGAGAATGCGACATTGTTCGCAACGACCCGTTCGGTGAGTCGTTTCATTTCTTCGGACGAGTTCGGTAGATCAATGATGTTGATGTAGCCGCGCATCAAACTGCCGATGCCCGTGGGGTCCCCAGGTTGATGTCCCGGGCCGGCGTTCGGGCCGGAGCCGATGCCCTTGGCGCACGCCACATAGAGTTGCTTCCCGTCCTGCGACACGGACAGTTTGCTGGGAAACCAGGCCGTGGGAATATGACCCAGCACCTGCAGGTCGCTCACACGGATCACGCCGATCGCATTGATTCCCGCTTCGGCGACATAGAGATAATCGTGCCGGGGAGAAAGTGCCAGCCCGAAGGGAATCATCCCTCGATACCTGTCGAGTCGACGATCAAGCAGCAGATCAATCTCCGCGGTGCGCTTCCCCGTTTTCGCATCGAGGACCGTGATGGAGTCGTTGCTGCCATTGGAGACAAAGATGTGATCTTCGGTTGCGACAAGCGAATTGGGGCTGCTTCCGCCAACGGCGGGGAATTCTTCGAGCGGCTCACCGACCAGGTGGCCGGTGTTTTCTCTGGAGACAACCCGTTCACCACCTCGTTCTGAAATGTCGATCGTCCAGACCGACATGCCGCGCACGTCGTTGGGATTGCCCAGGCCGGGGACCTTGATCCCGTTCACGACGACACCCTCGCGGGCTTCGCGTGAAGGAACGCCGAACGGCGGAAACGGCAGTTCGGCCCTGTTTCCGTCTTCGTCCAGAAAATAGGAGTACTCGTAGATACCGACGTTGGCCACGTAAGCCCGGTTTTCGTCGGGCGAAAGGGTCAAGCCGAACGGGGAACGGCCGACCCCGATCGAACGGGCGACGAGTCGCTTGGCGACGTCGATCACCAGGAGTCGGTAGTTTGACTGATCGACGGCGAAGATCCAGTTGCCATCGCGGGTCAGTCTCAGATCGCCGAGATAGCCGTGTTCAAACTTCCGGCCATCCGAGTCATGCGCTGCGTCGATCTCGAAGAGGCGTTCGCGCGTGTTCAGATCGAACGCCACCACGCTCCAGGCTTTCCCGCCCGCCACATAGAGCACCTGCGTCTTTGCATCGATGGCAAGGCCCATGAACGCGGCGTCCAGGATCCCTTTGTGCGTGGTCCCTTCTTCGGGGATGCGATAGACGGTCGGTTGTGGTTGGCTTTGGGCGTGCAGATCGAGAATCGAAAGCTGTGGACCATCGCTGCTGACGGTCACTACCCAATCAGAGCTGCTGGCCAATCCGTAAGGATGTGGTTTGATCCGTATCATCCGCCCGGTGGGGGTGATAAGCCGCCCGTTGGGCAAGATGGTTGTCCCTTGGACATCGAGTTGGACATATTTCTCGCCGGCGGGCGCATGCATGAGCTGGGTCGGCTGATCAGCGGCTACCTTGCCACCGCTCTCACCGAGCAATGAGCTGAAACAGGCAGGCAACAGGAGCAGGAATAGGGGCGAACAGAAGGAGGGGATGTTCATGATCTGCAATGGGTTCTACGTGGGTTCGATTATTCTGTCCAATTATCCAGGCGGCTTCGAAAACGGCGGCTCAGGTTCGCCGGCCGGTAGTCGGGGCAGTCGCGCCAGCGACGCTTTACCGAGATGTCGAGATTTCCAAATGTTCCGGTTATCGAGCGCATTTTTGCCCTGGTCAGACGATAGAATCCACGGATGGTGTTGTCGAACCTGATGGAATGGTCCTGGGGGGTGCCTCCCTCCACCCGATCCAGATCGGTGGCCAACCCGAGACCATGGGCCTCGATGCGTTCAAGCATCCAGACCAGGCATCGATTCGCGAGTGGGGCCTTGGGTTTCCGGCCGCCCCCGATGCAACTGTGGTCACCGGGAAACCAAGCCTCCTCGATGACCTGCCCGCGCCGGGTACCCTGTTTCATAGGGGTGACCTTGAAGACTTCCCGTCGCTCGTCGATTGCCTTGGCGTGAAAGGCGTGTTTCACGGACGGGTTGATCCGGGTATCGTGAAAGGCGAATCGTTTGTTGAACAGTCGATCGATCGAGAGGCCTGGTATCTCGATGGGGAAACCGAGTGCGCCCACCGTGTCCCAACAGCCCAGAACCTCGATTGGGACCTGAACGCAATGGGTCTCGCGAAACTGGCAGGCTTTTGGTGCCCGCGGGCTCTCGCCGCGATCACGGTAGAGTTTGTAGGCATCCGGTATTTTCCGCATCTGCTCTCGTTCGACCAGCCCGCAACAGTGGATCATTCCGGCCAGGCTTCGCACGGTATAGGCCCCGCGACTGAATCCGAATAGGTAGACCTCGTCGCCGGGTTCGTGATTCAGGGCAAGGAAGGTGTAGGCCTCGATGATATCCTCATCCAGGCCAAGACCGATGACACCACGGATCCGGCTCCGGTTCCCCGCGCCGACACCCTCGCTGTAATGAACCACTTGGGGAATGTTTTTTCCGTCGCGTCGTTTGACCGCCTGGGCGAGTTTCACCACGTTGGTCGGGTACTTGGATGAGAGGTGGTGCCAGCTTCCATCGCAACAGATGATCAGGCGTCGCATGAGTCACGCACCGACCGGGTGCCAGATGGTTTTGAATTCGACCGTGCGCCGAATTTCGCTGATTGATTCTGCGTCTTCAGTCGACCAGGTCGGGTTTTCGCGGCAGTGAAGCCGCTTGACGCTTTCGGCCGCTCCGAGGCCAAGTTCACGCTTTTCATCCGGCGATTCGATGACTGCGTCGAGCCCTCGGAGTTGGGCGTGGGTGGCAAAGGTTGGAAGGATTTCGCTGCGCGAACCGGTCAATAGATTGACCACACCCGCCGGCAGGTCGGAAACGGCCAGGATCTCACCCAGGACGATGGCCGGGAAGGGGTGGGCTTCGGAAGCGAGGGCGACGACGGCATTGCCCGACGTGATGGCCGGCACGACCTGGCTGATCAAGCCCAGCAGGGGCGATTGGGTTCCGGCGACAACACCGATGACGCCCATCGGCTCGCAGACGGTGAAGTTGAAATAGGGTCCGGCCACCGGATTGGTACTCCCGAGAACCTGTTCAAATTTGTCCGCCCATCCGGCGTAGTAGACGAGGCGGTCGATCGAGACCGAGACCTCGCGCTGGGCGCGACTGCGCCGCAGGCCGGTCGAGATGGAAATGGCATGGGCCATCTCCTCGAGGCGAGACTCCATCATCTCGGCCAGGCGGTAGAGAATCTGGGCGCGATTGTAGGGTGAACGCCCCGCCCATCCGGGGATGGCCCTGGCCGCGACCTCGACCGCGTTGCGCAGATCCTTTCGGGTGCACTGAGGAATATGGGCGAGGAAGGAACCGGGTCCTCGGCGACCACTCGGTCGATGGAGTGGGTAGGTGCGGCCGCTTTCGGAGCGGATGAACGCGCCGCCGACATAGACCTTGGGTGTTTTGTTTACGGGTAAGCGTGCCATGGGAAAACCGCTCAGGGGTCGAGATTGAGATAGTCGAGCAGGCCCTGAAGGCCTCCCTCGCGACCGAAGCCGCTTTCCTTGTATCCGCCAAATGGGGACGCAGGGTCGAATTTGTTGAAAGTATTGGCCCAGACCACGCCGGCCTTGAGGGCGGTGCTCATTTTGAGGATGCGCGAACCCTTGTCGGTCCAGACGCCGGCCGAAAGGCCGTAGGCGGTGTTATTCGCCTTTTCGACCGCCTCATCCACGGTTCGGAAGGTCAGGACACTGAGGACGGGCCCGAATATCTCCTCCCGGGCGATGCGGTGGCTCTGGCTGACGCCGGTGAACAGAGTCGGGGGAAAGAAGAAGCCGGTTTCCGGCAGGTCGCAGGCGGGCTGATAGAGAGTGGCGCCTTCCAGGACACCCGAACGCACCAGCTCATGGATCTTGCCGAGTTGTCGCTCGGAGTTGATCGCCCCGATATCGGTGTTCTTGTCGAGAGGGTCGCCGACCCGGAGAACGGCCAGACGGTGCTTCAGTTTTTCGACGATGCGGTCGGAGACGGATTCCTGGACCAGGAGACGACTGCCCGCGCAGCAGACATGCCCCTGGTTGAAGAAAATTCCGTTGATGATCCCTTCAACCGCCTGGTCGATGGGGGCATCCTCAAAAACGATATTGGCCGCCTTGCCTCCGAGTTCGAGCGTGAGTTTTTTCCCGGTGCCGGCCAGTTCACGCATGAGCATTTTGCCCACTTCGGTCGATCCGGTGAACGCAACCTTGCGGGCCAATGGATGGCGTGCCACCAGGGCCCCGGTCTCGCCGCCACCCGTCACGATATTGACCACTCCATCAGGGAGTTCCGCTTCGCGAAGGATCTCGGCGAATTTCAGGGCGGTGATCGAAGTCGTTTCAGCCGGCTTGAGGACGACACAGTTTCCGGCGGCCAGGGCGGGTGCGACCTTCCAGGCGAGCATGAGCAAGGGGAAGTTCCACGGGATGATCTGGCCCACCACTCCGTGGGGTTGCGGTGTGCTTCCCGGAGCCGCGTAAACGAGTTTATCGGCCCAGCCGGCGTGATAGAAAAAGTGGGCAGCGGCCATCGGCAGGTCGAAGTCGCGGGACTCCCGAATGGGTTTTCCGCCATCGATGGTCTCGGCGACTGCGAATTCGCGGGCCCGATCCTGGAGAAGACGTGCAATCCGGAAGAGATACTTGCCCCGTTCGCGTCCGGGCATGCGTGACCAGACGGTACGGTAGGCCTTGTCGGCGGCCTGGAAGGCATCGTCGACGTCGGCGCGCCCGGCTTCGGGAATACTGGAAACAACCGTTTCGTTGGCCGGATTGATCGAATCAAAGTGCTCGCCGGATTTGGGCGGGACGTTGTTCCCGCCTATGAACAGGTCGTAGCCGGGTTCGATCCTGGGATCGGCCGATTCAGGGGCGGGATCGAATTCCCAGAGGTCGCCGAAAATCAGGCGGGCCGACGAAGCCTCACGGGTGCCGGCAGCGTTGGAATCGTTGGTTGAGGTGTCCATGTCCGAAGAGTCAGTAGCTTTCCGATGAATCGCTGAAAGCATACGGGGCCTGGTAGTTTCCGGTCTTCGCTTTCACGATCTGCCGGAGCAGGTCATTGAGAAGAGTGCTGGCTCCGAAGCGGTAGTGGCGGTTATCGAGCCAGGTGTCGCCCAGGGTTTCCTTGACCGCAACGAGAAAGTGGAGCGCCTGTTTGGCGGATTTGATCCCGCCGGCAGGTTTCATCGAAATCACCTTTCCGGTTCCGAGGGCGAAGTCTCTTATCGCCTCAATCATCACCTGATGATTTGCCAACGAGGCGTTTACCGGCGTTTTCCCAGTGCTGGTTTTTATGAAATCACCGGGGCGGATCCGTTCCATGGCCAGAAAGGAAGCCAGTCGAATATTGTCAAAGGTCTCCAACTCACCCACTTCGAGAATGACCTTGAGGGTTGCCCGGCCGCATGCCTCGACCACAGTCGAAATCTCATCCTGAAGGGCGGCAAACGCACCGGAAAGAAAAAGACCGCGGTTGATGACCATGTCGATCTCATCCGCGCCATCGGCCACGGCGTTCCTGACTTCCTCGAGGCGACTGGATAGCGGCGCCTGTCCGGAAGGGAAAGACGTGGCGACCGAAGCAATCCGGACATCCGTATCGGTTCCGAGCACCTTGCGCGCCGCGGCCACCATGGAAGGATAGATGCAGACGGCCGCCACCGACGGTACATCGCTGTCCTTGAGCGGCCGTTGTGCCTTGGAACAAAGGGAGGCAATTCGACCCGGTGTGTCCTTGCCTTCGAGCGTGGTCAGGTCGACCATGGAAACGGCCCGATAGAGCCCCCAGAGCTTCGACTTCCGCTTGATACTGCGGGTGGTGAATTTCGATACCCGCTCCTCGATCCCGACCCGATCGACGGTTCCGATCGTGTCCATATAGGACCTGAATGGGGTGGATTGGGTCAGGACCATGACCGCAGAGTAATCCTGTCCGGGTCGATCGAACAATGCCAATCTCGACCGGGTTGCTTCCATTCGAAGGGGTCAAACCTTGCAATCCCGCATTGGCATGCACGACTGCAAGGAATGACCCCGTGTGGGGAATGCTAAATTTCTGTAATCCTGCGTCGATACAACCTCCTGGAACCTGGCTCTCAGGTTGTGGGACGCTCCAACATATTCAAAAGGCACTCATCATGCGGCCGGTCGGTATCATCATTCTAGCTCTTGTCATCGCAATTAGCGGTTTCTTTGTCTGGGACGCTTGGCGCAACAGCGGTCCGCGCATTCCCCGGGAGGCCAAGATCCTGATCAATCCGGACGTAGAGGAGGCGAAGGTGGTCCTTCCCCACACCATCGATGACAGAACCTATTTCGAGGAGTCTCTTGACTACCTGGCCGAAGGTGCGCCCGCCCCGAAGATTGTGCAGGTGATCCGGGCCGATCGTCCGGCTCGAGTACCGGTCCCGACGGTCGTCCCGAAGAATGTCAATGACCAGCCCTACCAGATCTTCCGCAATTGGACGGGGGCCGTGCTCGTCCCCGATCTCAAAGTGGTTTCGAAAGCCTACACCGATCTGGTCACGCTTGCCCGGGTGGAAGCACACCCGATCGAGGATGGACGTATCCGGGTCTGGGCGCGGGTCCAGAATCTGACCGATGAACCGCTTCTCCTGCAACAGGATTGCACTTTCCGCATGGTGGGTTCGACCGGATTGGAGAAACCGTTCTTCGAGTCGCTCGAGATCCCGGCGGCGGACTTCAGGGACGTGATGTTCGAGTCGGACACCAAGGGCGTGGTTGCCTACACCATTCTGGTTCGGCTTTACCAGGAAGACATCTGGTAGACATAAGGGCCTTGCCCGACGCCCAAAGCCTTGCCGCGCTGACCGTCTCGAATTAATCAAAGTGCCCGTTGGGGTGCGGATCTGCACGGGCGCCCGATCGCGATGGCCGCCGATCAATGGCGCGTTCTTCGATTCGGTATTCGACTTGGCTCCCGTTTCTGCTTCTTTCTCCGAATGACTCCAGAACTCAATCGGCGCGTCTACCGGGTGGGTGAACGGCTCTGCGGTCTGTTGGATCTCCTCGAGTTCTTTCTCCGGGAGGAGTTCTTTGAGGGTGGGGTGCCGCGGGTTTCAGATCTTCACCTGAAATCGGGGCAACCAGCCCGCCTGCGGGTGGACGGGGAATTGGTGCCGATCGCCGGGGCGACCCCCTTGTCCGATGAGATCATGGAGGCTTTGCTGGCCCCGGTTCTGGGCGAGAAGGCGATCGCCGGCCTTCGCCGACAGCCCCCGGAGGACGTGGATGCATCCTTCGACTGGGGGGAACGCGCCACGAGTTTTCGTCTCAATGCATTTGTCGAACGCGAGGGGTTGGCCTGTGTATTTCGGGTTCTGCCCCGTGATATCCCGCAGCCTCGGGATCTCGGATTTCCCTCGGAGCGTGTCTGGCGCGAAATCGTCGACATGCAGCAAGGTCTGGTCCTGGTGACTGGTATCACCGGAAGTGGCAAATCAACCACCATCGCCAGTCTGCTGCGCTATATCGGGCGCCATCGGGCGGTCCGGATCATTACGCTCGAGGACCCTATCGAGTACATTCTGCCGAACGAGCGGGCATTGGTCTCGCAGCGGCAGGTCGGGCTTCATGTCGGTTCGTTTGCCGGAGGCCTGCGAAGCGGTCTTCGAGAAGATCCCGACATCATCTTTGTGGGCGAGATGCGCGACCGGGAGACGGCCGGTCTGGTCCTGACTGCGGCGGAGACCGGGCACCTGGTTTTTTCGACCCTCCACACCAAGGATACCAAGGGTGCCCTTTCGCGAATCGTGGATCTCTTCCCACCGGAGCGGTTCAAGGAGCTCTGCTCACAGCTCTCGTTCAGCCTGACCTGGGTGATCGGTCAGAAACTGGTCACCCGTGCGGATGGACGGGGAAGGCGCCTGGCAATGGAGATCCTCAAGAACACCGCGGGGATGGGCAATCTGATCAGAAACGGGGTATGGCAGCAGATTCAGTCGGGTATCGAGACGCAAGCGAAGGAGGGGATGATCACGATGGAACGTTCCCTGGCCAAGTTGGTGGAGCAGGGCGAAATAGCCCCCGAAGAAGCACTTCGCCATGGGAACGGCCCGTCGATCCGATCGCGGCTTGCATGATTGCGCTCGAACCACCGAATCGGACCGGGGCCGGGATCCCGCACAATTGACGGTCTCTTCGGCTTCCGGTCCTCTCGGCTCGGTATGTATCGATAATTCGGAGCGATGGGATTCGCGGTTCAGGTGCGACGGGATGTCTTTCGAAGGTCAAGGACGGCCATGGAGGCGCATCCCGCAAGGCTGATGAGAGAGTAGATGATTAAGACTGTCATGATGGTTTCCTTTTTTGAGGTGGTTCTGATTTTGGTTATGTGCAGAGAACACCGGAGCACCTGGACGAGTCGCAGTTTTTTTTCAGAAATCTGATCCTGCGATCTATTGGAGGTCCGTTGCCCGTGGCAGGGTGATGTCGGGTTGGCAGGAAACCGGTTCGACCGGCGGAGGGTTTCCTCTCTCGTCCGGACTTGCGCATGAACGGGTGAAGCGTAGGTTGGGGCTTCGTCAGCCATCCAAGACCAAAGCCCTCCTGCCGTGTCCAGTGATCAAGCTCAGAACGCGATACCCCATGTGGGTAAGAGCGTGGATTGGGGAAGCGGCATACGGCCCCTGAAGTTCGGATCGTTGCGCCTGAAATCAAACCTGTTTCTGTCCCCACTGGCTGGTTACACGACACTCCCATTCCGACTGACGGTCCGCGAACTCGGAGGACTGGACCTGGCCACCACCGATCTGGTCAATGTGCACTCGCTGCTGCGCAGGAATCCGGGTGCCCTGAAGCTGGTCGCAACCTGTGCGGCGGATACCCCGCTGGCGGTTCAGTTGTTCGGAGCCGATCCGATCGCCATGGGGGAAGCGGCCCGCATGCTGGAGGAAATGGGAATCGCAGCCATCGACGTCAATATGGGTTGCCCCGTGAAGAAGGTTACCCGAACGGGCAGCGGCGCGATTCTGATGACCAACCCGAAGGCCGCGGCCGATCTGATCGGCTCGATGGTGGAGTCACTTCAGATTCCTGTTACGGCCAAGATGCGCCTCGGCTGGAATGCCTGCGACCTGACGGCACCCGATCTTGCACGTGCGCTGGAAGATGCCGGTGCGGCCGCGGTGTTCGTGCACGGCCGCACCCGGGCCCAGGGATTTTCGGGGCGGGTCGACCTGAAGGGCATACGAGCCGTGGCCGCGGCCGTCCGGTCGATACCGGTGATAGGCAATGGCGATGTCACCACTCCGGCGGCGGCGGCGCGAATGTTGTCGGAGACGGGTTGCGCCGGCGTGAGTGTCGGTCGCGGCGCGTTCACCAATCCATGGATCTTTTCCCAGACGACGCGCTGTTTCTGTACGGGTGAAATGCCTCAAGATCCCGATTTTGAGGAACGAATCGGGGTAATGTGCGGTCATCTTGAGCGTATGATCACGTTTTATGGCGAGGCTCTCGGTTGTCGACTGTTCCGAAAAATGGCCCCTTGGTATGCCCGGCAGTTTGGTCCGGCCGTCTTCTTCAAGCGCCGGGTGGCCCGATTTGAAACGCGGGCGGAATTTGATCGGATCCTTGTGGATTACCGTGAATGGCGGTCACAGTTCCTGGATCCGAACGGGCAGTTGAAACCCGCTTACGCGCCGGTGAAACCGTATTCCTCATTCATGGATACGACCTCATCGGCGGAGTCCGAAGGGATCGCCGTTCCACGCGGACCCACTGCCATCTGGTAACCCTTACCCGGGGAATCCGGAAGGCGAAGGCAGGCGTTTCAAAGTGCCGTGCCTGTAAACGGAATCAGAGGTCAAAGATTATACTGACGATTTCGAGCAGGCGCGGACCGGCCACGACTGCACCCTGCCAATTCGCTTCAATCAGTTCGTTGCAGGGGAATCTGCTCAGCTCGTTCGGATCGTGGTAGACCACTTCTGTGGGATTCGGTCCCATCGTGACCACCTCGTTCTTGGTCAACGCGCGCCAGGCGGACGGGAGCCCATAGGCATTGAAGTTGATCTGCCAACCATGGACCTCGCTCTGGTTTGACGACTCTCCGATCAATTCGGGATAACGTCGGATGAAATCGGGCTTCTTGAGTGACTGGACTTTCAGGGAGACGGCGATCGGTTCCATGAAGAAATAGTGCTGGATGGTGTCGGTCTCGCCGGCCTTGAGGTTCTCGACCAGGTCGAGGAAATCGATGGCGACGAGGTTCCGAGGGTTCCAGACGCCATTCTTGTTCGGTCCGGATGTTTCCTGGCGACCGTACCATAGAGGGAATGAATCCGAGAGTTTCAGGGCGACCTCGAAGTGGAGGTGGGCCTGGGCCTTGGGAAGATTGAAATTTCCGGGTCTGGTCCGACCGAGAATTCCGATGGTCTGACCCTCTTTGACTGTTTCACCAACTTTGAGTTCGATCGGAATGCTGCGGAGATGACTGTAAACACTCACCAGTTTCGGATCGAGCAGGTGGTGTTCGATCACGACGTACTGTCCCCACTCACTCTTGTTGCGATCGCGATTGATGTAGCGCACAACGCCGGGCATGACGGAGCGAACGGGGTCGGTCGGTTCATCCATCCAATCCCATTGGAGGGGCTTCAGATCGATGCCGTCGTGAAAGACCATGCCGCTGTTCAACGTGCAGCCAAACTTACCGGAGTCCGGGTTGCCCGGTTCGCGCGAAAGGATATAGGCTTCCGGGCCCTTTCCCATGGCCCAGGCATCGTTGGGCGTGGGCCAGGTGAATTCAATGGCGTCTCCGAGGGAGGCGACCGCAATAGCGAGAAATGTTAATATCGAGAGTGTCTGTTTCACAGTTGGGTTGGGTTCGAATGAGACACGAGGGTTCCAAGGGCTTCTAAACGGCAGAAATGGGCGATATTTGACTGCCATTCGCAGTTGGGGAGGCTCTTTCGGTAGGAAAACCGCTCCGGACGCTGAATCCGAGCGACGGAAACCTTGGAAAACAGACCCGGGTTCGACAGATTCTCAGGGGCCGTCACGAAATAAGTTACTAAAGGGCACTTTGATTTATTTGAGACGATGACAATCTCCAATTAGTCAAGGTGCCCTAAAGATGCGCAGAATTATCGGGGAGCAACAAGGCGGGTTCGGGCGAATAGTGCGGGCTATCTGAGCCTAAATCCAACACCGTTGCCCGCCGAAAAGACCAGCAGATTATGTGAGTTATTTTGTTGCGGTCCCTCAGGCGGATCTGAGCGGATTCCGGCCGACCAGAACGAGCAGGAGGACGGCGGCGACTGGGAAGCCCAGGTAAAAGACGGCGCCGCCGGCTCCAAACCCGGCGGCCAGGTATCCGAGCGATGCGGCCCCCAGCATTGAGGTCAGGGCATAGACCAGCTGGGTGTTGACGTGGTCGAGATGGTCGCAGCCGGTGGAAAGCGACGAGAGCACGGTCGTGTCGCTGATGGGGCTGCAGTGATCACCGAAGATTGCGCCGTCCAGGATGGCAGCGGCGGTCAATATGAAGATGCTGGTGCCGGCTCCCTCAGCGGTGCCGACCGCGTGGGCAAAAGGTAGAAGAATGGGGATCAGGATTCCCATGGTTCCCCAGCTGGTTCCAAGAGCGAACGACATGCCGGCGGCAAGCAGGAAGGTCACCAATGGTACCAGGCCCGCCGGAATCTGATCTCCGACCACTGAGAGGAGATAGAGGTCGGTATGGAGGGCGTCCCCGCAGATCGATTTCATCGACCAGGCCATCACGAGGATGAATATGGCCATTCCCAGGAACCGCAGAGTTTTGACGTAGCACCCAAGAGCCTCTTTCCAGGTGAGCAACCTGCGGGCGATACTGAGGACGATCGCGACCAGACTTCCGGCGACAGCAGCCAGGAAGAGCACCATCATGACGCCTCCGGTTTCGTAAGCGGCGGATACCGCACCGAAGGATCGCCGGAGGTCGGTGGGCGAAAATACCGAGAAAGGGCTCCCTGATTCACGTAGCAGCAGGTAGCCGTAGAAGATAATACCTCCGAAGGCGCCCAGGATGACGACCGCGAGCGGTAGGACGGCATGGAGCCAGTGGGCGGGCGGGTGGTTTTCGAGGTTTATGGCAGGGTAGGATGAGACCAGGGGGCGCGACCCGGGGGCGACAAGCTCTCCGGTCGTGGCGGCCCGGCGCTCCGCCCGAAGCATCGGTCCGAAATCACGATTCATCGCCGAGGTCAGAAACACAAAGGCAAGGGTGGCCAGGCAGTAGAATCGAAGGGGCAGGATGGTCAGAAACAGGTCATATCCGCCGATTTCCAGACCGAGCTGCTCAGTCACGCCCTGAAAGAGCGACACCTCAAATGCAATCCAGGTCGATATGACCGCCAGACCGGCCACCGGGGCAGTGGTGGAGTCGACCAGATAGGCGAGCTTCTCCCTGGAAATTTTCCACCGGTCCGACAGTGAACGCATGGTTGAGCCCACGACGACGGTATTGGAGTAATCATCGAAGAAGACTGCGAGTCCGGCCAGACCCACAGACACTTTGGCCGAGCGAGGGCCTCGCACCAGGCGTTCGATCTGCCGGATCGCCCCCTGGATGCCTCCGTTTCGGTTGATCACATGGATCAGGCCAACCAATACGAAGAGGAATCCGAAAATATAGATGTTGAATCGCGCCTGGAGGTTGCCGATCACGAATTCGTCCACGGCGGTCGGCAACGTCCGCAGGGTGAATCCGAATGCGAGAACCGATCCGGTTAGAAAAGCCGTGGTCAGGGCGGCAATCAGGCTGCGGTAGAAGAGTGCCACCAGGATGGCGATGACCGGAGGCAGGACGGATGTCCAATGGGTGGTCACCCCGGCATCGGCAAACGCGGTCTCCTGCTGCGGCAACAGGGCGAAAAACCCGCTTGTGGCCAGGAGGGCGAGGGTGAAGAAAACCGTTCGTCGCAGAACGCGGTTGGACGAGCCTTTCATCCGGTCGACCTCATCTTGAATGGCACTGAGTCAGACACCGATCTGAAGCTTTCCGATGAAAAACAACCCACGGGGTCATTGCTCAATATCTTGCATGCCAATGCGAGATATGTGCTTTGACCCCCTCGACGCCAAGTTGACCGTATTCCCTCCTGAATCAGCCTCAACCAAGTGCCATTCTTGCATACCGCGTATTGTCTGCCTTGGTCAGGACCCATCTCCCAGGTCGATCCCAAGTGAAGATCCCGGCTCGATTTCTTCTCGTTGTGGAAAGACCCGATTGAGGCGCGAACAGGTCCAGAAAAAGACCAGGCCTCCGCCGAGGAGGTAAAGGTGGTAGGAGAAGAAACGCCACGTCATCAGGATGACCCCGACCAGGGCGAGCGGGGCGAACTGCGGCAGGATGATGCCCGCGAGGACCTCCACGCTGCCGCCGCCGCCCGGAAGCACAATGACCAGGGACAGGCTGAACAGGATACCTTGGATCAGGAAGAGAGGAAAGGGGTTGGCGGTGGTCCCGAATGCGAAAAGGACGAGGGGGAGCAGACCGTAGCGACAACACCACTGGATCGATGCGAAGATGAAATCGATGAAGAGCGCACCTTTCCTCCTCAGGAAAATGAACCGGAGGGAAGTGATGACCCGGCGCGCGCTTTTTGCGACCGCCCAGCGCATGCCGCGAATGCGGGCCGGCCATCGTTTTTGGCGACCGTAGGCGAAGCTGCCCGCCCACCGTTGCGTGATGCGTTGGATTCCCGGTCGGCTGACCAGAAAGATCAGGCCGGCGGTGATCAGGACCACGGCCGAGATCACACCGATGACGTGAAGATCATCCGCTTCCTGGAGCAGACCTCCGAAGAACGGGTCTTTCAGGATGACAAAGATGGCGATCGGCGTAATCAAGGTGAAGAAGGCGAGATCCACCGCCACGTCCGTCGCGAGCATCGAACCGCCCTTGGTCAGGGGTATGTTGGCCTGGCGCAGCAGGGCCAGCCGCAGGACGGTTCCGCCGACCCCGGCCGGGGTCGCCGCGATGCCGAATTCGGCCGACATCGACACCGCGATGGCCTGGCGAAACTTGAGATCGTAACCAAGAGCGCGGGACAGGACCAGTACGCGCCCGCCGTTGCATAACCAGGCCAGGAAGACAGTGCCGAAAAGCAGGGGAAGGAGCGGCCAGTGGAATTGCTTGATCTGTTCCCAGGTATCTTCCCGCACGGTGAAAACGAAAACGCCAACCGAAGCGATGGCTCCCAAGGTCACCGCCTGCAGCAGGTAACGGGTCAGGCTCCTGCGATTGAGGGTCCGCAATGGTTTCATCCCAATGGCGTCAGCGATGTGGCCGAGGCAGGTGCGAGGTCGCGATAGGTCATCGGCCGACGGTCCTCCAGAGCCCGATGGAGAAGGCAAAGGACGGATTTCAGGATGGATGGATGGTCCAGGTCGCAGGGGTGGACGGCCAGTCTGAGAACGGGGGCTCTGCTATGAATCCGCATCCAGAACCGGGTCCAGTAGATTGAGGTCAGGCGTCGCCAGGCGCTACGGCAACTGAAAACCAGGGTGGGGGCCGCGATCGAGCCGTCCTCCTGTAACAGTTCGACCCGGCCGAAAAGCGTATTGTAGTGGAAGCCCCGCCTCCGAAGAGCCTCGCGGCCGGACGGACTCAGGAGCCAGGCCGGGGCGGTGAATCCGTGAACGGAGAGGTTCGCGCGATCAAAAAGCTCGAGACCGTCATCCAGTTTCCGGAGAGCCTCATCCCGGGTCAACTGGTAGAATTCGCCTTCGCTGTTGGTGTAGAATCGAGCCATCAATCGGGCGACCGGTCCCCCTCGAATCTCATCGGCCGCATGGGTGTTTCCATGGAGGCAGATGTCGTGGCCGGCGTCGGTGAGATCGTGAAGCCAACCCACGAAATCGGCATCCTGGTTGAATGCCGGACCCCCATGCCATCGTGGGACCACCAGAAGCGATTGGTGGCGGACGCCGGCTTCCTCGGCCAGTTCCAGGAAGCGTTCACAGGCTGCCCGGCTTCCCGGATGGAGATCATGAAAGGAAACGATCAGTGAGCGGTTTGCGTCAGGCATCGAAAAATTTGCAGAGGGTCGCCACGTAAACCGCCTTGCCGTAGTGGAGGTCGAACTTGGTGATCCGTTTCTTGTCGATAAACGTGAATCCGTAACGCTCGAAGAACCTTGTGCGCTTGTCGTCCTGGATCTGTATCTGCCCGAAAACGGCCCTTGCGCCGCGGGCTTTGACGTTGTCGATATAGGTGAAGACCAATCTCCGCCCGGCTTTGCCGGTCCGGTAAGGAGGAAGCAAATTGAAGTGGAAATGCGCGGCCCGGGGTACCGCTTTTGGAGTTTGCAAGCTGGATTTGAAGACTACCCAGTAAAGGAATCGCCGGCTCTGCCTGTCGTAGCGGCCGGCCAGATAGCGAAGGAGGGCCTTCGGGACCACCCGGGTGGCGATGAGCAGGTTCTGGCGAAACGCGTTGTAGCGGTAGCGGAAGCAGCCCAGGAGGTAGCCGACCAATTGCCCGGTCTCCTCGTCGATGGCGACGAGCGAGCTCTCGGGTTCATAATCGGTGTAGTAGCGCGTGAAGAAGTCCGCAAAGAGCTGCCGGTCGCTGAAGACGGGTTCGATCGGGTTCCCCATGAATCCGGTTTCGCAGCAAATGCGCCGCACGGTCGCTCGATCTTCAGGTTTGTAGGGCCGGATCTTGCACGCCATGAGCCTTGTGGGTGGGAACTTTGAAGGTGTCTGCCGAAACACCGGCGATCAGATGCCGGTAGAGAGCGGTCAATCGAACGAAGGTCGTCTCGATCGAGAAATGCTCCACCATGCGTGCGGCCCGCTGTTTCCGTTCGATATCGGTTTCACCGAGGTCCAGAGCGCGTACGATGGCCTCCGCGATGGCCGGGCCAGTGGCTGCCCGGGCCAGAATAAGGGGGCTCTCACCAGCGAGGGATTCTTCAAGGCCGCCTCCGGCGATCCCGATGACCCGACATCCGCAGGCCTGGGCCTCGAGGGAGACGATTCCGAAGGTCTCCCACTTCCCGGGGTGAATGAAGAGGTCGGCGGCCGAGTACATCTCGGCAAGGCGGGATGACGATTCGCTGTAGGGCAGCCAGGTCAGGTTCGGGCGCCGGTCTGCCTGTCGCCGCACCCATTCGCCCAATTCCCCATCGCCGATCAGGAGCAGGTGGCAGGCCTTGAGGCGGGTGGGCAGGTGGTCGAGCGTTTCCACCAGTTGGCGGATACCTTTCTCGCGGGCGATCCGACCGACAAAGAGCATCAGCCTCTGATCGGCCTCCAGTCCGAGTTCGTTGCGTATGCGCTCGCGCGAAGGTTTGGGCCTGAAGGTTGAGATGTCGGTTCCGAGCGGTATGTTGATCACCCGTTTTATGCCGCAGAAGGTCAGGGCGTCGCAAAGGCGTCGGGTTGCGACGACGGTGGCGTCCATCTGGTTATAGAGGCGGACGACGTAGCCGTCGATCCAGCGCGAGATCAGGCGCTCGATGGTGCGGCCGAGAAAACGCTCGATAGTGCGGCCGAAGGCGCGGGGAAAATCGGAGTGATAGAAAGCAATGACGGGAACATTGATCGATCGGGCCGCCTCCAGTCCTATCCAGGCAGTGCGGTAAGGGTCGCCAACCTCGATCAGATCGGGTCGTTCATTCTGGATGATCTCGAGAATCTTCTTTCGATCCATCAGGATCCGGTAGCTGCGTGAACCGATGAGGCGGGGCGACTTGACCTCGTAGAGACGGGTGACCGGGTCCGACGTTACAGCGTCGCGATATGAAGGAATGATCAGGACATGCTCCCATCCCGCTTCCTTCTCGAGGTGCCGCTGCTTGTCGCCTATATAGCGCTTAACGCCTCCTCCGAGGGGGCTGTAGAACTGCGCCAGATCACAAATCTTCATAATAACCGAGTGCCATCGACACGGAGACTCCTGTTTGCGGAAGGCAACGCGACGAACTGATGACTCTAGCACATCGGCTTGTCTTGCCAAGTGTCTTTCCTGCACCGACCCGACGGGAGGACGTCATCAGATAGGGCAACTCAGGCGGGGTTCATGCTTGCGCCATCCGGGATCGCGTTCCAATACCGTCATCCCATACCATGAGACGTAAATCACCTCTAAATGTCGCGGTTGTTGGAGCCGGAGCGATCGGCCTCAATCATATTCAAAGTTTTCAGGCCCATCCGTCCGCGCGAGTCGTGGCATTGGCCGAAACCAGCCCGGAGCGCGGTCGCGAGGCGGCCTCGGAATTTGGTGTTCCCGATGTATACACGGACTATAAGGATCTGCTCGGCAGGTCGGATATCGACATCGTCAGCATCGCCTTGCCCAATTTTCTCCACGCTCCGGTGGGTCTCGATGTGCTCCGCGCGGGCAAGCACCTGATGATCGACAAACCGATGGCGACCAGCGCCACCGATGCCGCCAGGATCATCGCCCTGGCCAAGCGGAGGAAACTTCACCTGATGGTGGGGCAGAATATGCGATTCACGCCCGAGACCCAGACGATCAAGCGACTGGTTGAAAAGGGCAGGCTGGGCGAAGTCTACCATGCCAAGGCCAAATGGATGAGGCGGAGCGGTATTCCGAAGATCGGAACCTGGTTCACCCAGAAAGCTCTTGCCGGGGGTGGATGCACTTACGACATCGGGGTGCATGCCCTCGATCTGGCACTCCACCTGATGGACGATTTCGAAGCCGCGTCGGTCAGCGGTCAGACTTTTACCAAGTTTGGTAATCGGGGCTTGGGTGAAGGGGGTTGGGGCAAGTCGGAACGCGACCCGGGCAAGGCATTCGATGTCGACGACATGAGCATGGCCCTGATCAAGATGAAGAGCGGGCGGACCGTCCTGCTTGAAGCGACCTGGGCGGTCCACCAGCCGATGCGCGATGAGCACGGGGTGCAGCTTTTCGGAACCGATGGGGGTGCCAACACCAGTCCGGCGCAGTTCTACAGGCAGACGAAAACGGGCTATGTGGTTGAGGAACTGAAAACCTCAGCCTCGATTCTGATCGACAACCGGATGGCGAATTTCGTCGATGTTGTCCTGGGGAAGGCGGAACCGTATGTGAAACCGGAGCAGTCGCTCGCGGTTCAGAAAATCCTGGACGCGATCTACAAGTCTTCCGAAACCGGGCGCGAGGTCAGGATCCGGTGAAAAGCAGGATCAACGGCACTTAGGGGCCGTAACGAAATAAGTTATCAAAGATGCGCAGGATTTTCGGGGAGCAACAAGGCGGGTTGGGGCGAATATAGCGGGCTATTTGAGCCGGAATCCAACACCGTTGCCCGCCGAAAAGACCAGCAGATTTGTGTGAGTTATTTTGTTACGGTCCCTTAGTGAGCCGTTCTCTCGATGAGTTCGACCACGGGGTCATTCCTTGCATTCGTGCATGCCAATGCAGGAATCAAGGTTTGACCCCTTCGAATGGCAGCCCCCTTCGGATGGAATCTGGCGCCCCCTTCAGCCGTTCTCGATCGCATCGAGTGCGGCGAGGACATCGACTGCCTGCTCGGCGGTCGATGCCTTGAGATCGCGCCACACGATCTTGGAATCCTGAATGAGAAAGGCCTGGCGGGCGGCGAATCCCCCAACCCGCGTCGGCACGCCGAAAGCATCGATGATCTTGAGGTCGGAATCGGCCATCAGGGTGAAGGGCAGATGGTATTTCTCGCGGAATTTTTTCTGGGCGGCCGGTTTGTCCGAACTGACGCCCACGACGATGACGCCACGGTCCGAAAGGTCGGCGAAGGCATCCCGCAGGCTGCAGGCCTGTTTGGTGCATCCCGGAGTGTCGGCCTTTGGATAGAAATAGACGAGGACAAGCCCTTTCTGATACAGGTCGCCCAGAGAAATGGATTCGCCGTCCTGGTTGAGTGCGGTGACATCGGGCGCGGGAGCGCCGACTTCGAGAGGCTCACCACTGCCGAAGAGAGATTTCGTGATTGCTGCTGCCATAATGAAGAGGATGGATTTCGACATTTCCCCGGTAGGATAACCGGGATCGGGTCGGGTGCAAGGGGATGGAATGAAATCTGGCGACCCGGGAAGAGAGCAAGTCTCCAATCCGTTCATAAAGGGCCGCCCAGATCAGCCGATTGAGTGGATACGCACCAGGCGGTGTCCCTTACAGACCAGATGAACATACTGATTGCCGAAGATGAGATGGTGTCTCGTCGATTGCTGGAAAAGTTTCTGACCGACATCGGACACACCGTCGAATCAGTGTCCAATGGGGTCGAAGCCTGGGAAAGGGTTTCCCGGAAACCGGTTCGCGTCATCGTCAGCGACTGGAAGATGCCCGATATGGATGGGCTCGAATTGTGCCGAAAAATCCGGGCTGAAGGACGGGAAGACTATACCTACTTTATCCTGCTTTCGAGCGTGACCCGCACGAAGGATAATTTCATGCAGGCCGCACGTGCCGGGGTGGACGACTTCCTGAGCAAACCGCTCAATCACGATGAGATCTGGATGCGGCTCCGGGTGGCCGAGAGGATACTCTCATTCACCAGACAGATCAAACAGTTGGAAAGCATTCTTCCGATCTGTGCCTATTGCAAAAAGATCCGCAACGACGGCGATTACTGGGAGCAATTGGAGACCTATATGAACGAGCATGCCGGCCTCGACTTCTCCCATTCGATCTGTCCCGACTGTTACGACGAACACGTGGTGCCCGAAATCGAAGCGATGAAGAAGGGGTCATACCTTGACTCTTGAGAAAGTGATTGACCGCTTTCTCAAGAGTCAAGGCATGACCCCTTGGTCCTGAGGGTCACCAGGGTGGCTCCCCAACCTCCGGAAGTCTCATTTCCGAGCTGGAATCCGACCAGGTCGGTCCGGCGGCGCAGAATGGCATGGACGGTTTCTCGAAGCGCTCCGGTGCCTTTTCCATGGATGATTCTGACGTCGAAGATGCCGTCCTCGCGACAGGCTTCGAGATAGTCAGGAATCAGTGTACCGAGATCCGACGGTTTGAAGGTGTGGAGATCGAGCACCCCATTGATCGGTATCTCGACGGGATCATCGTCCATTACTAAAACCGGGGGCTGATCTCCTTCAGTTCGGCAGGATTCAGCACGATGTCCCCGTCGATGGCGGGCTCATCATCATTCTTATAGATGCGGCACGTGATCGGCGCATCTGTCTCAAGGGACGACCAACCCCATTTCCCTATTGAGAGGAATTGCATCGGAACCCCTTCCTCCCAGCTCAATCCGGGGCCGTCGCCCCGCAGGAAGAGTTTGTTTCCGATTCCGATATAGGCGGTGGCGATGAGCGAAGTTGATTTCTCGTTGAAGGTGAAGCGTGGTTCTCCTTCCGCGTGTGCGGATTGATCGGTATGCGGTTCGTCGGGCGAAACGGCAGTCGGCCCGCCTTCGCCTTCCTTTATCCCGACCGGCGAGACTTCAGGCAATTCGATGATCTCGGCCCGCGTGGTTTTGACGGATGGTCCAGGTTTTGGAGGATCGGCGTTTTCCGCCTCCGGGGTCGACTCTTCCAGGCGATCGGTCGTCTCGATTGGTGAGGGCGCAACCCCGGTCCTGGCCGATGGGTCATTCAATCGTTCGGATGCGGCATCCAGTCGGTTGCTCAACTCAGTCAGCGCAGTCTTAAGACGATCTGGGGTGAGGTGTTCCCTGCCTGCCAGATCGGTGGTCGCCCGGGCGAGTTTGTGCATCTCGGCTTCGATCGATTTCAGTGAATCTGCCAATCTCGAAATATCGCCTCCGCCTGGCCGGTCGTCTCCACCCACCCACTGGTCGATATTCTCGACCTGTTCGGCCAATTTCTCCATCGACTCCTCATTCGAGGCCAGCACCTTTTCGATCTCCTCAGTCGTCGCCTGGCTGCGGGATATCGAGTGATTGAGTTGTTCGGCAAATCCGGCCGCTTTGCGGATCTGAGAATCGATCGAGGCGTGAGCCGAAGCCTCGGCCATACGCAGGCGGGCTTCGGTCTCGATCAGGTGGGGTATGACCGCGAGAACCACACCGACAAGCAGGCACACCACGGCGGCGACAGTGACACCCCCCGACAGCGGTCGGTCGGCCAAGGCGAGGATGGCTGCCATTGCGGCGATACACAGTCCGTCTCCCACATAGAAGGGCCACTTGACGACAGTCGGAGGCGAATGGGTCGTGGTGGTCATGTCGATTCAGGGGTTACCCTATCTTTCCCACGGGCGGGTCAGGCACAAGAATGAAACGCGCGATCAAATGTTCAAAGCGATGATTGCGCAGTTGCGCAACGGAAATTGACCCTTGAGATTGGATCGGCGCTGACTATACTTCCCTCTGGCCTGATACATGAATCTCCGTGATCCAAAGTCGTTGCGTCTGAATCCGAAGAGGCGGCCGTTGTCGTTGGGTCGATCGACCAACCTGATCTGGGCGATCCTTCCGTCGATCGCCATCGTGGCAGCGTTGTTTGTCGGGTTCAGTTACCTCAGTTATTTTGTGAGGGAATTCATGGACCAGGATAAGGTCTCGGTGCGAAACATTGACGGTGTGGTCGAACGCCCCAAGCCCGCAGTAGAGCAGACTCCGCCCCCTTCTCCGGAGGAGGCCATGGAAGCATTTCGGCGGATGAGGGAGGCTGAACAAGCGGAGGAAGGTCAACCGGTTCCGCCTCCCGATCCAGTTTATGAGGAGGACGCGCCGGCGACGGAAATTGAGTTGGCACCGGTGGATGTGCCGCCAATCGAAGTGCCCGGTCTGGTCGAACCCCGGGGCTCCTGAACGGACACCGCGCATTTCATCCGAATCGAAACGCGACGAGGGTGGTTGTCATCGTCAATTCACCCGTTTCAGGCACCGCTTATCCACATTCGTGAATCCGGCACTTCGAGCCAGGCTCCGTCTTTTTCGATCGAAAGTTGGGAAACCAGGCCGGGCAGGGTCATATCCATGGCGTGGTGGATATCGAGGTCATTTCTGCGGCGTTGGCGGATGACATCCCGGAAGGCGAGAAGCTCGAGCAGATCACCCCCTCCATGGCCGACATTCCTGAGGGTCTCTTCGTCCTTCCAGGCGTCGGGCGTGTGCTCGGGCTCGAGCTCTTTCAGATCTTCCCAGGCATCGGGGCTCCCGTTCCGGGAGCGAAGCCAGATCCGGTTGGGCTCCCCGAGGGCCCGGGCGGATTCGTAGGCGCCATCCGTTCCCTGCAATGAGTAATTGGTCATCGCGTGCGGCCGGTCGGACAGCATGTCGACCCTGATCTTGACCAGGCCACCACTGACCATGCGGCAGAGCATGACGGATGCGTCCTCGTTTTCGTAGAAGTTTCCGCGCGGGTCCCTGTAGTGATGACCGCTTCCTGCCCCGCAGACCGAGGCGACCCGGTCGCCCGGCATCCATTGGAGGATGGGTCCGAGGCTGTGGGTGCCGTAGGTGACCCCGTTGATTCCGGTCTGCCACTTCCGCCGCCACGGCGTCCGTTCAGCCGCTTCTTTCAATTCGTGCAGGTACTCCCCCTCGGCATAGTAGGGTTCGCCGAACAAACCGCGGGCCACCAGGTCGCGGACCATCATGTTCGGCTTCATAAAGGTATAATTCTCGGCCATCATATAGACGCCGTTCGAGCGATTGGCCGCAGCGACCAGAGAGCGGGATTCATCCATCGAAACCGCTGCGGTCACTTCGGAAAGAACATGGAGATCTTTGTCCAGGGCCGCGATTGCCATGGGGGCATGCAGGTGCATGGGCGTCCCGATTACAACGGCCTGGATATCAGCCCGTTCCAGCATTTCGGCGTAGTCTGTGAAGGTTTCGGGGGCGCCCGTTTCGGCCCGAATTCCCTCGAGCCCCTCCTGGTTGACATCGCAGAGAGCCTGGGCGCGGAAAAAACGGGTCAGCCCAAGTGACTTGGCAAACCCGGATCCCCGGGTGACTGCACCGACGATACCGACATTCATCGATTGTTTCATAGTGCTGCTTTCAGGGCGGCGGCGATACGATCACGTTGCCCGGGGCTTCGCATGGTGGGTGCGGTCTGGGCCCAGGCGATCCGGTCGGTCTCCGAGGCGATGTCCGGAAGGAATCCGGCATCCAGGTAGATGGCGATTGCGGGCAGGCGTTTTGTCTGGGTGGCCAGGTAGGCTTTCGGGTGATTCCGAGCGAGCACCCGGAGGGCGCCGGCCAGGGAAGCCTTGGCCAGACCGAGACCCTGGAAAGCCCGGCGGGTGGACACCCAGTGGATCCGACCGTAATCTCCGCCACGAAACGCCCGGTTGTACCAGGCGCCCATCGTGCCCACCGCGTTTCCATTGGGGTCGGTGACGAAGAAGACCCGTTCCCATGCGGCTTCGGGGTCGTATCCAAATTCCCGATTATAGAGGTCGTCCGCGGTGTCGAAATAGGGTTCGGCATCTCTCTGAATATCGATCCAGACCGCCTCCTCGCCCGGTTGGATCGGTCGCATGCCGAAGCCCTCCGGGAAAGCCCAGGCCGGAAGATGGTCAAGGTGGTCGCGGACCATCAGAACCGGGTAGCCCGCCGCGGTCGGTTCCATTGGGTTCTCACCTGTCATCGGACGCGGAGCGAGAGCCCACCGTCCATCAGATGGACGCTGCCGACCATGTGCCGATTGGCGGGATCGCAGAGAAAGGCAATTTGGTTTCCGACTTCGGATGCCTGGATCAGTTCACCACTTGGGACGAGTTCCCTGGCCTTTTCCCGCTGGCCGGGATTGGCATCGTAAATGCGACCGGTCAAACCGGCGTCGACGAATCCCGGTGCGATTTCATTTACGATTATCCGATGGGGCGCCAGTTCCAGGGCCAGGCACTGCCCGAGCATGCGAAGGCCGGCCTTGGCCACCGAATAGGCGGTCAGTTTCGGGTGGGGCGCGTGGGCGGCCCAACTGCCGACCAGAACCACCCGTCCGGGCATTTTTTTCCGGATGAGGTGTCGGCAGGCCGCCTGGACGAAGGTGAAGGCTCCGGTCAGGTTGATGTCGAGGGTGCGTCGCCAGGCTTCCTCAGAACTCTCCAGGGCACCGACCAGTTCGACGATCCCGGCGTTGGCAATGATGAGATCCGGGGTGCCGAGGTCGACCTCGACTTTTCGAATCCACGATTGGATAGCGCGTCGCCGGGTCGTGTCGACCCGGGTGTAGTGAAACCGGGGTGCCCGTTTCGCGGCAGTGGCCCGGGATTGGAGATCACCGAGTGCGACGCGGGCGCCGTGTTGTCTGAGGGCTTGGGCCGTGGCCAGACCGATGTCCCCGAGTCCTCCGGTAATCATGGCGGTGTGTCCGTCCAGGGGTTTCCCGGGTTTGGCGGTGCGTTTGCGTTTCATGGCGGGGGAAAGGCGGATTGAGTCAATGGTCGGTCAAAGTCTGGAGCACTTCCTCGGTGACCGAAAGCGTCCGGTCGATGTCCCCTTCGGTGTGGGCCAGGCAGAGGCTGCCCTGTTTGCCCGGAACCGGGAAGTGATAGATGCCCCGGTCGATCAGGGCCTTCCGATAGGCGGCGTCGAACCGCACGTCGTGGATCGTCGCGATCTCCCACCAATTCCGCGGTGCCCGGTCCGTGAAGTAGACGCAGCTCGCGCTGCCGTGGCGGGAAACAACGGCCGGGATGCCGAATTGCCTGAACAGCCTCTCCTGCCCGGCCTGCAAACGGGCGCCCAGACGATCAAGCCGGCCGTAAAGGTCGACCGCTGGATCCATCAACTTGCGCAGGCAGGCGATGGCCGCCGCCACCGGCACTGGATGGCTGTTATAGGTGCCGGCGATGAGCACACGTCTCGACGGATCATCACTGATCGCCAGGTCCATGAATTCGCGCTTTCCGGCCAGGGCGGCGATTGGAAATCCGTTGGCGAACGCCTTGCCGAAGGTCGAGAGGTCGGGGCGAATCCCGGCGACCTCCTGGTAACCGCCGAGACTGGAGCGGAAGCCGGTCTTGACCTCGTCGAAAATGAGGACGAATCCGTGCTCGTCGGCCAGTTTCCTCAGCCCTTCAAGATAGCCGGGGTCCGGCTTGACCAG
This sequence comes from Verrucomicrobiota bacterium, assembly GCA_003641745.1. GTDB lineage: Bacteria > Verrucomicrobiota > Verrucomicrobiia > Opitutales > Opitutaceae > B12-G4. The sequence goes on along the minus strand of QNAI01000019.1, from coordinate 2,058 downwards.
GCCGACATTCTGCAGGCAGGGCTCGGTGATCAGGGCCGCGACCGGCACGCGCCGGGCGACCGCCTCGACCGCCTCCAGATCGTTGAATTCGACCGCATGGATAAGGTTGAGCTCCTCGGTCGGCGTTCCTGCGGTGATTGGTACGGTCGGGTACTCATCGCCGATCACCTGCTTTCCTCCCAGCTGTTCCGGGGTCGACATCAGGTTGAGCGCCACCGCGTTGTGGTGCCCGTTGTAGCCTCCCTGCATCTTGATCAGATGGGCTCTGCCGGTGGCGGCGCGGGCGACCCGGATGGCCTGGGCGGTCGCCTCCGACCCTGTATTGAGAAATTGAACACGATCGGCGCGGGGGAGGCACTTCAGGAAGAGGCGGGCCAGTTCGCCCTCCTCTTCGGAGGTGCCCGAGCCGAAATTGGACCGCTCGCGGTCCATCGACTCGACCACGGCCCGGCGGATTTCGGGGTCGTTGTGGCCGAGAATATAGGGGGCGAAGCCGAAATGAAAATCGATGTATTCGTTGCCGTCGACATCCCAGATATGAGCGCCCACCCCCCGGGAAAATGAAATGCAGGGATCGGCCCGTCGATTGAGCGAAGCCAGCCCACCGGGTATATGGCGTTCGTTCTGGGCGAGCAGTTCCTCGGAGCGGCGGTATCTCATCGGCGTGGGTGGTCTGTCAGGGCCGGCGGGCGCCGGAGAGGTTTTCGAGATCTTCCGGTTCCGCGTGCTCGGCCAGAATGGCCAGCCAACGATCCCAGGATGCATTCATCGCGATCCGGTTGCCGTCGCTGGCATCCGGATGCTCGCCCTTCCGCATAAAGGAGTGCCCGGCCTGATGATAGGTGAGCGGCTCGAAGACCTTGTCCAGAGCAAGCATGATCTCCCCGGTCAGCGGAATGGTGGCGTTGATCCGGGTGTCGTCGCCTCCATAGAAACCGTAGACGGGGCATTCTATGGACTCAAAATCGTCGCCCGGGGCTCGTCCGTAGAAAACAAAGGCGGCGGCGAGTTCCGGGCGTTTGGTCGCGAAACGAAAACTCTGGGATCCACCCCAGGAGAACCCGGTTACCATGACGACACCATTGGCCACAGGCTGGCGGGCCAGAAAATCCGCGGCGGCATTCAGGTCAGCGGTCACCCCTTCCGAATCCAGGTCGTAGATCGCGTTTCGGGCTGCATCAGTCGATTGGAAATCGGAGGTTCCGCCGCCGTCGGATGCCCGCCCGGAAAGGAGATCGGGGGCCAATGCGAGGTAACCCTCCGCAGCCAACCGATCGGCCACGGTCCGCAACCAGTCGGTCAGGCCGCGATTTCCGTGGATGAGGATGACGGCGGCGACCGGATGGTCGACTTCGGGGGTGACGAGGAATCCCTTCAGAGCCCGATCCTGAGAACGGATCGTGACCCACTCCTGGTGGCGGGTCGAATCGTTGAGGGGATCCGTTCCGCCGCCCGCGGCGTTGAAGATCAGGAGTAGAGCCGGGAGCAGGAGTCGCAACAGAGTCATGGAAGCGGAGGTTGAGCGGTTGCGGTCGCGATGTCCACTTGGAGATTCCCGGAAAAACCGGAGTGTCCGAAAACAAGAACCATTTCTCTGCGCGGATGGTTCGCATGAGGAGCGCAACCCAACTCGAATGAGCAGGGGTCCTCGTCCCGAAGTCAGGCCACTTCAGATTCCCGTGTTCCCAAACCCAATTATCGGACACCTTTCCGTATTTGTTACCCTTGCTCCTTCTTGATCCCTCGGACTCCGTGATTGGCCTGGAGCCGAATGGGCGTTGATTTCAGGGAGCGGGCCAGTTGACGGACATTGGCGTGTCCGACCGTGGTCTTCTGATCCGTCCCTTCAGACGTGCGGACGAGGAAGCGGCCATCCGCCTGTGCCAGCTGTAGCCGGGCTTCAAAGCCAAACGTAGCCCGTATGGTTTGGCTGCAACGACCCTGACGTCGCTGCCGGTCAATGAATCGTCCGGACAGGTTCTCTAATCCCGTGGATAAGCCCGGATGCTGATTGGCCTATAAGCAGGTATTATCTCTTGCCAGCACCCCATTTCGTTT
>QNAI01000018.1 GCA_003641745.1 Verrucomicrobiota bacterium | reverse complement strand
GAAGGGCGTTGGAAGCAGGCCGCAAAATTTGTTTCCCATGGTATCGCGGCGGGTATTTCCATCTTTCTGACGGTCGGATCGTTGCAGTTCGTGGTGAGCACCCGGCAATTGGGAAAGACCTTGGTATTCGATCTGCCGACATGGACGGTACAACTGGTCATCCCGCTGGGCTTTGCATTGATCGCCTGTCGGCTCTGGTGGCAGTCGAGCGATTCCTGGAAAGGCCGGTCGATTGCGGCCCTGCTGGCGGTCGCGCTGATCGCACTCGGGTTATTTCCCCCGATCGATCCGGAGTACCTGGCCTTGGCCGGACTGGCCGTGGTGGTGGGAGCTGTTGTTCTCGGAGCCCCGATATTTGTCGGCCTGGGCGGTGCGGCCCTGGTCCTGTTCTGGAGCGAATACAGCCCGATCGCGTCATTGGCGCTCGATCACTATCGGCTGGTGGTCAACCCGTCCCTGGCCGCCATACCTCTCTTTACCCTGGCCGGGTATTTTCTGGCCGAAGGCGGGGCATCAAGGCGACTGATTCGCGTTTTCAAGGCTGTGGTGGGTGGCATTCGAGGCGGACCGGCCCTGGTTGCCGTCCTGGTCTGCGCTTTCTTCACCACATTCACCGGTGCCTCAGGTGTCACCATATTGGCCCTCGGGGGCCTTTTGCTTCCGGTCCTGACCGCGGCAAATATCCGCGAACGCGATGGTATCGGCCTGCTCACAGCATCGGGTTCACTCGGCATTCTCTTTCCGCCCTGCCTGCCTCTGATCCTCTATGCGGTCGTGGCGACCAACGCGGGTTCGCATGTTGAACTTGGTGCTCTCTTTGTCGGCGGGATCATACCCGGATTGCTGCTGGTGGGTCTCACGGCCGGGTGGGGGATTCTCCGGGCACCGCGGGTGGCTGCGAACGCAAGACGTTTCGACGGCCGGGAAGCGGCGGCGGCGCTATGGGAGGCGAAGTGGGAACTGCTTCTTCCGGTGGTGGCCATGGTTTCCCTGTTCGGTGGATATGCCACTCCGGTCGAAGCCGCGGCGCTGACGGCGTTCTATGCCTTTGCAGTCGAGACCTTTCTCTATCGCGATCTGAAGTTTTTCCGCGACCTTCCAAGAGTGATGGGGGAGTGTGGGCTTCTTGTCGGCGGTGTCCTGCTCATTCTGGGTGTGGCCATGGGGTTCACCAACTACCTGGTGGATGCGCAGATCCCTGATCTCGCCGTTGAATGGGCAACCGAGACGATAAAATCGCCTTTGGTATTTCTGCTGGCCCTGAACGCATTTCTCATCGTGGTCGGATGCCTGATGGATATCTACTCCGCGATCATCGTGGTCGTTCCTCTCATCGTACCCGTGGCCCATGCCTTTGGAATCAATCCCCTGCATCTCGGGATCATCTTCCTGGCGAACCTGGAATTGGGATTTCTGACCCCGCCGGTCGGGATGAATCTCTTTCTGTCGTCCTATCGGTTCGGCAAGAGCGTTCCGACGGTCATCCGATCGGTGATCCCCTTGCTGCTGCTGCTCGCGTTCGGCGTTCTCCTGATCACCTACATCCCGGGTTTGAGTCTTTACCTGCCCGGGCTGCTGCAGTGACTAAACAATAGGGTTTGGCCGTCCGGAAGGATCCGGCGCAGTAGTGTCGGACAGGACACCGGGTGTTCTGCGAATCGACCCTGCGATTCATGAAACACGTTCGAAAGAATTGAACCGAGGTGATCCGGACCCACAACTCGGCATCAGGGAGACGGATATGACACTTGCACCAGGCGCGATTGCGGGGGAATTGAAAGAAAACGGCATTGAGCGGGAGGATACTCTGCTGCGCCGCAACCTGCGTTTTTGTATCACCGAAGGTCTGGTCGCGATGCCGATCATTTTCCTGACCCTTCCGGCCAACTTCATCGTCTCAAATCTGCTCACCCAGACCTTTGGGCTTCGGGTATCGATGTTCGGACTTATCGTTTCTCTTCCGGCCTGGTGCAATGTTGCCCAGATGGTGGTTATCCCGGTCTGTGGTCGGTATTGGTCGCAGAAGACGATCACCCTGGTTTTTTCCTGGTTCCATCTCGCGGTCTGGATTGGACTGGGGTTTGCGCTGCCCTTCATCCCCAAGGGAGACGTGGTGACTGCGGGTCGCTTTTTTTTCATCATATTCGCTCTGTCCAGCTTTTCCCAGGCCATGGTCGGCGTCGCCTGGACAAGCTGGGTACAGGAGTGGATACCGGAACGGGTTCGGGGAAAGGTTTTCGGGCGACGGAATCGGGCCCTCCAGATCGCCACTGTTGTTTTCCTTCTGCTCGGTGGCCGACTCCTGACGTCGCTTCAGGACACCGATCCCGTCCTCGGATTCCAATTGGTCGTGGCCGTCGCGATTTTCCTGCGGATGCTGTCGATTCTTTTTCAGCAGAAGATCCTGGGATCGGCGGGCTACCACTCGGAGGAAAGATCGATCAATCTGCGGTCCCAACTTCGTGCGGTAAGAAAGGCGCCGTCGCTTCTGACCTTCATTGGTTTCGGCGCCGGCTTCGGTTTCGCCGCCAATTTCCTGGGACCTTTCTTTTCGATTTTTCTCTACGAAGGGCTTGGATTAAGCATCGCCCAGGTCAGTCGGTTCGTAGTGACCGCGGGTATTACAGGAGCTGCTTCATTGCCTGCATGGGGTCAGTTGTATGACCGCTATGGATGTCGTCCGGTGATGATGTTTGTCCTGTTTCCATGGATGCTGATCGGCTCGTTCTGGGCAGCTGTCGGTCCCGATAATACCTGGGTTCTCTTCATCATTTTCGGATCCGGCGGCCTGTTCGGGGCGGGATTCCTGCTCGGCTCGTTCAACCTCCTCCTGAAACTGATTCCCCGTGAGGCCAAGACGATCGCCATCAGCCTGAACGTGGCCCTGGCTTCGCTCGCGGCCGCTATTGCTCCTATCCTGGGTGGATCTCTGCTCGATCTGGCCTGGGACCTGGGGTTCGACAGGATCCGAACTTACCATGCGGCCGCGATCGTGCACTACAGCCTCCTGCTTTCCACCGTGCTCATCCTGGCTCGTGTGGTGGAGCCGAAGTCCTCGTCGGTCAGTCAGGTGATCGGAGCGATGCGTTCCTATCGGCAGGTTGGCGCCCTGGTGGGACTTTCGTTCCTGTTGAACTATACCTTCGTCAAGAAGAGGCGGAAACGGAGGAACAGATCAGTGTCTTCCCGCAACCCTGAACCAACCGATCCGGCGAAGTAAACCGAACCATCCGCCAAGTGTCGTACGGCGCGGGAGGATCCGGAAGCTGGTTTCTCGGAGGGCGGACTTCCACGTCCGCCGCGCAGGGGCTTGCTGTTTGAGTGCTTCAGGTCAGGGGTAGGGCGCACGCAAGGCACGCCCCTGCGGGAACCATTCAGGCTTTGGGATAGCTTCTAATCAAGGAAAAGCCGGTCCGTTCGATCCAGAAGCCATTCGGCCCGGTCCTGCATGATGATGTTGACCAGTCGCCATTCGGGACGGACGTCCGGATCGACGGTCAGGGCCTGATTGAGGAGTTGTTCGAACTCTATGCGATCCTGGTTCGGAATCGAAACCGCTTCAGCCAGCGAGAGGTATGGCCCGGCCTGCAGACCCTGGGAAAGAGCGACAGCCCGTTCGAAATGGACGCGTGCCCGTTCCTCCGGGGACGGGTCGCCACCACTCTTCGTCATCTCATAGGTGATGAGAAAGACGTGAATGGCTCCGGAATCAAAGTCGGGGTCCAACTCAAAAGCGCGGTAGATCAGCGCCTCCATCAAGCCGAGTTGGCCGATGCTCGAAGGGTCATCGACCGACAGGCCGATGGCACTTCCCCAGGCGGCTGCAGTCCAGTAGAGCAGATCGATGTCCTCGATCGTCGCTGTGGCGACCGTACCTTCCGGATCGGCTCTGAGAGCTTCGCCAAACCCGGGATGGGCGGCTTCCAGGCCCCGCATTCCGTAGTCCCTGGCCCTGAGGTAGAGTTTCCGTGCCCGCTGGATCTCCTTTTCGGAAGCGCGATAGTCCTCGTCCTCGAGAATAAAGGCGTCCTGTTCGACAAAGGCGTAGCTGTATTGGGTAAACCCCGCTGATGTGGCCAGGAGCAGGTCCCTGTTTTCAGGGCTTTCCTCCAGCAGGGTTTCCATCAGCTTGAGGCTGAAAGGGAGCGCTGCCCTGACCAGTTTCGGGTCGTTGTCACGGGCGTAAACGCGGGTGCTGCTCTCGGCCAGACCGCCACCGATGGAATCCATGGCGATCTGTTTGATCGAGCACCCGGTCAGGAGGGCTCCGGCTGAAAGGAGGATGAGAATGGTGTGGCGTTGGAACATATGAACCTCGATCTCGTCTTACAGTACCATAAGACATTGGAAATCAAACCCGTGACTGACAATCACCGATCTCCGGTTGACCGGAATTCCTGTCTGGGTTGAGGTTGGTGAAGGAAACCATGATCGGCGCGGGCAAAGAAAGAAGTGACTTTCTGAAACCTCCGTCTAGAACCCCCATTTCCTTCCTGTAACCGACATTCTCGATGCGATCGAAGCTCCTTCCTCTCACGCTGCTACTTCTGGTCAGTGCGCCCTCCCTGTTATTGGCGCAGACCGACCGAAGCAACCTGCAGTTTCTCCTGGGTGCCCGATTTGCCGGGCAGGCGACTGTCACGTTTGGAAACGTCGGCACCATACCTTCGAATTCCGTTCTCGGTGACACCACCACGGTCATGAACCGGCGGTATAGCGACGGAGCTGTTCTTAGCGACGTGCGTTTTACGGATGACGGTGAAAAGATACCATCGGACGGGCGCACGAATCGTTGGAGATACGACAATTCTTCGCAGATTCTGGAGGATGGATCCGGGATCGCCTTCAACGACTTTTCCACGGACGGGGCCGGCAACACGGTGAGCGCGGATGCCCCCGGTTCGGCCGGGCTGGACATGGAGTTTGCATTGCGTCTGGCGGATTATGGGACCGGTGGCTTCGGAATGACCGGTCCGGTCAACTGGGGAATCAGTTTTGGGTTCGGGCTCAACGATCTGAACGTGAAGTATCGGGAGACCATCAAGGCAACCCTGAATGCGACGAGGGATGTCTACTCGCTCCTCGGGGCGACTGCGCCGGACGGCCCGTTCTCTTCTCCGTCGGCGGAATTCATAACGATCACCAATTCAGATGGTACGACGTCCACCTTTTCGGTGGATACATCGGTTCTGCTCCAGGACCTGCCTTACAGTCGTACGTCCACCAGCACCCCGGATGGAGCGGATGTCGACGGTTATTGGGAAATCGACGGGACTTTTCTCTCTTTTCGCTTCGGGCCATGGTTTCGCTGGCGACCCATTGATCGGCTTTCTTTTCGAGCCAGCGCCGGTGTATCCGCAACTGTTCTGGGGCTGACCTTCAGCTATGACGAACGCGCACGCATCAGTGAGGATAGAACAATTTCAGCGATCGTCGACGGAGATACGGAAAGGTACGACTACATTGGTTACTACGGCACCCTTGATGCCGAGTTCTGGATCACCCCGGTGACCGGGCTATATGTCGGCGTCACCTACCAGAATGCGTCGACCGATATGAGGATTGCTCTGAACAACCGTACGGCGGAACTGGAACTTTCCACTTCCGTTGGCTTCCGCATCGGCATCACCACGCATTTCTAGGCGATCTTTTTCGAGCAATTTTCCGGATATCAACATGTTTTCAAACATCTCAAAGGTTTTCCGAAAGGCCCGCGTCCTTTCATCAATCGGTGCCTTCCTGCTGGCGGCGCTTCCGCCCAACCAGGCGGCCGCCCAATCCGACCATGGCGGATTCAACCCGAACCTCGACGGTGTGGCCTATGTGGTCCTGATTCAAGATGACGGCAGGATTCTGATCGGTGGTGCTTTCAGTTCGGTCAGACCCGAGGCCGGTGCCGCGATCGGCCGGCACAATCTTGCCCGTTACCTGCCCGACGGTACTCTCGATTCCGGGTTTGATCCAAATTTCGATGGCACGGTGACCGCGTTGGCACTTCAGCCGGACGGAAGAATCGTGGTTGGAGGACGTTTCACCACCGTCGATCCCAATCGGACGGGCAATCACGTGGTCAGGAACGGAATTGCCCGCCTCAATGTTGACGGCACACTCGATACGGGATTCGACCCGAACCTGGGTGGCATGCAGACGCCGCAGGTCCATGCCCTCGTCGTCCAGTCGGATGGAAAGATCGTGCTGGGGGGCGACTTCAACCAATTGCAGCCGGCCGGAACCTCGAATCCCGTCGCACGAAATCATCTGGCGCGTGTCAATGCCGGGGGCAGCGTGGATTCCGGCTTTGCGCCAAATCCAAACAATATCGTCTATTCGCTCGGTCTCCAGGCTGACGGTCGATTGATCGTCGGGGGAGGATTCACTCAGATGCAGCCGGACGGTGGATCAAACGTAACTGACACCAGCCGGATCGCCCGCCTCAATGTGGATGGCTCTCTCGATGCCTCCTTCAACATCGTCGCCGACAATCGGGTGATGTGCATGGTGTTCCAGGCGGACGGATCGCTGGTCATCGGCGGGGATTTTCGATCAATTCGTCAAGGGGTTTCAGGTTCAGTGTATGATCGGATTTCGATCGCGCGCATCCGGGCTGACGATCAGGTCGACTTGGATTTCAGACCGAACGCAAACGCGAACGTGGGTGCGTTGGCAATCCAGAAAGATGGCAGAATTCTGGTGGGGGGAGCTTTTACATCTTTCCTTCCCTCGGGCTCATTCACCTCCTTGGCCCGGCGGTATCTCGGGCGCTTGAATCCTGAAGGAACATTGGATACCTCCTTTTCACCCACACCCAACTACACGGTCTACACGATTGCGGTGCAGAGCGACGGATCGATCGTTACGGGTGGTGCCTTTACCCGTTTCAGACCCGCGTCGTCGCCGGGTTCGACTATTCGCAATCGGGCGGCGCGGCTGTATTCCGATGGAACATTGGATTCCGCATTTGAATCGGATCCCGGGGGTGAGGTCACGACCCTGGTCAGGGAGGCCGATGGCAAGGTCATTGTTGCAGGCCTGTTCTCCAGCATGGGCGGCGTCACCCGGCAAAACCTGGCGAGAATCGACTCGAACGGGATCGTGGATGAGACCTTCACTGCGAGTACGAATGGTCGGATTCTTTCGGCTGTCAGGCAATCCGACGGCAGGATCGTCATCGTCGGGGAATTCTCCAGAGTCAACGAAACAGTAGCCGGGGGAATCGCCCGAATCAATACCGACGGTTCGCTTGATTCGGGATTTCGTCCGAATCCCAATGCGCCGGTTGCAGCCGTCGTGCTCCTGCCTGACGGGAAGCTGATGATCGGGGGGGATTTCACCAATCTATCGCCCAACGATGGTGAAACATTCTTTCAGCGTAGTTATCTGGCACGTCTGAATGCCGATGGAACGGTCGATGATGGTTACACGGCCGGAACCAGTGCGGGTGTAAATGCGCTGAGCCTGCAGGCCGACGGGAAACTCCTGGTCGGCGGACTCTTCACATTCGTCATTCCATCCGGAGGTGGGGCGACTGCAACCCGCAACTTCATCGCTCGACTCAACGAAGACGGCTCGCTGGATGTTGACTTCGATCCCAACGCCAACAGTTCGATCGAAATAATCGCTCTGCAGAGCGACGGCAAGATCCTGCTCGGCGGCCGATTCACGAGTTTTCAACCCAATGGTGGGGAAGTGACAACAACCCGGAATTTCCTCGCCCGCCTCAATTCTGACGGGAAGGTGGATCCCGGATTTGATCCGAATCCCGACAGTCGTGTCCGTGCCATCCACATCATGTCGGATGGAAGGATTCTGGTAGGCGGCGATTTCTTGTATTTCCAGTCCAACGGCGCGGAAACAATCGTGTATCGTGAACGTATCGCGCGCCTGAACAGCGACGGCGGCGTCGATTCAACCTTGAATCTGGGTGCGAACGATGCGGCTCTTGGATTCCTGCCGGAAGGTGACGGAGGGGTGCTTATCGCGGGCGGTTTCAGCGGGATGACTTCATTCACCGGTGATGAAGGAACCGTGGTCGGGAAAGTCGTCCGGTTGACCGGGGAGGACGTGTTGGATAGCGATTACATTGTCCGCTCAAGCAATCCGTCAGGCAGCCGGATTTCCTCCCTCGCTGTACAGGGCGACGGAAGTATTCTGATCGGAGGATCCTTTGAATCCCTGGGGGGCAGCGAGAATCGCAATATCGCCCGTATGTTTTCGGATGGGAATGTCGACCGGTCCTTCGCCAGCCAGACCAACGGGGCGGTTCATGCCATCCTGATACGACCGGACACCACCTTCGATGTCGAACGGGGGCGCCTGGTTGCCTGGTTGGATCCGGATGGATCCTACCACGATGCACCCAACGCCACGGATGGATCCGAGTTACTCGGCGCGGTCAGTGCGATCGTGGAGCAGAGCGATGGTCGTCTTCTCGTCGCCGGTTCCTTTACTGATGGCAACCTGCAGATCGGCCCCTACCTGGCCCGGTTCAATACCGACGGCTCCCTCGACTCCACCTTCAAACCGATTCTCAATGCTTCGGTTTCGGCTGTCGCCCTGCAAGCCGACGGCAGGATCCTGATCGGCGGCTTGTTCACGACAATCAATGGCTTCGCGCGGAATCGGATGGCGCGGTTGAGTTCAGACGGCTCCCTCGACACGGCCTTCGACCCGAATGTCAGCTCTCAAGTGAGGACGATTGCGGTCCAGGGTGACGGCAAGATCCTGATTGGCGGAAACTTTTCGTCGCTGAGTCCGAACGGCGCCACATCGCCGACGGCACGCAGTCGGGTCGCCCGTCTCAACACCGACGGCACAGTCGATGCGGGTTTCGATCCGAGCCCCAACGACCAGGTATACGCCATTCTCTGGCAGGCGGACGGCAAGATCCTGATCGGCGGGGTGTTCAATTTGCTCTCGCCCAACGGCGGTGCGGCCGTTTCCCGTTTCAGACTGGCGCGGGTTCTTTCAACCGGAGCGCTCGACGAGGAGTTTTCGGCTCAGGCTGGAGGCCCCGTTTTTGCGATCAAGGAACAGGTCGATGGCAAATACGTGATTGGCGGCAGTTTCTTTTCGGTCGCAGCAACCGGATCCGGATCCGACGATCTGATTGCCCGTCATAATATCGCCCGGTTCAATGCCGACGGCAGCGTGGATGACTTCGATCCGAGTGCGAATTCCGCAGTCAACTCGATCGACATCGAGTCGGATGGCAGGATCCTGATCGGCGGATCCTTCACCGGTCTGGCGCCAAATGGTCAGTCCTTTCGCACCCCCCGCAATCGCCTGGCCCGTGTGAACGCAGACGGTTCGCTTGATACAGGATTCAACCCCAATGCCGACAACTCGGTGTTCGCCGTCCTGGGCCGCGCCGACGGTACGATCGTGGTGGGTGGGAGTTTTCACTTCCTCAACCCGCAGTCCGACATCTTCTTCGGCGGCAATTTTTCGGATGTCAGCGGTGCGCAGGTTCGCAATCTGGCTCGAGTGAACGCTGACGGGACGCCCGATTCATCTTTCGACCCGCGGCCGGACCGACCGGTCGATGGCCTGGCCCTTCAACCCGATGGCCGGGTCCTGGTGACCGGCGGATTCTCGCTGATTGCAGGTGAAGTGCGGAATCGCATCGCGCGATTCGAGCGATCCGGAGCCCTCGATGAAGGGTTCGATCCCGATGCAAACGGACCGGTGAGGGCAGTCGCTGTCCAGCCGGATGGAAAGATCGTGATCGGCGGCGAATTTACCCAGCTTGGAGGACTCACCCAGCGCCGTATGGCACGCTTGAATTCTGATGGTACGCTAGATTCTTCCTACGGAACCGAGGCTGACGGATCGGTTGTTGCCCTTGCGTTACAGCCCGACGGAATGGTGGTGGTCGCCGGGGCATTTTCGGAGATCGGCGGGACCAGTCGACCTTACCTCGCTCGTATTCGACCGGATGGGACGGTGGACGGGAGTTTCAGTCCGATACCCAATGGTGAGGTGCATGCGGTTGCGCTTCAAGCTGACGGCCGGATTCTGGTCGGCGGCTCGTTCACCGAAATCGGAGGCCAGTCCCGGGCGGGCATTGCCCGTTTGAATGCGGATGGATCGCTGGACGCGTCCTTCCAGGCCGACACCGACGGCGACGTTTTCTCGGTCATTCTGCTGGAGAATGGCCAACCCTTCATCGCAGGAAATTTCACCCAGGTAGGAAATGATCCCAGGTACCTGACGGCGCGATTGGGAACCAATGTCGCGGCGATCGACAATATGAGTGTCAGTTCCAGTCGAACCCGGATCACTTGGATACGGGAAGGGGCATCGCCGGAACTTACCTCTGTAATCTTTGCGAGCTCGGGAGACGGACGGAACTGGACCGCGCTCGGTACGGGTGAGCGGATTCCTCAGGGTAGTGGATGGGAGATTGACGTCGATACGGCGTTTCCGGCGGATGAATACTACTTCATCAGAGCCCAGGGCGTGGTGCCGACCTCGACGGGCAGCTCCAGTGGATTCATCCGTTCGGTCGCTCAGTTCTACGGTTCTGTTGCCTCGGGCCCGGCAGGGACGGGTCCGGCGGGCGGCGGCAGCTTGGATGCGACTGATGAGGACACTTCATCGGACCATGCCGATTCGTCGGGAGATTCGGGCTCGGATTATTCAGGAGGCTCGACCGGCAACGGTGCTGGTGGCGCGAGTCTGGACGTGGCTTCGATTGATTGGGACGTCAGCACGCTCGGTGCAGACGCGGCATTTCTGAACCTGTCATCCCGAGTTTTTCTGGGCGCGGGCGATGTTTTCATTGCCGGTTTTTCGGTTACGGGGTCAGAGGCCAGGCGGCTCCTGGTGCGAGCGATCGGGCCGGGCCTGGCCGTTTTCGGCATCGACGACCATGCCGGTTTGCCCCGCCTTCAGATCCTCGACTCAGAGGGGGGGCTGGTGGCTGAGAACAGCGGATGGGGTGGTGACCGGGCACTGACCGAAGTCTTCGTGGAGGTGGGTGCTTTTCCGCTGTCACCTGACAGCATGGATTCGGCCATTCAGGTCGATCTCGAACCGGGCGTCTACACGATCCGGCTTTCGGATACGGACGGTGTGCCGGGTGTTATTCTGGCGGAGATTTACGACGCCTCGGATGATTCGACCCAATCGGGTAACCGATTGGTGAATCTGTCCTCGAGAGGTCCGGTTTCATCCGGCTCTGGTGTCGCAACGGGCGGGTTCATTGTCGGTGGCGAGAATAACGCATTGATTCTGGTAAGGGCCATAGGCCCGGGCCTGACCGAGTTCGGCGTGAGTGATGCCATCGATGATCCTGTTTTGCACGTTTATGATGCAAGCGGGCGTCTGCTTGCCGCGAATGACGACTGGGCTGTCCCCCTGGGGGTGGATCCGGTTCATCCGGCCTTTGCCCAGGCGGACCTGGTCGGGGCCCAGGATCTGGCCGGGGCATTCAGGATCGATCCGACGGGTCGCGACAGCGTCGTGCTCATGGTGGTCGAACCTGGTGCCTATACCGCCCAGGCTCGAAGCGAGAATGGAGCGGAAGGTGAGACGATCATTGAAGTTTACCTCGTGAATCTGGCGCCTTGATCCCGGTGGATGGATCGATGGAAATTCTTGGAATCATCCTGGTTTTTGCAGGTGCATCGATCGGTGCGCTGTTTGCGATCATCATCCTGGGCAGAGCTTTCCAGCAGTCCTTTGCCTGGGGATTTGGCTGCCTCCTGGTTCCCTTCATGCTTTTCGTCTTCGTGATGATGAACTGGGAGGAGACCAGGAGACCCTTCCTGCTTTTCCTTCTTGCAATCCCAATCAGTGTGGTCGGTGCGATCCTGGCGCGGGGGTGAGAGAAATCCTGAACGCATCGACTCCCTCCTTTGCGTAAAGCTACAGGCTTCGCGCGCTATGCCCGGACACGTCGGAGGATACCCAGCAACACGCCACCACTCTGAGCAATTCGCACCGGGTTTGAAAGGGCTCGACCCCGAACCGAATCCGCCCCAATTTAGCGGTTCTCGGGCTGCCATTTTCGCTCCTGGAGTTAGAGGTGGCACCTGACAATCACCCCTATCACGTTGGAAAGAACCCGGTCCGGATCGCTGAGAAGCCGATACGAATCAGTCTTTTCTGCCGTTGTTTTCAATCCGCACGTCAAGCCCACATTGTGGCCCAACCCATGACATCATCCACTCTACGTCGTCTCATTACTCTTCTGATTCCGTGTCTTCTGGCCGCCAGTTCGGCTTTGGCTCAGGATGCAACTCCGGCCGTGGTCCTCGATTCGGGCGATACTGCATGGATGCTCACGGCGACGGTGCTGGTCCTCTTTATGACCCTGCCCGGATTGGCGCTGTTTTACGGGGGGCTGGTCAGGGCCAAGAACCTGCTCAGTGTTCTGATGCAATGTTTTGCCATCGCGTGCCTGGCCTCAATTCTCTGGGTGGTCGGGCTTTACAGCTTGGCGTTTTCCGAAGGCAATACCTGGATCGGGGACCTGAAGCACTTCCTTCTTGGAGGAATTGGAACCGACGAACTCAACGGGAACTCGTTTCCGGAAACAGTTTTTTTGATGTTCCAGATGACTTTCGCCATCATCACACCCGGCCTTATCATCGGTTCGGTCGTTGAACGGATTAAATTCTCCGCGGTCCTGCTCTTCACCACCCTGTGGCTGATTCTGGTCTATGTGCCGGTCGCCCATTGGGTCTGGGGAGGCGGGTGGATGATGGATCGGGGTGTGATCGATCTTGCCGGCGGCATCGTCGTTCATACCACGGCCGGGATTTCGGCGTTGGTTCTGGCGGCCATGCTCGGGCCGAGAAACGGATTTCCAAAACGGCTGCACCCGCCGCACAGTCCCGGACTGGTCATGATCGGCGCCTCCATGCTCTGGGTGGGTTGGTTTGGCTTCAATGCCGGAAGTCAGATCGCGGCGAATGGATCGGCCGGCATGACCATGCTGGTCACACATATCGCCGCCGCGGTGGCGAGCCTGACTTGGATGACGGTTGAATGGCTGAAAACAGGAAAGCCGGGGCTGGTTGGTATCGTTACCGGGATGGTTGCCGGATTGGCGACGATTACACCGGCTTCCGGAAATGTTGGCCCCTTGGGCGCCGCTCTCCTGGGTCTCCTGGCCGGATTGGTCTGTTACATTATGTGCGGATTCATCAAGAACCGGCTCAAAATCGATGACAGCCTCGACGTATTCGCCGTTCACGGAGTGGGCGGGATTGTGGGTTCTGTTCTCGTCGCCGTTTTCGGAGTGAGTGCCTTCGGTGGAAGAGGTGTGGACTCCATGGGTTCGCAATTGATCACCCAGGTGACCGGGGTCGGTGCGACTGTGATCTGGTCGGCCGGGCTGACTGCAGTGATTGTCCTCGCGGTCAAGGCGATCACGGGCCTGCGGATGGATCCCGAAGACGAGGAGACCGGCCTTGACCAGGCTTCGCACGGAGAGAGCGCCTACAATATGGAGAACTGACGCTGGACGGGGTCATTGCTCGACATCGTGCATGCCAATGCGGGATGTGAGCTTTGACCCCTTCGGGTGAGACGGTGGACGGCAGTCGGCTTCGCCGGCTGGTCAGTCGACCAGAATCTCCCCGATCGTGTCGAATATCCTCTCTTCCGAGTCCCTTTCCAGGGGGCCCGGCCTCAGGAGGTATTGCATATTGACCAGGACCTCGTATCCACCTTCGGAATACTGCCGCTCGACCGGAACGTAGCCGACAATTTCATTCGCGTAGGCGATGGGCCAGACAAAGGAGAATCGGTGGCTGAGTTCCCGGACCAGGCGCAGCCCGTATTCGGCGCTCATCTCGCCGGCCAACGCCACCAGAAGGAGGTCCTGGCCGAATTGCAGTGCCTGAATCTCGAAGGGAAGGTCACGGTCGGGTGATTTATCGCGATCAAGGATGGCGAGAGTGTGCCTGGCCCACCGTTGTTCAAACAACTGCTCGGCCTTGAGTGATGACTCATAGACCTGGCGTGGCATGACCTCGTTTCGGAGGATCAGCTTCCGGCTGAGCACGGTCAACGGACCGGTCACCGGTACGCTGTTTCCGAATCGAATGGCGTTCGCAACGCTCGCCGCGAGTTGTTCACCGAGCCCGCGAATGGCCTCAATCGGATACATGGGGAACGCGGGCCGCCCGGGGTCCGGGATATACGGCTTCTGGTCACCGGCACATCCCAGGAGGAAGGCGGACGAACAATTGAATGTTTCCTCGATCTTTCTGGCCGCGAATCCCGGGTAATCCCCGCCGATCTGGAGAATGGGCCCGCTTGAGGTCGGGTGGCATGCATAGCTGAACAGGACATGAATCGGAGTTCCCTTATCGTCTTCAAAAATGATGACGGGGACGGTGTGATCATGGGGCGCATCGAGGGTCGGCATCCACTCGATGCCTCCTTCTCCGTCCGGTTTCCTTCTGGAGTGGGCGAATCCGCACCATCCCGAAACGGCTCTGACTGCGGTCGGTTTCTGCGATGCGACCGCCTCAGCCGACGCCCGGGCGATGTCGCCGAACACCCGGTCAATGAACTCGAGATCGATGCTGCCGTGCCGGTCTTCGTCGATCTTCTTTCGCATGGGCGGACCGCAGTGGGTATGTGTTCCGCAGAGTAGGATATGGTCGGTTGGGATGCCGGTGGCGGTTGAAATCAGGCGGCGGACATGATCCGTGTTGTCGTAGAACCCCAGCCATTCGATCGAAACGATAAGGACCGTGCTAGATCGGGCTCTATCCGTGATGGCCGTGATGACGCAGCGAAGGGGCAGGTAGACGTCGTTTGATGGTTCGATGCGTGCGGCGAAACCGGCCAGGGAGGATCCGGCCGGAGGGGTGACATCGACGTTGGCCACGCCGATCAGGTAAGGTTGCGGTGTTTGCTTCATGGTGAATGGATCGGTAGTTGCGGTTACGCGATGCGATTTTCTTGGGAGCGAACAGTTGCTTGTCGAGCGTTTGCTGATGGGTTCCTGCAGGGGCGTGCCTCATCGTGCGCGCACAACCTCGCCGGATTCGGCGCTCTTGCGGGCGAGGTCCATAAAACGGGCGAACCGAACGCCCTTGTCCACGGGACAGGGGTTGTCCAATTTGCCGTCCCGGGTCTGAAGAAACGTGTCCCAGACCGGCACACCGAGCTTCAGCTTCACGTCCTTGAAGTCGTTTCTTTCGTTCGTCTTCATCCGCAAGAACTTTCCCCAGGCACAGGTTTGAATCTGTCCCCGGGTTCCGAATACAGTGATCTGGGACTTGCATTGAATATTCTCGCCCACACCCAGCATGGTGAAGAGGATACCGCCCTTGGTGGAACCGGCGATGGCGGCATTGAGTTCGACCGGGGCGCCGTGGTGATTCCAGCGGACCAACATTTCCCGCACATCGTCATCGACCAGGTCGAGGGTCGTATTGACCATGTGGGAACCGGTATCGAAAAGGAATCCCCCGCCCGATATCTCAGGTTTCAGGCGCCAGGAATCACTGAATCCCTTGATCCAGCGCTGGTGAATATACGCATTTACCGCGATGATCTCGCCAATTCGACCGGCCGCGATCAGTTCGCGGGCTTTTCTGATTCCGGGCGAATGGCTGCCGTTGAACGCGATCGAGAGGATTCCCGTGCTCCTGGCGGCCAGCCTCTTGAGCCGGAGCGCATCGCCGGTGGTGATGACCATGGGCTTCTCGACGAGTACATCGAGCCCGGCTTTCAGAGCGTCGCGCACGTTCTGATAGTGCAGGTTGTGAGGTGTGCAGATCAGGGCTGTGTCGGCCTTCACATCCGACTTGAGAAATTCCTTCCAGGATGCCGTTCGGATGGGTGCTTTTCTCCCGGCTTCCACAACCATGCCAATGGCAGCTTCAGCCGAACCGTTGTGAGGCTCGACCAGAGCAACGACCGAAGCCCGGCGGGGCGTCTGGAGAATTCCTTTGAGATGATGCCGGGCGATGCCCCCGGCGCCGATGATGACCGTCCTGGTTTTTTTCATATTGAAGGTGGGTTGCGAAAGGTGTCCCAAAGGAATCAGACCTTCACTCCTGAATTGGCACGCACGAATGCAAGGAATGACCCCGTGGTCACAGGGTAGGGCGCGACGTCCCTGGCGCGCCGTCTTCGACCTTGAAAAAATTCCTGGAACAAATCCACTAGCTGGACGGTCGTCTGAGGCCATTCCGCACGGAATCAAAATACCGCATGAGAATTTCATCCGGGATATTCGGGGCAAGGTGGTTGCCGACCGCGAACAGGGCACCCCGGGCGCCTTTCAGAGCCTCGAATGTGCGGTCGATGGCATTGGAAACCACCTCCCATTTCCCGGCGGCCAGATCCCGGCAATCAACATAACTGCCGGCCAGGCAGTGGGTCCGTCCGTAACGCTCGACCATGCGACCGAAATCCATGCACGGTTCGAATATGAAGCCGTCGGCCCCGGCCTCGACCAGATTGTCGACGAATGGGGTGAAGTCGCCGTCCGAGCAGAACAGGACCTTCTTGCCGGCGGCGTGCAGCGGCTTCCATAGTACGGCGTAGCGGGGGATTATGACCCGGCGGTAGTACTCGGGATCCAGAAATGGTCCCGAAGCCCAGACAAAATCGTCATGCTGGATGATCACCTCGGTGGTGGTTTCCGCCCAGGCCCGCATGAAGAAGAGGGTCCTGCGAAAAAAGGAATCAAGCACCTTTTCAAACCGGTCCGGATCGGAAGCACCCATCAGCAGCATATCCCATCCGAATGCCTCGATGGCTCCGGAAATGATCGTTCGGTAGTAGCCGCCCGTGGTCAATTGGCCGGGGAATTTCCTCAATGCCTCGTCTTGCAATTCCTGGTAGGAAGCCACCTGTTCGGAAAAATCGGGCAGGCCATATTCCTCCACCGCATCATATGCCCAGACCTCTTCCTCAGAAGCAAACGGCGAAGCCCGGTCCTGACGCTGGTCAGATGCATCGACTGCATAGGCGGCATGCCCCATGTCAGTCGTCCGTCCGGACGCCGCCCAGTCGATCATTCCATTGTGCGTCCGCCAGATGAAATCCAAACCGAGAGCATCATGTCCCGCGGATTGCAGGTGATCATCATCCGGGGTGAGTCCGGTGGCCGTCGCCAGGAATTCGGGGTGATAATCAAGACTGTATTCCGTCCGCGCCCAGCGCGCACAGGGTTCAAGTTGGATATTGGCCAGGGCGATTTCTCGGCTCACATCGGTTTGGGTGAACGGTTGATACAGGTTGCGGTGTTGGTCAACGGGGTCGTCATGGTGGCTGGAACCCATCCGGAAGTTGAGAGCGGTGATGCCGAGATGCAATCAGGTTTCGAGCAAGGCCGGCCCAATCGCTGTCAACCATGTCTTCCAGGTCGGAAGGAAGAGTAACCGGCAACATCGATCGAGGCGGATTTTAATCCTCGGCGGAGTCGTCCTCGAGATGGCGAAGGGCGGTGAGGAGTTTTTTGATATCGCGAGCGCCCAGGACGGTCACGAATACAGCCATCACTGCGAAGACGGTGAGGGCGAAAACGAGAACGATTTTCCAGAATAGGATCCAGGTCATTTGCTGTATTCAGGGTACAGTCCGGAAGGCCTCACTCTGCCGGTTCGTGGGGTGCGATCGGGAAAGAGGAGGGAAAGGGTGATGAGAACAGCGAAGGCGAGGGCGACGGAGATGAGGCCGACCTGGGCCCCGGTAAGGCGTTGAATCCACTCATCGGAACCGGGCGATTGGTATTGAAGGCCGACGAGCTGCTGGACGGGGCCGAGGCCGAAAAGAGCGGTGAGGCCGGTGAGGAGAGCGGCGAAGGCACCGGTGGAACTGGCACGTTTCCAATAGAGCCCGCCGATCAGGACTGCGAGGGCACCGGTGAAAAAGATGGCTCCGCTTACAGCCATATAGTCCCAGATATCGTCTTTGCCCTGGTAGAAGAGGCCCCAGTAGAGAACGTAGGCGCCGATGATGATGATGATGATGCGGGTGAGCCGGACGCGTCCGGCACCGGAGAGTGGTTTTTTTCTGAGCGGTGCGATGATGTCCTGGGTGATGACTGAGGACCAGCACAGGAAGTAGCTGTCGTGGGTCGACATAAAAGCGGCGATCATACCCGCAGTGATGATGCCGAGCAGGACCGTGGGCATGAGACGGGCCATGAAGACGGGCATGGCGTATAGATTGTCAAATCCGCCACCGCCGGTTGGACCTTCAGGAAAGAAGAGGACCCTGAGGTCAGCTCCTTCAGGGGCGTGGAGGATATACACGAGCGCGCAGATACCCCAGAAAACCGGAATGAGAAAGCGGATGGTGAACGAGACAGAAGACCAGCAATACTGCCGTTTGACCGCTGCGGTCGATTCCATTGCGAGGGCGCGGGCGACGGAGGTGGGCCATACCGCGCAGCTGACGAGTCCGGCCGTGATGATCATCCACACCATATAGGACCAGCCAAAGCCGGAACCTTTGGCGACGGGATTGAAACCGGTCTCACCCATGACTTCCTGGACGGTGGCGAAGATATCCGACCAGCCGAGCTGGACGATGGCGAGTGAGGTGGCGACGAGGAGACCGACTGAGAGGACGACGAACTGGACGTAATCGGTGAGGATGACGGAGATCATGCCGCCCAGGGTTGTATATACGAGGACGAGAACAAGGAGCCCGACCATGACGGAGGGGAGGGCCCAGCCGGTATTGGAGAGCCCGGTAACACCGACGATGAAAATGGAGCCGACCTTGAGGAAGAGGCCCATGTTGAGGATGCCACCGAAGGCGAGCATGATCCCGCCGAGGACGCGCGTTTTTCTGTCAAAACGGAGCTCGTAGAATTCGGGTATGGTGAGGACCCTTAAGCGGCGCAAAGGGACGACGATAAATCCGGACAGGCCGATAAGGAGAGTAACGACGCCGGCGATAAGGGCGATATGGAAGGCGGCGAAGCCTCCGGTGAAGCCTTTCTGGGCGCTGTACATGACGGTGATGAGGCCCATCTCCGTCCCGAGCATCGTGGCGACACCAAGCCAGACGCCGACCTTGCGGCCGGCGCCGATATAGGTCGTCATATTGCGGACGTATTTCTTGACGGCCAGCCCGATGAAAAGGGAGGCACCCAGATAGGCAACGATGATGACCGTATCGATCCAGGTGAAGTTCGTGCGGCTGAGGGCTTCGACGACTTCAGGGGGCATTGGGAAGACTTTGTTGCGGGCCAGGCGAGGGCGTCAAGGAAGGGTGTGGGCTACTCCGCTCATGCCTTTGGCCGGTCAGCGACTTTCGGCCATCCTGCCTGCTCATCTGGTTCCGCTCATCTCGCCGTCAGGTCTCCGGTGCCCTGGAGAGGTTCGCCACGAAGGCGCGCAAGGTCGCGGAGACCGGGTTCGCCAGCAGGTCTTCGAGGTTGCCCTGCTCGCAGCATCCGCCCTTTTCGAGAACGAGAGCTTCCGAGGTCAGACCCCGTGCTTCGAGCGGATCGTGAGTCACAAGCAGGAGGGTCAGATCGAAGTCCCTGGCCAGGCGCCGGATTTCCTTGAAGATCTCCGCCTTCAAGGTGAGGTCGAGCCCGGTGAAAGGTTCATCGAGGAGGAGAAGCTTCGGTCGCAGGGCGAGGGCACGGGCCAGCGCAACACGTTGCTGCTGTCCGACGGAAAGTGCGGCCGGCACGCGGTTCTCAAGACCGTCCAGCCGACAGATCTTCAGGACTTCCCTCGCCGTCGTCCGGCGCTCGCGGTGGGGTTGGCTCGTCCGCGCCATCCCCAGCAGCACATTATCCAGCGCGCTGAGATTGGGCCAGAGAGCCAATTCCTGAAAGACCATGCCGATCTTTCTTTCGTGGGGTTCGATCAGGATCTTTTTCGCCGAGGAGGCGAGTTCCCCTTCAATCCGGATATCGCCCGCACTCGGGACGTCGAGTCCGGTGACGAGTCGGAGCAGGGTCGACTTTCCACATCCCGATGGTCCCAGCAGAGCCAGGTGGCGCCCCGGGCACACTTCGAAGGAGATATCCTGGAACACAGGTACCGTGCCGAAATCCTTGGCCACCTGGTTGACTTGGATCAGCGTCGTCATGGTCTTTTCCTTTCCTGTCGTCTGAGAATCCCGCTGACCCCGGCCAACAGAATCCCGGCGCCGCCCACATAGAGCAGGCAGAGGGCGCCGACCAGCGCTTCGGGTGCATTCGCCATGATGGTAAAGATGGCGAGTGGCAGCGATCCTCCCCCGGGCGGACTGAGCAGGAGGGCGGTTGTGACATCCGCGGTGGCCAGCAACGCGATCAATACAACCGTGATCCCTGCAGTCGGTAACACCCAGGGGACCAGAACCCTCAAGAAATACTTTCCCAGCGGTACTCCGTGCACCGCTGCCGCGGCCGTCCAATCAGGGGAACCAGTCCCAAATGCCCGCATGGCCAATACCGCGCCGAGGGGAAACAGGCGCAATGCCTCGATTGTGCCCACTGTGAATTGACCGCGGGTCAAGGAATCCAGGGTGGGCGGAGCGATCGCTGCCAGGTGGATGGCGCCCAGGCTGGACAGAGCGGGAGGCAGCGCAAAGAGAACGAGCGCCCCTCCGAGAAGAACAATCTGCCATCGCCGCCGACGGCCCGCGCAAAGGGCCAGGGAAAAGCCCAATCCCGTTCCCACAACTCCTGCAATCGACGCGAGAAGCACCGTGTCTCCCAGGGTGCGCCCCACCGTTACCAACGCTCGTACCACCGGAACACCATTACCGAGCGGCTGAAGCAGCCCGGCCAGCGGGAGTACCGAGGTCATCCCGATGATTCCCGCCAACAGCACCAGACCGATCCAAGCCAGAGTCGATCTCTCGGAGAGAGCCACCGACTTCGTCTGTCGCGCCAACAGGCCGGATGCCATGCGCGGCGAGAGCCAGATGGCTGCCGGGACGGCGAGTACCAGAACGATCACCGCCAGGGAAAGACTCTGTCGCGTGGCCAGTGCGAAATCGTATTGGGCCGCGAAGCTCACGAGGATGTGGGAGGCTGCGCCGCCAAATCTGAGGATCTGTCCCGGTCCGGGATCCGAAAGCGTTAGGATGCTCCCCAATAGCCCGGCCACCACCGCCATCGGGAAAACGGATCGCGCCACGCAGAAAATCAGGTGCCGCTCGCCTCCCGCCAGTCGTGCCGCATCCGCTTCGCCCTGTGTGATACGGCGTCCCGCCACATAGGTCGCCAAAGTGACCAAGGGCACGGCGGTTGCGGAAAATGCCAGCACCGTTCCGGAAAAACCACCCAGGATGTTGTCCGCCGGAAGTCCCAGCGCCATGCGAAGCATCGAAAGGCCCACGGCCCAAAGAAAGGACGGTACCAGCAGGGGAAGCGCCACCAGCCCCAGCAGGGTCCGCCGCAACGGGATGGAATACAGGGCCGGAAACAACCCCGCCGGTAAACCGACCAACACCGCCACGAACCAGACGCCGGCGGCGACCTTCAGGCTTCGGAGCACCGCCGGTCCGAAGCCCGTATCGAGGAATCCACTTGACTGGGCCGACTCGCCTCCACCCGAGAGTGCCAATGCCGCTACGATCACCGGCGCGGCAGCCAGAAGAAGGCCGGCGGCAATCCCCACTCCACGCCACCTCCCCGGTCGTTCGAGGATCAGAGGTGAAATCATCGGTCGGCGTTCTTGGCCGCCCACTCTTTCAGATACCCACGGGAAAGTTCATCGAGGCGCGGAGCCAGGTCACCGTAATCAACCTGCATGGCGCGGATGTCCTGCAATCGCACGAAGGCGGGAGGAACGGGCACGCCGGGCCGGAGCGGCATCTGGGCGGCCTCACTTCTTGCCAATGCCTCCTCGACCTCGGAGGTCAGGAGGAAATCGATGAATCGCCTGCCGTTCCCGGGATTGGGTCCACCATCGATCAGGACCGCCGCATTCGGGATGATCAGGGTTCCCATGCCTTCACGGTCCGGATAAAGCACACCCACCGGTTTGCCCTCATTGATCGCCACGCTCGCGTCGTCGGTATCCGTGAGACCGAATGCAAAATCACCGGCCGCTACCCCTCGCTTCACCTCTCCGTTTGATGAGAGCATGGTGACTTCGTTGGCAGTCATTTCCTCGAAGAATGCTTTGGCCGCATCATCGCCCCACACGCTGAAGAGGGCCGCGGCATGCATCGAAGAGGTCCCGAATAGCGGGTTTGCGAGGCATGCTTTCCCCTTCCACCGCGAATCCAGAAAGGCGTCGAGCGTCCGCGGTTCCTCACCCGGAGGCACAAGGTTCTTATTGTAGATGATGACGCGGGCACGGGCCGAAAGCGCCTGCCAGTGACCCTCGGGGTCGTTGAAGTCGACTGGCATCCCCTCTGCATTGGGCGAGTGGTAGGCGGCGGAAATCCCGCGGGCCTTCAGGATGGCCGCCCGCACCGGATCGCCGCTCCAGAAGACATCGGCCTGAGCCCGATCTTTCTCGGCGATGAGCCGGTTCAACAGACCGGTGCTCTTGGTCTCCTCGGTGTCGGTGACCAGCCGGACCTCAATGCCGGTCTCCCGTTGAAATCGCTCCGTGATCGGACGGACGAATATGTCGTCCACCGAAGTGTAGACGACCACCTCGTCTTTCTCATCACGGGGTGAATTCCCTTTGCATCCGCCGAGGGCTGCGATCAGCCCGAGACAGAGCAGCCACCGGCCGCCCTTCAATCTTTTGCCCCGTAGCTGAAGTCATCAAACAGCGTCACGCTGTCCGCCTTTGTCCAGAGCCCGACTTTCCCCGCGCCTGCGAAGGTCTGGTCTTTCACCTGGAAAAGTTCCTTCCCCTCCAGAGAAACAGTGAAGAGGTCGCCGGCGATTTCCACCCGCAGCACCTGCCACTGGCCGTTCGGCACTTCGGCGTCCACCCCGTAGCCCTCCTTCCGCCCGACAATGTTGAGCGAGGAACGCTTGCCCTTTTCGACCTTGTAGAGGACCACGTTGTCCTCAAGGGCGTTGGCGCGCACGATGTAGTAATTGTTCGGGTCACGGTAACGCCAGACGATCCCCGCGGCCTGGTCCTTTTTCCCGGTCAACGGTTTGAAATACACTTCCACGAAGCCGTCCGTGAGCGAGGTGTCGTCCTTCACGCAAAGCGGATAGGAGGCGGTTCCGGATTGCTTGAGCACCTTGTCCCCGCTTGGAGCCTTCGCCTCATTTTCCACTGTCCATTGCGGCGAGCCCTTGCCTGTCATCGCCACCGTCCAGCCGGCCGGTGCGCCCCCAATCTCCTGGTCGTCAAAACCGGTGCTGCCACCGGCCAGCATCGTGACGGGCAGGGCGATCGCGAGGGCGGAACAAAATACAGATTTCATGGCGCCAGATTTGTGCGCCACAGGCTATTTGCAACCCCTGAAATCCAAAACCCAACCCGAAAGATAACGGATCCCGTTCGATCGAGGAAAACCGTCGAAAGCAGGCACGCATGTATCCTGACCCGAAGTGGCCACTCGCTCGCTGCGGACGCAGTCCCGGGCAACAGGAAATGAGTGGCGTTGCCCGTCATTCCAGTTCTGACTGTGCACCACTACGATTGATTGATATGGGCGAGATGACATCAAGAGAAAGACTTTTGTGCGCGTTGAAGCGCGGCACACCGGATCGGGTGCCTTATGCCGAGGTCGGCGTTTCCAGCCGGGTGCTTGAAGGCCTTTCCGGAGGTGCGCTTAAGGCCAATGAAGTCGGCGGTATCGATGAGATCGATGCGAGAGGCGTGGAGTCTGAGATCGAGATATCGAGGCTGTTGAGGAGAGACCATGTCTGCTACCGGCTGACGCCCCCGGTTCCCGTGGAGAAACATGAAGGCGCCGACACAATCGTCTATTACGGGAAGGGTAGGATCCGGACGAGCGGCGATCTTGACCGTCTGGTGCTCCCGGACCTCGACGACGGAGTGGTCGAAGGCAGTCTTCGGCGCTTTGTGGCCGAATCCGGTGATTATGCTTCCTGCTTCGTAACGAGAATAGGTATTGCGCCGACCTATCTGGCCATGGGCATGGAAGAGTTTTCCCTGGCGCTCTATGACGACCTTCCATTGGTCGAGGCCCTGCTTGAACGGTATTCCGATTGGTCCGCCCGAGTCTGCCGCATGGCTGCGGCATGTGGCTTCGACATGATCTGGACGGCGGATGATCTGGCTTTCAAGACCGGACCACTGATGTCTCCAGAGATGTTCCGCGGAATTTTCATTCCCCACCTTCGGAAAGCAGCTGATTCGATTTCACTGCCATGGGTGCTCCATAGTGACGGGGATCTCACATCCCTGATGTCCGACTTGGTTGGCCTGGGTATCAACGGTCTGAATCCGATCGAGCCCGGCGCGATGGATATCGCGCAAGTCAAAAGGGAATGGGGGAGGGATATCTGTCTGCTGGGAAATGTAGACGTCAACACCCTGTCCGCGGGCACTCCGGAGGATGTCCGCAGGGAAGTGCGTCAACTCCTCTCCGAAGTCGCGCCGGGTGGTGGCTATGTCCTGGCCAGCGGAAACAGTCTGCCAACCTATGCCAAACCGGAAAACGTGCGTGCGATGATCGATACCCTGGCGGAGTATGGGGAATACCCGCTATCTGGTTAGCCTGAATTCCAAGGGTTTGAGCTTGAACAGAACCGTGCATGGAGCTACTCCGGAACCTGAATTTTTAACGACCTATGAAGAAAACTGTATTGACCATCATTCTCGCGTCCGCCGGGGCGGTTTGTGCCCATGCCGACGATGCTGCGAAGGCGGAGCTGATCGAGGTTGGAAAGAAGAATTTCATGACCTGTGCCGCCTGCCATGCCCAGGATGGGCAGGGATTAAAGATAGGCGATCAGTTGATGGCGCCTTCGTATACCGGCTCAAAGGTGGTTCTGGGCGACCCCGAGCTTCTTGCCCAGGTCCTCCTGAAGGGAATCACCAAGGCCGATACGGCCTATCTGGGGGCCATGGCTCCCCTGGAGGCGACTCTCAGCACCGACGAGGCGCTGGCCGGTGTGATGACCTATATTCGGACTGAGTTTGGCAATTCGGCGTCGATCGTCACGGTTGAAGAGGCGGCCGGGATCCGGGCTTCGCTCAAAGACGCCAAAGCCCTCACGCGCGCCGAGATCAACGAGCGCCTCAAATAATCATCAACTGGTAGGGCTGGACCGCCCGTCTCCGCGTGGCTACGTCGTGACATGCCGGGCCGGTCGCTGGGATCGGAGCCTGAAGCCTCTCCTGCAGGTGGGGAATGGTAGGGTTTTCCCGCCAGCTACAGGCCAAGAAACATGATGGCGCATCCGCACAGGAGAATGGTGAACCCCGCGAGGGCATGGGAGAACCTCTCCGCCTTTGGGAGAGACAGTTTGGAGAGTCCGTAGAATGATGCCATGACGCTGGCCAGCATCGTGGCGATGGTTGTGACTCCGAACAGCACCGCAACCGCCGCCACTGCAACCATGCTTTGTTTGGCCGCGGGATACATGATGAGGGGAATCAGAGGCTCGCAGGGACCGAGCACGAAGATGGTGAACAGAACCCAGGGCGTCAGATTGCGGGAATTCCCGGTGCTTTGATCGTGGGTGTGGTGATGCAGGCGCTCGTGGGTTCCGGCCCGGACAGCGTAACGGATCCCCCAGAGCAGATAGACGAACCCGAAAACCATCAGGAGCCACCCGGCCAGGTCTCCCCGAAAGGATTCGATGGACTCGAGTTTGAAAACCACGATGCCGAGGAAGAGGCCGACCATGCCAAGGAGGATGGAGCTCACCACGTGCGCAAGCCCGCAGAGAGAGGTTACGATTGCGGTCTTTCGCCCGCTCCAGCCTCTCGCCCTGGACATGACGATGAACGGGACGTAATGATCCGGACCCAGTATGGTATGGATAAACCCGATACCGGCCGCCGTCCCCGCCAGGACAATCACCTCATCGGTCACGAAACAGATCTCCCGTTCAAACCTGACAGGTTCGGATTATTCAAGGTGCCCGTCAGCATCATTTCATCCACTTTTTCCTTCGCATGGGCTTCGAAGAAAACTCACCGGGTTGTTCCTTCAACAGGAACGAAGCGATAATCAGAAAAAAGAGGGTCAGATAAATCAGACCGAACAAGGTCCAGAAAATCTCTATTGGAAAGGGATGGTGGGTGGTCAGGGCGCCCAGAAACCCGCTGAGTGTATGAGAGTCTGGATAATGCAACCAGATCTTGACGAACCAGGCGCCCATGATGATGAAGAATATCCATACGAAATTCCGTCTGAATCTCTTCAGCACCGATCGCAATCGACTCATCTTGAAGCTCGGTAGCAAGAGGTCTTCCGCCATCACTTTCTTCCAGTCGCCCTGAAGCAGTTTGGTTTCCCGCATCATGACCGGCATGATGAAGTGGGCCTCGAGCATGCGCACCCGGGCCCGAAATGCGTCATAAAACCGATATCGCCGCGCCTCAATGTTCAGGAGCAGGAAGACCAGGAAGTTGGCGAACATGAAAATCAGGTGCGTGTGGCTTTCCGCGCTCAAGCCAAAGGTGATCATCGCCGTGGCTCCGACAATCGCCCAGTTCGTGGTCACATCGAGACGTTGCCTCCAGATCATTATCCGACCAAGCTCGCCCCGGTAAAAGTGGATCATTACGGTGTAATAGTCCTTTGAGTCCATGGGCGGAAATTCGTTCAGGGTTTCTTCATTCATGACTTTTTATTCAACGGGCAAGGTCAAATGCCCACGCCTTCTCGCAGTCGTTCTACCGAGCGCCGTACCAAGATCAGTAATGAATCGATCTTTGGGACTCCGGAGCAAGAAGCGATTCTTCTTTCTTTCTCAATGTGGAACTGACTGCCTCGATCCGTTTCGTGATCGCCTCTTCAATCCGGGCAGGTTGGCAAAGGCGGAAACGGGCGAAGCCGATAGCTGGTTTTTCGGAGGGCGGGTTTCCATGTCCGCTGCGCAGGGGCCTGCCGCTTGAACAATACCCGGTCGCAGACGGTGCGCCAGGGACGTCGCGCCCTACCTGATGTCCGGATGGCAGGGACCGGTCCGATCGTCCCTGCCCGAGGATCCGAAAACATATTGCCCGGTTCGTCCACCAGGCTGACCTCCAGAAAATGGACAGGGGACGCAATCCCGGGTGTTTGCACCCCCGGAAAGAGCCACCGCACAAAGATCTTGCTCACGCCACTTCCCCTTCCAAGGTTCGTTCCAACTCATGAGTGTTTATCTCCAACCGCATCAACTCTCCCAGGCGGAGAAGCTTGTTCAGGAAACCCAGGCCAATGGCGGCCTTGCCCCGGTCGATCTGGACCAGTTCTGGGCGGATGACGAAATGGCGGACGGGGATCCCTTTTCCCCGGATTGCCCGCAACCGAAACTCGGTCTGGCCAATATGGCGCGCGAGTGTTTATTCGCTGAACTGGGTCTTGAGGAAGATTGGTATCGAATTTATCATGACAATCAATATGAATGCGAATTGTCGAAACGTTACAACGATGTCGCTGAGCGGATCGTGGGCCGCCGTCTGCTCAACGAGATCCCCGGCGATCCAACCCGGATCTGGCCGAAGATACGAATGCTGCACGATATATTCGAAGCGGAGAATGTCTGGCAGGGCGACTCATACTGGATCCTTCACTCCGCTGAGAGTCCGCGCGAATTGAGCAATCTGCTCGATCGGGTGGAGAAACGTCTGGAGAACCTTCGGGATTTCATTCTCCCCGAGGGGTGGGGGGAGGAGAAGGCGCGACTGGTCGCCCTCGGTGAGCAGGTCCCGGCCTACCGGGGACAGCGCGGTCCGGTCACTTTTGCGACTTCCGTCTACGGTCCTGAAAACCTCATCTTTCTCATCCACGACGACAAACCGCTCGCCGCTCGGTTCCGCGATCTCATTCTCCAGAGTATCCTGGGACTGGCGCGGGTTCTCGATGAAGAAGCGGGACTGACCCCCGACACGTCCGAACGCGGGTTCGGGTGGGCGGACGACAATTGCGCTCTGCTGAACGAGGAAATGTATGCGTTTTTCGGTTACCCGATCCTGGAGGCGGTCTTTGCCCGATACAGCCCGTCTCCTCGAGATCGGCGGGCCCAACATTCCGATTCCGGGATGGCTCATCTGCTGCCGGTTCTCTCCGGCCTGAATTTCAACAGCCTGAACCTGGGGCCGACCGTCAGGGCCGACGAGATCAGGAAATATCACCCCAACGCAGTCATCGAGGGCCAATTGGCCCCTTTCACTTTCAGCCGAAACGAAGAGGTAAACATCGTGGCGGAATTTCTGCGTGACTTCGAGATGACAAAGGACACCCGCGGTCTGTCCTTCATGACCGCCGGCAGCATCAACAATGGATCCCGCCTCACCGGGATGCGCCTCATCATGGCCGCCATACAACGGTATGGTAGATACCGGTAAAGCGATTCTAACCGTCTCTGATCACTTCATAGAGACCGGGAAAGTTCGGGAAATCATGCTTGGCCTCTCTTGCGATCAACTGTAGTTCCGTGTTCTGCAACGCGGCGGCGAAATGATCGGCTGATGCCCATTCCGCGACCGTGACCAGGTGAAACCGTGCATTCGGGTCAATGGACCGATGCAGCTTGGCTGATACATAGCCGGGTTGTTCTTTGAAATATGCGGCGAACCTGTCCCACACCGCCAGGGCTTCCTCCTCCTGGCCTTTCGGCACTTCGAATGGATTGATCACAATTGCATTTGCCATAATTCCTCCTTGTTTCGTGTTGTTTGATTGGTATCGCCTGACGGCTTGAAACCAAGTTAGCGATCCATTGAGTTCAGAGCATCTTTATTGGAGGGTCGTGCTCCCGCGCGACCGCGAACCCTCGAGAAACGTTGATCCCGCGCGACCGCGACCGTTCACTTTTCTCTGACTCATACCTCTGGATCCGTCAGATCCTCCCGATCTCCTTCAGCATCACCGGCCAGGCATCGTCGGCGTAGAAACGATGGCCACCCTGTCCGACGACGAGGTGGCATCGGCTCCGGGCATCAAACGATTCATAGATCTTCTGAAGATCCTTGAACGCTCGGCGCGTGGCGCGGATGGGAAATATGTCATCTTCTCTTCCAGCCACGAGGACGACCGGTTTCGGAGCAAAGAGCCCCATCACGTCGGCCATTTCCGCGTAATTGTACAGCCCCGGGATGTAGTTGTCCATGCAATGGTAGATCGACATTATCGAGTCGCGAAAGGTGCAGAAGTAGCATGAGGGCATGGCAAACGCAATTCGTGGTAGCAGGGCGGCAGAGAATACGCTGGTGGTGCCGCCGCCCGAGTTGCCCATGACCCCGATACTTTTCATATCGGCATCGCCGCGTGAGGCGAGGTAGTCAATTCCCCGGTCAACATCGTACACACGCTCCCCGATCAATGTCCGTCCCAACAGCAGGGCGTGCATGGTGGCGTCGTGACACCCCTGGTCCGAGATATGCGCCTGTTTCTGCTCGCGTCGTTCGCCGAACGATCGCTGTTCAATACACAGTGCGGCAATACCGCGACGCATGCATCCGAGCCCGAAATCACGGTCACCTTCGACCTTCAACGGTTTGGAATTATCCTCCCGCTGGACCGCGATGGAATTGTGCATTCCGCCCGAGTGCCCTTGGACGCAGACCATGAAGGTGTAGGGTGGATCCACGTTCTTTGGCAGGCAGACATAAGCGGGCACATCGGCATACGGTTCAGCACGGAAGACGATCTTCTCAATCGAACCCAGCGGATGCTCCCGTTTCCAAAGGCTTCGGGGTCGAAGAGGGCATCTGTCACTGGGCATCTCCCCGATCAATTGCCGAAGTTTTCGCCGAAGTTTGCGCTGCCACTTCCTTGGGTCAGCGCCCTCGTAGCGCAATGAGGGCACGGTCTTTGACATCAGGTGTCTGTGATGTTCCGTAGGGGAAAAGTGATGATTCATCTCTTTCTTCATAACCAGAATTGAAGCCTTTCAGTCGAGCCAGGCCCTGAAAACTGCCTCGATATTGTCTTTTGAATTGTCCTTGCCCCATTCACACTGAGCGATGACACCACCGGTGCCGTCATCCAGGGCATTGCGGACACGGCGGACGGCGGCACGGACATCATCCGGCGAGCCGAAGGGCAGGACATGCTGTCGATCAATCTCTCCCCAGAATGTGATCCTGCCCTTGTAGCGTTTGGCCAGTTCCTCGATATTCATGCAGAAAAGCTGCGAGTTGATCGCGTCGACTCCGATTTCGACCAGGTCGCCGTAGATCGCCTCGATATTTCCGTCCGAGTGGAAAAAGACGAACTTACCGGCTGCATGGATGAGGTCGCAATAATCACGATACAGAGGCTTGAATATCTCCCGCCAGATCTTCGGATCAATCAGCAGTGCGTTGTTCGCGCCCCAGTCATCCATCAGGAAAACGCCGTCGACCTCCGAGCGGGCCCAGTTCCGCACGTCTGCCAGGTAGAATTCGTGGATCATTTCGGTCAGCTTGAAGATCTCCGGCCTGCGATCCGCGAGGTCGATGAAGGTGTTCTCAGTGCCGCGAAGGAACTGCAACCGTTCGAACGGACGGGCGCAGGCTGGTGAGAGCATGAACGAGTCAGAACTCGCACAATTCCGGTTGGCATGGGCCAGGTCTCGATCACGGACGAGTTCCCATGGCGGTTGAAAGGTTGCCAATGCGGGCCATTCCGCCAGCGCCGGGCTTTTCACCTCACCGATGATGCCCGGCTCGCCCACCTCCCATACACTGCCCCAGTCGTCCGTGTAGCTTCCGGGCTGCGCCAGGCGTTGGAGGCCGGTATCACTCGATCCCGGTGACAACTCCGGTTGTCCGAAATCTGAGGGGTAAAGGCTGAGGAGCTCGTCAAGTTCGTCTTTTCGGAACAGAGAGATGTAAGGTAACGCCCACAGATTTCGTGGCGCCTGGTCCGGCGTCGTATGCGTGAGGGCGGCCCTTACTCTTTCTCTTCCTGTCACTGGGTGATCGTTCCTGTGTCGAATGATTCGGTTCTCGTACGGGAAATGGTGAAAAGTAACTCACTCCGCCAACCCCTGATGTGCCGGGAGGCCATCAACGCTCGTTTGGTTCTTTTGCCTCTGGTAGTCAGCGATACCAGCCTCGCCCTTGGCCTCGGCCCATTTGATCAGACCATCCCGGTCACTTTGGTAAGTGTATAGAGGAACCGAATAGCCACAGGAGTCGCTGATCCGGTCCACCGATATCCGGATGATGCTTCGGGCGCCCGGTAGTTCGTTGAAGTGCTCGATCAGTGCATCGTATTCGGGCGTACCCCTGGCCAGCGCTTCTCCGCGTCCATGAAAGCGATAAATATCCGGCGGCCCATCAAATGCACACATCATGATCACGACCCGCCCGTTTTCTCTCAGGTGCGCGATGGTTTCAGCGCCGCTTCCGGTAAGGTCGAGATAGGCAACGGTTTTTGGTCCCAGGATGCGAAAGGTGTCCATGCCCTTGGGCGAGCAATTGACCATCCCACCCGCGGAAAGGGGGGCGGTTGCGACGAAGAACATCTTCTGTCGGCCGACCCAGTCGGCGATTTTTGAGTCGATTTCAGGATAGTTTTTTCCCATGGTGGTGAGGGTGCCGGCTTCGCCGGCGTGGACGGTGGACGGGGTCATTGCTCGACATCGTGCATGCCAATGCAGGATGTGAGCTTTGACCCCTTACGGGTGGACAGTGGGCTGTGGAAGAAGGAGTCAGAGGTCAGCGTTGGGAGTGGCGGATGCTCTGTGGATGGAGAGAACTGCAAAGCACGGAAGAAGAGGAAAGAAGTCGAAGGTCAGAGGGGATTGAACTGCGAAGGAACGAAGGGGGGAGGAGGGATGGGGTCGGAAGGTCGAAGGTCGGGTGACAATTTCAGCGCCGCATGGTGATTTCCACAACTTTGTTTTCGGCCATGGATTGGTGGGCACAGAAGCCGATGAGATGTCCGGCGACCGAATCCTCCAGGCTGGTGGTGGAAATAGACGGTTCGTTTCCGTCCAGATAATCCAGGAAATCACCGACCAGACGGCTGTCGCCCCCGGCGTGTCCGCCATGGGCTCCCGTCTTGTCGCCGGTCTCGTTCAGGTCGACCGTGCGTTCGGAGAATTCGTGACCGGGCCGGGGGTCGATATGTCGGACCACATACCGGTCGTCTTCCAGACAGCCCTGGATTTCGCCATGCGTACCTATCAGGTGGAGGGCACGCAAGGGCTTGGCGGATCCTCCCACCATATTCAAGGTGGCGGTCGCTCCGTCTTCGAATTCGATGACCACCGACTGGTGATCAACCACATTCATGTCCGTCTTCCAGACACATTGACCGTAAGGGCTCGTCTTGAGCGATTCCGTCATCTTCTCAATCGAGGGGCTTTCAAGGTGTTCGAGTGAACTCCAGGCGTAGGCGGCCCAGCGTTTCGGATGGTCGAGGTAGTGCTTCCGGGCGGAGTACAGGCACTCACCTTCAATCGGACAATCGACCAGGCATCGTGTGCCGGAATCCCGGGGGGCATTCTCCGGCCGAAATTGCATATTGCTGCCAAAACTCGAAACACGCCGGGGCGCAATGCCGCTCTTCATCCATGTAATCAGGTCGAGATCGTGACAACTCTTTGACATCAACATCGGGGATTTGCACTGATCGGAGCGTCTCCACTTTCCCCTGACATACCCGACGGCCATATGGTGGTAGGATACATGCTCCACGGCGTTGATGTTGATGATGTCGCCGATGGCGCCATCGACCACCTCTCTGCGAATTGCTGCGTAGAACGGGGCGTGCCGAAGCACATGGCAGATGGCAACCTTGCAACCGGTCTCCCCCGCGGTTTCGACGAGGTCCCACATCTCCGTCGGGTTGGTTGCAAAGGGTTTCTCCAGCAGGATGTCGTAACCGCGCCTGAGGAGCGGCAGGGAGGTGGGCACGTGCTCGTGATCCATGGTTCCATTGATCACGAAATCGGCCATCTTCGGGCGCGCGGCCAGATCTTCCGCGGACGAGAAGATGTTTGCAGGATCCAGGTCGAACATGCCCGCGGCCTGCTGCCGACGCAGTTCGACCGGATCCGCCACGCCGATCACCTCCATTCTGTCCGGGTGCTCCCGGGCATGGGACGCATAGGCCATGGCGCGATGCCCGGCGCCGACGATCACGCAGGTACGTTTCATTCGCACCAATGATTCCGGTTTGTGAAGGGCGAGTAAAGGTGGAACCGAGTTTACAGTTCAGCGGCCAACTGAGTCAATTCCCCGACCAGCAGATCGTGGAGGCTCTGATGGGGAAGGTCGCCTTTCATCAGGGGAACGAATTCCGCGGCATAACCCTGACGCTCAAAGATGGTGGGGTCGGGGGCATAACCTTCGGTGCCATTGACCAGGCTGAGAACGAGATTGAGGCCTTCGGGTGCGGATGCTCGGATTTCGTTCTTGGTCTGCTGGAAAACCTCGAAAGGTGAACCGAGGAGGCGGACCGATCCGAGCCGGATCCCCTGAAGTTCGACCGACGGGTTCAAATCGTCACCGCGATCCATTCGATCGAGAATCTTGCGCAGCCCGGCGAGCCGAACCATTTGCATCCCGGTCCGCTCAAGGGGGTCATCTCCCTGGAGCGGATCATCGTTCAGGTCGGGCGCATGCAGCCCTTTTTCCAGGACACTGATGCGTTCGTCCACTTCTTCACGGGTCCATTCGACCCGGGGAAAGCGGGTATGGCGTGAGGCGACCGAAAGACCTGGTGAACTCAGTGGCCTGGAGGAAGAGATGCCGGTTTCGACCGCCTGGGCGTAGCGGGTGCTGATCACATCCAGCGCCCGCATGCTTTCGTCCGCCGGTCGGTGGGAGATGCCGGGGTTGATGTCGCCCAGGGCGCCGGGGATGAAAATTCCGATCGAACCGGAATGCTGCTTCTCCACCTGGCTCGTGGCCTGGCCGACGAAATCGCCGTGAATCAGGGTATTCTCCTCGCAACAGACCACTGGGTGGCAGCTGAAAGAGCTGATGAATCCCTTTAGCCGGGCACCATCATGAAACGTGATGACATCGCAGGTCGTGTCGGTCTTTTCGGGTTTGGCCGGACGCCACGAATCGGCCAGAAAATGATCGACCGAAAATGAACGATCATAGGCGGTGTCGTAATCACGATTGATCGCGATGCCTTCGCATGGAGGCGAGGCGGAGCCGACTCGAACCTCTCCCATGTCTTCGATCGCCGCCTCCGCCGCCCGGAGGATCCGCGAGGGAAGAGTTTCGATGTATAGATCGTCGGGGTGCCCCCAGCCGATGTGGCCGACGGTCGACGGACCACTGTGGGTATGGGTGCAGGCAACCATGATGCGATCGACCGGGACATCCGTCCGTTTGGCGACGATCGATCGGATCCGATTGAGTAACTGTCTGGATACTCCGCAGAGATCGAGGGCGAGAATCAAACAGGTCTCCGAGACCGAAGAAAATGCGGCCGCCCGGGCAACCAATGGGGCGTGAACGCCGGTCGAATGCCGGTTCAGGTAAGGCCCGAACCCGGCAAGTTGCACCCCGACCCGAGGGGTAATGTCGGATTTCCCGAACCCGGCACGGAGTGCACTGGTGGAGGATTGAGAGGACATGGAGGGAAGAGAGGGGGAATTATGAGTTATGAATGAAGAATGATGAAGTTGGGGAACG
>QNAI01000017.1 GCA_003641745.1 Verrucomicrobiota bacterium | reverse complement strand
TCATTTGACCGGTCGCGGATAAACGCTTCGATGACCGGTTTGACCGCCTGCCAGCGGTTGATGTAGCTGCTGCCCCTCCGGTAGTCCTCAGCCTTCATGCTGCCGGAGAGATCGATCGCCAGGACGATGTCGTATCCACTTTGTTCCGACTCGTGCTTGTCGTCGATCTGTTGGGGGCGGGCGAGGGCCACTATCAGCAGAATGGCACCCAGATAGGCGGCGATGGCCGAACCGAACCGGGTGCCAGAGATGCCCGGGCGATGCCAGGATGAGGCAAATGGCACCATCAACAGGATCGGGGTCCGGCGGCTCCGCAACCAGGCCACGATGGGCAGGCCCACGAGGAGAAAGAGCCACTGAGGATCGTTGAGTGTCCACTGGGTCATACGAATTCAGCGCCCACCCGGCTGCCTCGATCGCCGGTGAAAGAAGGAAACCATCGAATCGATCGGCGTGTCCAGGGTGGTCAGGTTCAAACGGTTCGTGGTTTCAGGAAAGAGTGTTTCGAAACCCTGGTCTCTCTTGCGGACCCATTTCGTGTGGGCGGTGCGGTGCGAAGATGCCCGGGTATCGACCACGGCCATGGAACCGTCGACCGGATCAAAGACCGGCAGGGCTCCGGCCCTTGGAAGCTCGCGCTCCCACGGGTCCTCGATCCGAAAACCCATCGCCTGGTAACGCCGCCTGATCACGGTCCAGCCCTCGGGTTCCGTTCTGGGCGGGAAGTCTCCGAGCCAGATGAAGATACTGTGGCGCGGGGCGGCCCTGGCGAGGAAACGCCAGGGGATTTCCGCCGTTCCCGGACCGTCGATCGATGGTGGTTCGTGTCCCAGAAGGGTCGAGGCGGAATGAAGGATGGCCTGGCGTCCGGGGACGGGGCGTCGGAACCGGTAACCTGCCGGCGATGCGTAGAGAAGCCCGACCCGGTCGCGATTGACCGCGCCGAGGAGCATGACCAGAGCCGCGAGCTCAAGCAGGCTCTCGCGCTTGCTTCTGGCTCCGGATCCAAACTGGAGTGAAGGGGTGTCCTCGAAGAGCAGGAAGAGGCAGACCTCCCGTTCTTCGATGAACTTCTTGCGGTAGGGTTCACCCAGGCGGGCGGTGACGTTCCAGTCGATGTCGCGGACATCGTCGCCAAATTCGTACTTTACGACCTGGTCGAACTCCATGCCCCGTCCGCGGAAGGCAGATCGGTACTCACCGCTGAGGACGTTTTCGACCGCGTGCTTGACCCGCCATTCCATCCGGCGGAGCAGACCGAGGGGAGCAGAGCCGTTGGGCGTTCCCGCGATCAAAGGAGAAGGTTTCGCCATACGAGGGGATCTTTGCTTCGGTTCAACCTTCGAGGGTCAGACCCGCCTTTGGCACCGGGGTCTCCTCGATGATGGACCGCAGGATCTCGTCCGGTGAGACTTCTTCGGCTTCCGCTTCATAGGTCAGACCGATCCGGTGACGCATGGTTTCGAGAAAGACCTCCTGGATGATTCCGGGGGTCACGTGGTCCTGACCTCGCAGCCAGGCCAGAGCCCTTCCTGCCTGGAATAATCCGAGAGAGGCGCGTGGCGAGGCGCCATAGGACAGGTGGCGATGGCGCCCGTTTGATCCCGGATCACCGCCCCGCGTCGCGCGAACCAGGGTGAGGATGTAGGCCTTGATCTCTTCGGCCATGTGTACCTCGTCCACCCGGGCGCGCAGACTCAGCAATTCCTCGCCGTTGGAGACGGCTTCAAGCGCAGGTTGCGTGGTCATCAACCCCCAGCGCGCCATCATTTCGCGTTCTTCGGACTCCGACGGGTAATCGACGATCACTTTGAAAAGAAAACGGTCGCGCTGTGCCTCCGGAAGAGGGTAGGTGCCTTCCTGCTCGACCGGGTTCTGTGTCGCCATGACGAAGAAAGGGTCGGGCAATTGGTGGGATTCCCCACCGATCGTTACCTGGCGTTCCTGCATGGCTTCGAGCAGAGCGCTTTGAACTTTGGCCGGCGCCCGGTTGATCTCATCCGCCAGCACGAGGTTGGCAAAGACCGGTCCGAGATGGGGGATGAACCGGCCATCCTTGGGCTGGAATACCATGGTGCCCACCACGTCGCTCGGCAGCAGATCAGGTGTAAACTGAATGCGCTCAAACTGAAGGCCGAGTGCTGTTCCCAAGCTTTTGATCAGGAGTGTCTTGGCCAATCCGGGCATGCCTTCGAGCAGGACATGACCGTTTGCCAGGAGTGCAACCAGAAGACGTTCGATGACGGTATTCTGGCCGAGGACGGCTTTGCCGACCTCGTTTCGGATGGCGCCGGGCCACGGATGAGATGTGTTCATATTTGGTGAAAGAGTGTCATGGTCCATCATTTCCTGATGGGTGGACCGGACATTGATCCGGATTTCATCCATTCACGCGTGGCATTCCACTACAAGATGGCTTTGACCGATTCCTCGTCCTGCCTTCGGAAGCGCTCGATCACGCGGCGGCAGGTGTCCTCAAAGGAAATACCGTGGGCGGTTCGGAGAATATCGACATTGGTGCCGTGGTCGACGAACTCATCCGGCCACCCGATCCGCTCGACGGGAAGGTGAACGCCGGCATCCTGGAGAACTTCGAGCACGGCGCTACCGAAGCCGCCGGACAGGACATGGTCCTCCATGGTGACGAGAAGGCCGACTTCCGCGGCCTGTTCCAGGAGGCGATCGCGATCGATCGGCTTGGAGAACCGGGCGTTGACCACACCTGCCGCAAGACCCTCGTGCAGGAGCAGGTGGTCGCTGATCCGCAGGGCTTCGGCCACCATCGGACCCAGGGCCCAGATGGCAATGTCAGAGCCCTTTCGCAGGACTTCCGCCTCGCCGATCGGGAGCAGAGCCGGAGTCGACTTTCGTTTCACTCCCTCCGCTGCACCCCTTGGAAAGCGAATAAAAGTGGGTTTGGCGGTCTTGACGCTGGTATGCAGCATGTCGACGAGTTCGTCTTCATCTTTGGGTTGCATCAGGATGGCGTTGGGGATGCAGCGCAGGTAGGCAATGTCAAAAACGCCGTGGTGAGTAGGACCGTCGTTCGGGCTCAATCCGGCCCGGTCCATGCAGAAGGTCACGGGGAGGTTCTGCAGGCAGACGTCGTGGATGATCGGATCGACCGCTCGCTGGAGAAAGGTGGAATAGATTGCGCAGACCGGATGAAATCCCTTGGTGGCCAGCCCGGCGGCAAAGAGCGCGGCGTGTTCCTCGGCGATTCCGACATCGAAGAACTGCTCTGGCAGGGCTTCGGCCAGGTGCCCCAGGCCAGTCCCGCTCGGCATGGCGGCGGTGATGCCCACGATCATTTTGTCCTTTCGGGCAAGCTTGACCAGAGCCTTGCCGAAGACGTCCTGGTAATTCGGGGGCGTGCCCGATACGGTTGCCTTCGGTTTGCCGGATGCGGGATCGAACGGGCTCGTGCCGTGGAACCGCTCAGGTTGTTTCAGCGCGACATCGTACCCTTTCCCCTTCGTGGTGATGAGATGGATCACGATGGGGCGATCGGCGTGTCGGGCGAACTCGAGGTTCTTGATCACCAGTTCGATATCATGGCCGTCGATCGGTCCCAGGTAACGAAGCCCGTATTTCTCAAACAATGAGGAGGGGACCATCATGCTCTTTGCCCCGACTTTGGCACGGCCGCCGAGTTTGATGAGTGAATTGCCGCCCGGGACTATCTTGAGGAACGATTCAAGGTCTTCATGCAGCCGGTTGTAGACGGGGTTGGTGATCAACTCGGTCAGGTATTTGGACATCGCGCCCACGTTTCGTGCGATTGACCATTCGTTGTCGTTCAGGATCACGATCAGCTGCCGAGTCGATTGGGTGACGTTGTTCAGCGCCTCCATCGTGATTCCGCAGGTCAATGCGGCGTCGCCGAGAACGGCGACCACGTGTTCGTCTCCGCCGAGCAAGTCGCGGGCGGTGGCCATGCCCAGGGCCGCCGACAGGGCCGTTCCGGCGTGCCCCGCCCCGTAACTGTCGTGTTTGCTCTCGGCCCGGGAGAGGAATCCACTGTATCCCCCGGTTTTCCTTATGGTGCTGAAACGCCCGTCATTGCGCCCGGTCAGCAGCTTGTGTACGTAACCCTGGTGGGCGACATCGAAGACCAGACTGTCGTTTGGTGAATCGAAAACATGATGAAGAGCGATCGATAACTCGACCACTCCGAGGTTGGGACCGAGGTGCCCCCCGTTGACTGAGGTGACCGAAATCAGTCGTTCTCTGATCTCCTCGGCAAGTCGTGGGAGGTCCGCAACAGCGATATTCTTCAGGTCACCGGGACTACCGATGTGCGCGAGGAGCGACGCCTTGGGCGGTTGTGCCCGGGTTCTGGTTTCCTTATCGTCCATGCGACTCAGGGGAGATGACCGCTCAGTCCCGTTCGGGCTCGAATTCGTCGAGTTCCGGTCCGTCTCGACTTGCCCGGAGTTTTTCGATCTTCATTTCGGCTTCCTTAAGCCGCGATTCGCAGGCTCGCAGGTGCCGGCTCCCCTCCTCGTATTTCTCCAGCAGTTCAGACAGACCCACGTCGCCTTCCTCCATCCGGCCGACGAGTTTTTCGAGCTTATCAAGTGCCTGCTCGAACGAAAGTTCCGATTTCTCCTTGGGTGCCACGAGGCGAAGATGACTCTCTGGGGTATGATATCAAACCATTCTTGGCTTTGGTTGACTCCCATGACCAAGAGGCTGCCTTAGAAGTGCTGAAGCGTGTCGCAGAGATTGATTTGGGCCGCTGGGCAAGGCGGGGACGAGGGGCCCGGGCCCGTAGGCCCTGGTCCTCGTGCCCAACGCCGGCCACGACCCAAAGCAACTCTGCCCAAAGGGTTTGGACAAAAA
Organism: Verrucomicrobiota bacterium; assembly: GCA_003641745.1. Lineage (GTDB taxonomy): Bacteria > Verrucomicrobiota > Verrucomicrobiia > Opitutales > Opitutaceae > B12-G4. Next base: position 29,778 of record QNAI01000017.1, on the reverse strand, counting down.
CGACCCCGGCGCCGCGTTCCATCCCAAAGGGATAGCCCTACAGGGATACCCCGTTTGGGATGTGCCTTGCGCCACGGCCTTTTCTGTCCAAACGACACATTTCATCACTTCTAAGACAGCCTCTAAAGCTTGCCCGCTTGCGGGGCCGTGGTTCTGATAGCCCATTCTCATGTCGGACGTCCTGATTGTCTTCCTCTGCCTCCTCTTCCTTCGACTGGCGGCGCAGCTCTGGCTCGATACCCTGAACTTATCAGAGGTTCGCCGGTTCGCAGATGCTCCTCCAGCCGCCATTGCTGATGTGATGTCGGAGGAAAATTACCAGAAATCGGTGGCTTATTCGATCGCCAAGCTGCGATTCAGTATGATCGATTCGATCTTTGATGCCGCAGTTCTGGCCGGCGTGCTGATTTCCGGGATTCTGCCCTGGCTTTACCAGTGGGTGACCGATCTCGTGGGGCGGGCCGCGTGGGCACAGGGGCTCTTTTTCTTCGCGGCGGTTTTTCTGCTCGGACTGCCCTCGATTCCGATGGAGTGGTGGGCCCAGTTCAAACTGGAGGGCAAGTTTGGTTTCAATCGCAGCAGCCTCGGGTTGTGGGTGACCGATCGACTTAAAGGATGGGTGATCGGCCTGTTGATCGGGTTTCCGCTGCTCTGGCTGCTGCTCAAGCTGGTCGAATGGCTGGGTGCCTCGTGGTGGCTCTGGGGATTCGGAATCTTTGCGGCCTTTCAGATGGTGATGATCGTGGTTTACCCGGCCTTTATCATGCCGCTGTTCAACAAGTTCACCCCCCTCTCTGAAGGGACCCTGCGTGAGCGCCTCCTCGGCCTCGCCGACCGGACGGAGTTTCGGGCCGCGAGTATTCAGGTGATGGATGGCAGCCGGCGATCGGCCCATTCGAATGCATTCTTCACCGGATTCGGTGGGTTTCGGCGGATCGTGATGTTCGACACGCTGATCGAACAATTGAGCGAACCCGAACTTGAAGCGGTGCTGGCCCACGAGATCGGCCACTACAAGAAACGCCACATCACGCGAATGCTCGCGCTCTCATTATTCATGGTTCTGGCCGGGTTTTTCGTCATCGATCGACTCGCCGGGAGCGGCTGGTTCCTGCCGGGCTTTGGATTCGCCGAGTCGAGCATGGCCGCGGTCTTCCTTCTAGTCGCTCTCCTGGGTGGGGTGGTCACATTCTGGCTCTCTCCGGTCATCAACCTGTTGTCGAGAAAACACGAATACGAAGCCGACGCCTATGCGGTGGTGGTGACCGGCAGTCGCGATGCCATGATCGGGGCGCTCCGCAAACTGGTGGAGAAAAACCTGGGCAATCTGACGCCACATCCGCTCTACAGCCGCTTCTATTATTCCCATCCCACCTTTGCCGAACGTTCCGGAGCGATCTCAGACCAGACCGGAACGGGAGCATCGGCATGAGGACCGCAGTTGCCCGGTTCATTGTCCTTGCCGTTCTTTCTTCCTCGACCGGATACAGCGGGGACGAGAGCGTTTCCGTTCGGGTTGCGACCTATAATCTGAGGAACTATCTCACAATGGACCGGAGGGTCGACGGTTCCTTTCGGCCTGATTATCCGAAACCGGAGGCGGAGAAAACGGCTCTGCGAAAGGTGATCCGGAAGGCGAATGCCGATGTTCTCGCCGTGCAGGAAATCGGGGCACTGCCCTACCTGGAGGAGTTGAGGCAGGATCTGCAGGCTGAGGGGCTTGACTACCCCTACCTGCACCACCTTGAGGCAGCCGATGAGGAAAGGCATATAGCAGTCCTGTCGAAGATTTCTTTTGCCGAGGAACGTTCGGTCGATCTCCTGTCATTCAAATATTTCGGCGAAAAGGAGACGGTCAAGAGGGGCCTGATCGAGTTGGTCTTCAACACAAACGATCACCGCTGGAGTCTCTTTGTGGTTCATCTCAAGAGCCGCTATTCGGATCGGCGGGATGATCCCGAGTCGGAGCAACGTCGGGTCGGAGAGGCGCGCGCGGTGCGAAACCTCATCCTGAAGCGCTATCCGGCACCTGGCGATTCGTCATTCCTGATCGCAGGGGATCTCAACGACACTCGGGCTTCCCGGACGGTCGCGGCGCTCTTGAAACGGGGTAAGACCGGGATTTCGATCGGGGTGCCGGCTTTCAATCGCTGGGGACAGACCTGGACCTATCATTATCAGAAGGAAGAGGTCTACAGCCGGTCAGATTATTTCCTGACCTCCCCGGGATTGCTGCCCCTGATCAGAACCGGACGGGGATTGATCATGGAGTCCGAAGCCGCGGCACTTGCCAGCGATCATCGCCTGGTCGCGGTCGATCTTGAGTTTGCAGAGCCGGTCAGCGAACCGTGATGGGAATGATTATCTCGTTCTGGCCGGAAACGGATATGTAGAGCGATCCGTTGCCGGGCTGGCCACCCTGGACGGATACATTGACCGACCGGTCGCCGGCGGGGACGATGACTTCAGGCATCACCACGCTGGCGGGTGCGTCGGTGGTCACATTGATGACCATGCCGCCGGCGGGAGCCGGGGCTGGGATCGAAAAAATGAGCATGCCGCTCTCACCCTGGGCCAGGTTCAGTGAGGAGGGAACCACCCGGACGGTCGCCGGATCCACGCGGATGGTGCCGACATCCAGACCGCTCGAAAGTGTCACCTGATGATTCTGCCCCGCAGCCACCGGAGGCACGTGGAAACTGAGCGAGGTGGACGACTCAAATTTCGTCTGGGCCGGCATGCCGCCCACCATGACGGTATCCGACGGTGTGAATCCGCGTCCCAGCACGGCAACTTTTGCCCCTACCGGCGCCCGGTCGACCTCGAGAGTCAGGGCATACCGGTTGACCACCGTGAATTCGTAGAGCTCAGTGAAGGTGTCGCGGATTTTCGGGCCGGTTCCAGCACTGACTTCGTAGTTGACCAGGAAGTAGTAGGCGCCGTTCTGGCGACCCGAGGGCAACCGATAGTCAAACTCGTAAACATCGTCCCCCAGCGCGCTCCGGACCATCGGAAATATCTGGCCGTCAATCACGATATTGGGTTGGATGCTGTCAGCTGAGACCACGCCGCTGCGCTTGTTCACCTGGAGGGTGATGCTATAGGTCTGCGAGGGATTTTCGGAGAAGGTCGGAGGCGTGAGATTCTTGACGGTCAGGTCGCAACCGCTCAGGAGAAGGAGCGCAGCACCCATGACACCCAGAACAGGCCGGCGGCCCGAGAAAAATAGAGCTAATTTTTGCATGGAAAAGGTTAATTGGTAGAAAACAGTCTGAAGCGCATTGCAAACAAATTCCAGATGGTGACCCATGACTGAAATCCGGCAGCCACGACCCGTATCGATCGACCAACATGGACCCGGTCTTTATCTGCATGTGCCATTCTGTGCCCGATCCTGTGATTTCTGTGCCTTTTACCAGGTCGTACCCCATCGGGACGATATCCGTCGATACCTCGAAAATGTCGGGCGCGAGGTTTCACTCTGTAACACCCGGAAAATGGCGACCTGCTTTGTCGGCGGCGGAACGCCCTCGGTCCTTCACGAAAGAGACCTCGAATCCCTGGGCCGACTGCTGCTCGATGCTTTCGGGGGTGAGTTTGAGGAATGGACGGTCGAGGTGGCGCCCGGATCGGTCAAGCCAGGCAAGCTTCGCCGGTTGAAGGATCTGGGGGTGACCCGGATCTCGATGGGCGTTCAGAGCTTTCAACCCGGCATGCTCGATGCCCTGGGCCGGCCACACAGTCCGAAACAGATATACCGGGCCTTTGACTGGATTCGCGAGTCCGGGTTTGCCAACGTCAACCTTGACCTGATGTTCGCCGTTCCGGGCCAGGACGCCGCGCAATGGCGGTCAGACCTCGAGGAAGCCATCCGCCTCAAGCCGGACCATCTTTCGACCTATTGCCTGACCTTCGAGGAGGATACGGCCCTCTATGTCCGACTGAGCGAAGGGCGGATCGAGCGGAACGAGGCGACGGAGACGGAACTCTACCTCGAGACCTGGCGGTTTTTGGCCGCCGCCGGGTATGCGCATTACGAAGTCTCCAATTTTGCCCGTCCCGGTCATCAATGTATCCATAATTTGAATACCTGGAGGATGGGTGACTGGATCGGCCTCGGCCCGGCCGCCGCCAGTCAGCAGGACGGGTGGCGGGGGGCGAACCCGCCCGACCTTGAGGCATGGAGCGCAGATCTGGCCGGCGGTCTCCGGGGGCAGTCCGGGCGGGAGGGCCTCAGCCCCGGTTTGCTGGCGGAGGATGCGATCGTGTTCGGGTTGCGGCTCAGCGAGGGGGTCGACCTCGCTGCCCTCGAACGACGTTTCCCCGGAATCTGCTTCGAACCGCTTCGTCCCTTCATGAAAAGGCTGGAAGACGACGGGCTGTTGGTTTCCGATGGCAAGGGCAGGGTGCGACTGACTGAATCCGGACTTCTGATCTGCGATGCCATCGGAGCGGAGATCATGGGTTTGGTGCCGGAGCGAACACTGGTTGAGGCAGGAGTCATGAAATGAACTACAGAATCTGCGAGCAATATGCCGTGGCGATTTTCCCGCTTCTGGTCGTCTTGTTGGTCGCCGGGTGTGCGACCAACAAGAAAATCGACTATGACCCGATGCTGGCCCGTTTCTTCGTCGAGAGCAATCCACGGGAGGGTTACAGCGATGCGCTGATGCTGCCCCTGAGCAAGGCGGTGGTTCCAGTCGATCCGAAGCCCGTTTTCAGTGAACTCGATATTGTGAATGTCGACCTGGTCCAGGTTGATCTCGGGCTCTGCCTGAGGTTCACGATGACCGTGGACGCAGCCCGCGATCTTTATCGGCTCAGCGTGAACAACCTCGGTCGTCGCCTTGTGCTTACGATCAACAATGCTCCCCTCGGCGTTCGAGTGATGAACAGCCCCCTGTCGTATGGGGATATCCTCATTTTCCTGGAGGTGTCGGACGATGAACTGGACAAGTTGGCCTTCAACCTGAAATCCACCACCGAAGAGGTGCAGAAAGCGATCCGGAAGAGCTCATAAACGATGATTCGAGGGTTGCTTCTGATTCTTGCTGCCGGTGGCCTGGTGCGACTGGAGGGGGCGTTGCAGTTTTCCTGGCCGACGCCGAACCCCGCCTACCGCGAGGGGCTCAGTTTCGATGCCTACGTCCAGCCGACCGTTTCGGGAAAGACGGTTTCTGGCCTCTTTGGCTGTGTCCGTTCGAACGGCAACCAGTTTCACGAGGGGCTCGACCTGAAGGCCCTGGACCGCGATCGACGCGGGGAGGCGATCGATGCCATCCGCGCCATCCAGGATGGTGTCGTTCGCTATGTTAACAGGCGTTCGGGCAATAGCAGCTTCGGAACCTACATCGTCATCGAACATACCGGTCTGGACGTTCCCTTCATCAGCCTCTACGCCCACCTTTCGAAGGTGACTTCGGGCCTGTCGACCGGGGACCAGGTGCGGTCCGGGCAGAGGATCGGCACCATGGGCAGAACGGCGGCCGGCTACTCCATCCCTCGGGAGCGCGCCCATGTCCACCTCGAAACAGGTCTGTGGCTCAGTCGCAATTTTCAGACTTGGTACGACCGCCAGAAGTATGGAAGCCGCAACCACCACGGTGTCTTCAGCGGCATGAATACGGTTGGGTTCGATTTCCACGATCTGGTGGACCGCCTGGCACGGGGCGAGGTCGAAGGACCCCGGGAATACCTCTTGCGTCAACCGACTGCAGTTACGGTCGAGTGGGTGACCGGACAGGTCCCGGATTTCGTTCGGCGGTATCCCCAACTCCTGCTGAAACCGCTCCCGGAGCAGGTGAAGGGCTGGCGGGTCGATATTACCTGGTACGGACTGCCGGTGCGCTGGACGCCGTTGACCGTAGCGCCGGCCGGAAAGACGGGGCGGGTGCAGGTGGTCTTTCATGACCGTGAGCTCCTTGCCCGCTATCCGTGCCTGAGATTGGTCGCGACGAAACGCGGCGAGGTTGCGCCGGGCGCACGTCTGAACCGCCTCTTCGAAATTCTGTTCACCCGTTGACGGGTTCAGCTGGAAACCGGTGCTCTGGCAATCGTGAAATGATGGGGTCCTGTGAGACCTTCCTCTGATTGGGAGATACCCCGCTTCCCTCTCCTACCTTACCCATCACTTCATGCGTGATGGACTAGTAGGCCCACTCAAACGAAGTATTCTGCTCGATCTCTTCGATCGTGGTCAGACCAAGCAGAACCTTCTTCAGGCCGTCGTAACGCAATGGGCGATATCCGACTTTCCGGGCCGCTCGCTGTAAATCTTCCGTGCTTCCTTCCTTGGCGATGATTGAACGCATCTCCTCGGTGATCAGAACAAGCTCGTGGAAGGCGATCCGTCCCCTGTATCCGGTATGGCTGCAATCGGGACACCCGCGACCGCGGTAAAATGGAACTTCGGTCAGTCCTTCGTCCAGGAAGTACTTCCGGAGCTCATTTGTGCTCGGGTAGTAGGCTTCCTTGCACCGCTGGCAGATTCTTGCGGCCAGCCGCTGGGCGACCACCCCGATGATTGACGGGGATACCTGGTGTGGCTCCACACCGATCTCAACCAGGCGGGTGATGGCCTGGAGGGCATTGTTGGTATGCAGGGTGGCAAAGACAAGGTGACCGGTCAGGGCCGCTTCGGTGGCGATCTTGGCCGTCTCCAGGTCCCGAATCTCACCGACGAGGATAATGTCCGGATCCTGGCGAAGAATTGACCGCAGGAGGAGCCCGAAGCTGAGGTCAATGTGACTGTTGACCTGCGACTGGTTGATGCCTTCCAACTGCAATTCGACCGGGTCCTCAATCGTTACGATGTTGACTCCGGATGTGTTCCGTTCCTGAAGCGCGGCATAGAGTGTCGTGGTCTTTCCCGATCCGGTTGGCCCGGTGACGAAGATGATGCCATTGGGATTCTGGATCAGGCGCCGGAAGGGTATGAGAATATTCTGGGAGATGAGCATCTTGTCCAACTCCAGGAAATCACGCTTGTTGCCTGACGCCAGGATGCGGACAACGACCTTTTCGCCGTAAACCGTCGGGAGGAAAGATAAGCGGAAGTCGGCACGGTTCGAACCGAGGGTCAGCGAAAAGCGACCGTCCTGCGGAAATCGGCTCTCCGTGATATTGAGGCTGCAGAGGATCTTGAGGCGCGCGATGATGGCCGGGTGAACCTTTTTGGGAAAGGTCAGCACCTCGCGGAGAATCCCATCTATCCGGAATCTGATCTTGGTCGCGGTTTCACTCGGTTCGATATGGATGTCCGAGGCCCGTTCGCGGATCGCAAAATAGATCAGTGAATTGACGATCTGGATGAGCGAGACATTTTCGGTCAGTTCCGTGATGCGGTCCGCCGACATGTCATCGGACAGCCCCAGATCGATTGATCGAAGATCGGCAAGGGCTTCCTTGATGCCCTTTTCGGTCTGATAATGGATCGAGATGGCGGTCTCGATCTCGCTTTGGAGGCTGAATACGCTCGTGACCTGGGTCTTGGCGATCTGGCTCAGGCGGGTGACAAGCTCAGTGTCGGTCGGATCAGACATCGCCACCGTGAGCACGGTATCAAAGAGGTAGAGGGGCAGAACCTTCACCTTCTGCGCGATCTCGAGCGGTATCAGATCGAGCGCCTCGCGATTGATTATGGTGGTGTGCGGCTCGATATAAGCGACTCCAATGGCATCACTCCAGGCTTGGGTGGCCTGGTCCTTGGTCAGGAGCTTCGCCTTGATGATCGCCTCGAGCAGTTCCAGCGAGTCGGGCGGGTGATCTTCGAGGAGCGGCTCAAGCAGGTCTGAGCTGACCTCATACGGCTTCGCCCGGATCAGCTCCATGAATTTTTTATTCTCGGGCTTTTTCACGGGCACGCTTCTTTTGGGCAAAAATTTTGCTGATCTCCACCTGATCGAGAATCTCCTTGGAGAAAACCGACGAGGTGCGTTCGACCTGGAGCTCGTGGAGCAGCTTGGGTAGGGAATATCGAACTTCCTGAACCTTGGTCAGTTCTTCATCCGACGATGCGAAATCGATGTCGTTTTCAGACATGTCAGGATTGGGTCGCCTCGGTTTGAGGGACCAGATGCTCCTCGATGGTGTTGGTGATGACTTCGAGAATCTGGCTCTTTGGGGTGTCTTTTCGTATGAAATTGCACGCTCCCAGGTCCGCTGCGTCCTCGACGATGCGCCGAGTGGCCAGCGAGGTGAGCATTATGATCACCGCGTCGGGATTGAGTGCACGAATCTGCCGGAGCGCATCCAAGCCGTTCATGTGTGGCATGTTGACGTCGAGTAGAACAAGATCCGGCTTCTCCGCCTTGTAGATTTCGATGGCTTCCTGCCCGTGGCGGGCCTCGAAGACCACCCCCTCCAGAAGACGGCGGATAAGGACGACGAGGAAACCACGGACATGGTCGTCGTCGTCTACGATTAGGGCGTTGATCTTGTAGGCCATGGATGGACGTGTCTCGTCTGGTGGTGTCCGCCAAACAGATTGGCTCTTGTGGACGTGGGGTTTATTCGGAGTTCAAGGCGCGAGGAAGAAGCGAATCCGTAGATTCGTGACTGACGAGCAACGCTGAAGTCGGGAAAAAGACCATGTCTGTTCATTACTCCTGTTTTCTTTCAATTTTTGACTCCATCTGTCTCATAAGGGCCTTCCCATAAGTTACAATATGTGCGGCGGCCTGCACTAGGTCTTCGTCCTGAGGCCGCCCGATCTTTACCCTAAAATTACGGTGACTCCGTAAAACACTCCATCGAGTGCCCCGTCCCAACCCCGCCCGGGGTGGCTCCTGAGCCTGAAGGACTCGAAAGGATGAAATCAGTCACTTGTAACAAACATATCAAGAGATTCGAATACGTTGATATTTATCTTGCCTCAGGGAGCTCTTCGGTGTTCGTTCCCCGGAAATTATGCCGAAGAACTTCGTATTTTCATCCGAGTCGGTCGGGGAGGGCCATCCCGACAAGGTCTCCGACTACATATCAGATTGCATCCTCGACGCCTGTATGGCACAGGATCGATCGAGTCGCGTCGCCTGCGAGACGCTGGTCAAGAGCAACTGTGTCTTTCTGGCCGGTGAGATCACGACCAAGGCAAAACTGGACTATGAGAAAATCGTAAGGGCGGCCATTCGAGAGATCGGCTACACCAATGACAGTGACGTTTTTCACGCCGACAAGGTCTTTATCACCAATGCCTTGACCCGCCAGTCACCCGATATTGCCCAAGGCGTGGATGCCCGGAAGGCAAAGGGTAAAACCACGGACGAACAGGGGGCCGGTGATCAGGGGATCATGTTCGGATATGCCTGCAACGAAACCGCGGAGTTGATGCCGTCGGCCGTCATGTACGCTCATCTTCTCGGACGGGAGATTGCTCGCCTGCGCAAATCGGGCCGCGTCAAGTGGCTTCGACCGGACTGCAAGACCCAGGTCTCGGTCGCTTACAAGAACGGCAAGCCCCAGCACATTACCGCGGCCGTGATTTCGACCCAGCATACGGCGGATGTTTCCCACAAGGAAATCCGGTCCTTCATGATCGAGAAGGTAATCAAGAAGGTTCTTCCCAAGAAGATGCTCTCCTCCAGAACCAAGTTCCTGATCAATCCGACCGGACGGTTTGTCACCGGTGGACCGGAAGGCGACGCCGGGCTGACCGGACGCAAGATCATTGTCGACACCTACGGGGGATGGGGACGCCATGGCGGAGGTGCCTTTTCCGGCAAGGATCCCTCTAAAGTGGATCGTTCCGCCGCCTATATGTGTCGCTGGGTGGCCAAGAATATCGTGGCCGCGGGTCTCGCCCCGATCGTGGAACTTCAGGTCGCTTATGCGATCGGATACCCGAATCCGGTGAGCATTACGGTGGATACCTTCGAGACCGGCCGGGTGAGTGATGAGAAGATCGCCGCTGCCGTGAAGAGAGTCTTCGGTTTCAAACCTGCCGAGATCATCAAGCAGCTTGATCTGCTCCGGCCCATTTACACCAGGACGACGAATTACGGCCATTTCGGGAAACCGGATCTTCCTTGGGAACAGACCAATAAGGCCGACGAATTGGTCAAAGCCATCCGTTGAGGGACAGAATAATGACAACAACTTTGGAAAACGACTATAAGGTTCACGATATCTCCCTGGCCGAATTCGGCCGTAAGGAGATCGCCATCGCAGAGCAGGAAATGCCCGGCCTCATGGCCATTCGGGGAAAGCACTCGGTTACCAGGCCTTTGGCGGGAGTACGGATCACCGGCTCGCTCCACATGACGGTACAGACAGCCGTCCTGATCGAGACTTTGATTGCCCTCGGAGCCGATGTGAGGTGGGCGAGCTGTAATATTTTCTCAACCCAGGATCACGCCGCCGCCGCCATTGCGGAGACCGGGGTTCCGGTCTTCGCCTGGAAAGGGGAGACGCTTGAAGAATACTGGTGGTGCACCGATCAGGCCCTGTCATTCCCCGGAGGCCTGGGACCACAGATGATTGTCGATGACGGCGGAGATGCCACTCTTCTCATCCACAAGGGGTATGAGGTCGAGGATGGAAGCGACTGGGCCGATCAGGCGGCTTCCAGCCGGGAGGAAGGCGTGATCAAGGAACTGCTCAAGAAGATCCGAGCCGAGAATCCAAACCGCTGGCACCAGGTGGTCGAGGAGTGGAAGGGGGTTTCCGAAGAGACGACGACAGGCGTGCATCGGCTCTATCACATGCACAGGAAGGGCGAACTGCTGGTTCCCGCCATCAACGTGAATGACTCGGTGACCAAGTCGAAATTCGACAACCTCTACGGATGCCGTGAGTCTTTGGCCGATGGCATCAAGCGCGCCACCGACGTTATGATCGCCGGCAAGGTGGCGGTTATCTGTGGTTTTGGCGACGTGGGTAAAGGCTCAGCCCAGTCACTGGCCGGGTTCGGTGCCCGCGTGATCGTGACGGAAATCGATCCGATCTGCGCCCTCCAGGCAGCGATGGCAGGCTATGAAGTCACCACTCTGGAAGAAACCCTCGGCCGCGGCGACATCTATGTCACCACCACCGGTAACAAGGACATCATCACAACCGGGCACATGGTCCGGATGAAAGATCAGGCCATCGTCTGCAATATCGGGCATTTCGACAATGAAATCCAAGTCGATGCGTTGGGCGAACTGCCGGGAGTCCGCAAGGTGGAGGTCAAGCCCCAGGTCGATCAGTACTTCTTCGACGACGGTCGCTCGATCTTCATCCTGGCCGAGGGTCGGCTGGTCAATCTCGGTTGTGCGACCGGACACCCGTCATTTGTGATGTCCAATTCGTTCGCCAACCAGACACTCGCGCAGATCGATCTCTGGAACAACCGCAAGGTCTACAAACCAGGCGTCTACCGACTGCCCCAGCATCTGGATGAAGAAGTCGCCCGGCTCCACCTCGAAAAGATCGGGGTCAAGCTGACGCGATTGACCTCCGACCAGGCCGAATACCTGGGGGTCTCTCAGGACGGGCCCTACAAGCCGGAACACTACCGGTACTGAGGACCCCGTCGAAGGGCCATCAGCTAAAGCCTATTTTCGCCATCTTTACTTTCTTACCCCACACAGTTGGGTTATCGCTTGATGTTTGAATCCGGCCATCTATGTTGAGCGACTGGACATGAGTACCGAAACGGAATCGACAAAGCCTCATCACGCTAACGAAGCGATCAAGGCCAACAGCCGGAATCTGCGCGGCACAATTGCTGAAGGTCTTGATGATCAATCGACTGGTGGTATCAGTGCAGATGATTCCCAGTTGACCAAGTTTCATGGTCTCTACCTCCAGGATGATCGCGATGTTCGTATCGAGCGACGCCGCCAGAAGTTGGAGAAGGCCTTTTCCTTTCTGATCCGGGTTCGGGTGTCCGGTGGTATCTGCACTCCCGAACAGTTCGCGGTCATCGATGAACTCGCCGATCTTTACGGCAACGGAACGATACGACTGACCACGCGGCAGGCGTTTCAGATCCACGGTATCCTCAAGGGAAACCTTCGACCGCTGGTCAAGAGGATGGACCAGGTGCTGCTGAATTCCATCGGTGCCTGTGGCGACATCAATCGCAATGTGATGTGCCATGTTCATCCGGAACGATCGTCTGTGCACCGGGAGGTCTATGAAGTGGCTTGCCGCGCCGCGAATCACCTGCTCCCGAGATCCAGAGCCTATCACGAGATCTGGCTCGAGGACGAGTTGGTGGGTGGCGGCGAAGTGGAGGAGGAGCCGATATACGGCCAGACTTACCTGCCCCGGAAATTCAAGATCGGAGTGGCCATTCCTCCGAGTAATGATGTCGATGTCTACTCTCAGGATCTGGGACTGATCGCAGTGATCGAGAACGGGATACTGTCCGGTTTCAATCTGGTGGTCGGGGGCGGGCTCGGCATGAGCCACGGCAATGCGAAAACCTATCCGAAACTCGCCCTGCCCATGGGATTCTGCACGCCGGAGCAGGTCTCTGCCCTGGCTGAAGCGATTGTCACGACGCAGCGGGACCACGGCGATCGAAGCGACCGCAGGCACGCCCGGCTGAAATACACCATCGAGGACAAGGGACTCGAATGGTTCAAACAGCAGGTCGAGGTGCGTTCAGGTATCAAACTCGGTGAGGAGCGTGACTTCCGGTTTGAACGCATTGTTGACGATTATGGCTGGACTCAGGGGGCCGATGGCCTCTGGTCCTACGTGCTTTTTATTCAGAGCGGTCGGATCGCCGATCGAGGCGATCAACGGATCAAAACCGCCCTGCGTGAAATCGCGACTTTGAGGCAGGGGGATTTCCGCCTCACCCCGAGTCAGAATATCGCTGTCTGTGGGATTGATGAGCCGTCCAAGGCGGCGGTTGAGGAAATCCTGGAGCGAAACGGACTGTCCGCAGCCAACCGGCAGACCGGCCTGCGTCTCAATTCCATGGCCTGCCCGGCCCTCCCGACCTGTGGGATGGCCTTGGCTGAAAGTGAACGACAGCTGCCGGAGTTTCTCGACTCGCTGGAGCGGATTCTGGTCGAAACCGGACTCCAGGACGAACCGATCAGCATTCGGTCGACCGGTTGCCCCAATGGGTGCGCGCGCCCCTACCTGGCTGAAATCGGCATCGTGGGCAAGGCGCCGGGCAAGTACAACCTTTTCCTTGGAGCAGACTATCTGGGATCCCGCCTGAACCGGGAGGTGGCCGCCGCCCAGACCCCCGCGCAGATTCTCGAACGCCTGGATCCTTTGCTTCGACAATACGCCGCCCAGCGATCGGACGGAGAGCGATTCGGCGATTTCTGCGTTCGTATCGGAGCCGTCACCTGACTGAAAAGGGGTCAAACGTAGAATTTAAACATCAACAGATGTTTAAATTCTACGTTTGACCCCTTTCAGATCTCGCTGTCGGGAAAATCGGCGATTCCTGGTCTTGCGGCACTGGCTGAAGCGAGCCGGGCACCCAACTCAATGGCACGGGTCAGGCTGAAATTCTGATTGAGAACACCGTCGAGAATCCCGGCAAACAGGACGTCGCCTGAGCCGGTCGGGGAGACCTCGTTGATCTTCGGTGGCGTGATGGATCTGGGGTCGGAACCGCGTTCGATGTACCAGATATCTGCGCCCCCATCGCTGACCACCCATTGGTTGACCGCGTAGGATTCCATGGCGGTTTGAAGCGCTTCGGGCAGTTCGGCCGGTGCCAGTTCCTCTTCACCGAGAAGGGTGGAGAATTCGACCCGGTTGAGCTTGATCATGGACGCGCCGAGCTCCGCCATCCACCGCAGAGGCGGCCCGTAGGTATCCGCGGCCAGCATCTGGTGCCCGTTCCAGACCCTCAGTTCTTCCCGTAACCGGTCCCAGACCGGATGGGCCCAGTTCTGAATTATGCCGCAGAGGGCGAGTCGCGTGCCCGGGGGTTGGGCGGCAAGGGCGTCGCAGCAGGCGTTGACGCTCTCCGGATCGATCACGCAGTCGAGACCCAGGAAAGTCGTCTCAGGCTCACCGGGCACCCGGACGACGGTGCCGGTCCGCGTCTCCTCGGGAGTGGGGAAGGGCTGGAAATCGATGCCGTTGTCGCCCAGCCACTGTTCGCAGTGCCGGCCGGAGTTACCCCCCGGGAAACAGAGAGCTGTGCCCGGGGCATTCAAGCGGGCGAGCATTTTGACCACGTTGATTCCCTTGCCCCCGACCTGAAACGATTGATTGGTTGCGCGGTGGGTTCTGCCTTTCTTCCACGTCGGGTATTCGAGTGTCGTTTCGGCCAGCAGATTTGTGGTCAGGGTGAGGATCTTGGACATAACAGCACGGGGTCATTGCTCGAAATCTTGCATGCCAATGCGAGATTTGAGCTTTGACCCCTTCGGTGTCGGAGGGTGCATGGTAGCGGGATCATTTCTCATTACCGCGGCAGAAGGCCGCCTCGGTAGAGCTTTGACCCCCTCGGTGAGGGTGGGTGCATGGTAGTGGAGTCATTGCTCGAGGCCCTGCAGGTCGGCGCTCGATTCAAGGTTTGCCTCCTTCAGATTCGTAGTTGATATTAAGGTACGTCTTGCATTCGAGTTGAGACTCGAAGAATTCAAGCAGGCGCACACCTTCCCGGGGCTTGACCAGGTCCTTGCGTGTCGCCCGGTCGACCTGTCGTTTCATGCGGCGACAGAGGTCCTCCGGATTGTACTGGACCCCTTTGAGTACCTCCGCGATCCGGTTTCCTTCGATGGTTTCCTCGATGTAAAAGCCGTTGTCCTCGTCCTCCTCGAGAAAAACATGGGCTTCGCTGACCCGCCCGAAGAGATTGTGGATGTCGCCCATGATGTCCTGGTAGGCTCCCACCATGAAGACGCCGAGATAGTAGGGCTTTCCGTTCAGGGGGTGAAGGGGGAGATAGTTTCGAACATCCTGCAGATCGATGAACTGATCAATCTTCCCATCGCTGTCGCAGGTGATGTCCACCAGCGTCGCGTTGACCGATGGTTCCTCATCGAGGCGGTGGATGGGAGCGACGGGGAAGAGCTGCTTGAGCGCCCAGTGATCGAGGAGCGACTGAAAGACAGAAAAGTTGCAGACATACTGATCGGACAGCATCTGCTTGAGGTTCAGGAGTTCCTCGGGCTGGTATCCCGTTCCGGCTTCCTGATCAATCTGGCGACAGATATCCCAGAACAGAGATTCGGCCCGGGCGCGGCCCTCCAGGTCCAGGTAACCGTGATTGAAAAGAGAGAAGGCTTCCTCCTTCTTTTCCATCGCGTCATGAAACCGCTCGAGCCGACTGTAGCCACCGGGTTCATTGAGCAGGTGTTCGAGGTCCGCCACGACCTTGGGCTTCTCTTGCGGGCTGATCAGGGATGGAACTGATTCTTTCCTGGAGATGCGTTCAAACACCTCGAGTATGAGGAGGGAGTGGGGGGCCGTCACGGCCCGACCGCTTTCGGACACCAAGGTGGGGACCGTGACATCGGAGGAGGTGCAGACATCGCGGACATTGGACACAACGTCCCGGGCATATTCCGCCATCGAGTAGTTCATTGAGCTCTCGAAATTGGTCCGGCTGCCGTCGTAGTCGATTCCGAGGCCGCCACCCACGTCGAGGTAACCCATCGGAAACCCCATTTGCACCAATTGCACATAGGTGCGGGTCGCCTCGGTGACGGCGTTCTTGATCGTAATGATATTGGGAACCTGCGAGCCGATGTGAAAATGAAGCAGTTTGAGGCATCGGTGCAGCTTTGCCTCCCGCAGCTGACGGGTTGCGGTCAGGATTTCCGAGGTGGTCAGCCCAAATTTGGCGTTCTCTCCGGTCGATGTCGCCCACTTGCCCTCGCCCCGGGTGTTTAATTTCACCCGGATGCCGATCCATGGTCTCACCCCGGTTTCATTGGCCAGGGTGATGATACGGGGTATCTCCGAGGCTTGTTCGACTACGAGTATGATCCGGCGCCCGAGTTTTCGCCCCAGGAGGGCCAGGCGGATATAGTCGTTGTCCTTGTAGCCATTACAGATGACCAGGCGGTCCCTGGATTCATCCATGGCCAGGGCGGCGATCAGTTCCGGCTTGCTGCCGGCCTCCAGACCGTAGCCGAACCGACGGCCGGCTGAGAGGATCTCCTCCACGACCTCCCGGAGCTGGTTCACCTTGATCGGAAAGACGCCTCGGTAGGCGCCCTCGTAGCCTTCCGAATGAATCGCTTGGATGAAGGCGTGGTTGAGCTCGACCACCCGATGCCGAAGCAGGTCCTGGAAGCGGATCACCATCGGCGCCCGGATGCCCATGGTCCGCGCTTCTTCCACTACGTCGACAATCCGTATCTTGCGGTTGTCTGCGAGAGGATCGACGGTCACATGGCCGCCGGCATCAACTGAAAAATGCGGGTGCCCCCATCGGCGAAAACCGTAGAGTTCCTCCGACTTCTCCGGAGACCATGAAGTGTCAGCTTTCCTCTTCAATGCTGGTGGTTTCTCTCGACTTTAATGGGCTTGCTTTTTGGAAATGGCGGAGATTGATTGACCCCTTTTAATTTTCAAAACCCTCCACAAGGCAATGCAGAACATGAACCCTTTAGACAATATCGCAATGGTCCTGGCACAACAGGCACCGGGAAACAATGCCGTCATTGGTCAGATCCTGTTTTTTGGCCTGTTCTTTCTGGCCATGTGGTTCCTCCTGATCGCTCCACAGCGAAAGAAGCAGAAGAAGCACCAGGAGATGATCGGTGCGCTGGCCACGGGTGATGAAGTCGTCACCACCGGTGGCATTCACGGAGTTATCACCAATGTCAAAGATGACCGGTTCGTGGTCAAGATTGCCGAGAATACCAAAATCGAAGTCGGCAAGGGATTCATCAGTGGTGTCGAAAAGAAATCCTGAACCATTCCGACTGAATCGACTCATGGCCTGAATTCGTCGTCCCTTCTGTCCCCAGCAAACACCCTCTCCTAAATGTCCGGTAAGATCCTCTGGAAGTTAATCGTAGCCCTGGTCGTGGTCGGCTGGGCGGTGCTCAATCTCATCCCGGTCAAGGATACGCCATTTGATGTCTATCTGGCCGAAAGTGTGACCAGTCCCGGATTTACCGAGGTTCTCGATCGGGCCACCGCACGAATAGAGTCGGGCGAGAGTCCGAGCCTTTATCTCGCCCTCAAGCAGATCGGCGAAGAGGATCAGATCGATCTCTCCCAGTATTTTCCCGAGATCAGGATTGAGCAGAGCCTGGTCAACGTCCGCAAGCGGAACGCCCTGCTCCTCGACGAGTTATTGAGGCGCTCGAAGGGACGTCTCCAGTTGGGTCTCGATCTGAAAGGCGGCGTCGCCTTCACCCTCGAAGTGACCGAGCAGCCCGGTGTGGGAGAGAAATCGCAACAGCGCGAGGAGGACCTGGCCAAGGCGATCGAGATCATCGGCAACCGGGTCAACGCGTTCGGCGTGGCGGAACCCATCATCCGACCGGTGGGCACCAACCGGATTGAGGTCCAGCTGGCCGGTCTTTCAACCAAGGACAATCCTGAAATAGTCAAAGACCTGAAGAAGCCGGCCCGTCTCGACTTCCGTCTGGTCCATCCCACCGCCACACCCACCGGCTTGGAGGGGGAGATCGCCCCTCCCGGTTATGAGGTCATGGTGCTCGAGCAGGAGCGGGCGGGAAAGATCTCCACCGAGGATCTCTTCATCAAGCGGATTCCCGAGATGACCGGTGAATCGATCTCGGAAGCCTATCCCTCGGTCGATGATTATGGCAGCTACCGGGTTCTGCTCCGCTTTACCGGAAAAGGTTCCGACCGCTTTGCCGATGTCACCCGCACGATCGAGGAAAACAACCGGCGCAGCGGTCGACTCGGCCGGCTGGCCATCATCCTGGATGGCACGCTCTTTTCGGCGCCGACCGTCCGTCAGGAAATCCGGGGGGGCAGCGCCGAGATCACTGGATCATTCACCCAGCGTGAAGCCATCGACCTTTCGAATGTCCTGAACAATCCCCTCGACCTGCCGCTTGAGGTGGTCGAGATGTATGAAGTGGGTCCGTCGCTGGCAGAGGATGCGATATCCAGTGGCGTCCGGGCCGCCGTCATCGGCGGTTCCCTCGTGATCGGATTCATGGTGATGTATTTCACCATCGGTGGCGTGGTGGCCATGATCACCCTTGCCATCAACGTGATTATTGTCCTCGGCGTCCTCGCCAGTGTTGGTGCGACGATCACGCTGCCCGGTATTGCCGGTATCGTCCTGACCGTCGGCATGGCCGTCGATGCCAATATCCTCATCTTTGAGCGCATCCGCGAGGAATTGAAAGCCGGTAAGACCCTGCCGGCGGCGGTATCCGGTGGGTTCGACAAGGTCTTTTCGACGATCGTGGATGCCAACCTGACCACCCTGATCACTTCGGGCGTCATGATATGGTTGGGAACCGGACCGGTGAAGGGCTTCGGTATCACCCTGGCTATCGGTATCTTCGCGACCGTGTTCAGCTCCCTGTTGGTCACGCGGATGTTCCTCGATATGCTGGTGGGAAGCGGCCTGATCAAAAAGCTGCCCATGGTCTCGATCCTGAACAATCCGAACTACGATTTCCTCAAGTTCAGAAAGCCCGCCTTCATGGTGTCCTGGACCATTGTTCTGCTCGGCGTGATCGGGGTCTTTGTCAAACGGGATACGATCTACGGTATCGACTTTGTCGGGGGCGACGAGATTGTGCTTTCATTCGTGGAGCGGATCGACGTCTCAGAGATCCGGCGGATGACGTCCGAAGCCCAACTGGGCGCGGTCATTCCCATCTATCAGAGCCAGCTGGGCACTCAGCTGGAGATCCTCAAGATCCAGACGGAGATCGACCGGGGTGTGGATGTGGCGGATCTCCTGATGGAGAAGTTTCCCGCCGCCGAGTTCGACCTCGTCGGCGAGAACCAGATAGGCGCCTCGGTTGGTCGTGAGATCCAGCTGAATGCATTCATGGCCATCGGTGTTTCACTCATCGGAATCCTGCTCTATGTCGCCTTCCGCTTCGAGATTGGCTATGGCATGGGTGCGGTCGTGGCCACCATCCACGACATCCTGATGACGATCGGGGTCTTCGTTCTTTTCAATCATCAGTTCAACGCCCCCATGGTCGCGGCCATCCTGCTCATTGCCGGTTACTCGCTCAACGATACCATCGTTGTTTTCGACCGTATCCGGGAGGAACTGACCCTGGATCCGGACGCACCGCTTGGCAGGGTCATCAATCTTGCCATCAATCGCGTGCTCTCCCGATCTTTGCTCACCAGCTTCACCACCCTGTTGGCGGCGGGTTCGCTCTTCCTGTTTGGCGGCGGCGTGATCACCGATATCGCGTTTACCTTCATCATCGGCATCCTGACCGGCACGTTTTCGTCCATCTTCATCGCCAGTCCTGTGTTCTACTGGTGGCACAAGGGTGATCGGCGTCACGTCGAGGCCTCTCACGACATCACCCCGAAGTACGATTGGGTTGCATCGAGCAAGGCCTCGAAGTAACCTCGCCGAATGCGTTGGTCTCATACTCCCTGTTCCCGCGAGGCCCGCGAAGCCTTTCAGGATCAACTTGGAGTGAGTTCAATCCTGGCCGAGTTGATCGGTCATCTTGATCTGCCTGATGCCGATGCGGCCAAACGGTTCCTGAATCCGCGACTTGCCGATCTTGGCGACCCCTTCACCATCACCCACCTGCGGCAGGCGGCCGAGCGCCTCTGTCACTCGATCGACAATGCTGAGGTGGTTACGGTTTTTGGAGACTACGACGTCGATGGCGTGACCAGCACCGCCTTTCTTGTCGGGATCCTGAGGTGCTTCGGCCTCGACCCGCATTTTGTGGTGCCTCTCAGAATGGAGGAGGGCTATGGATTGAGTCGCGAAGCCGTTGATCGAGCGATCAATCTTGAGCATCCGGACCTGTTCGTGGCACTCGATTGCGGCACCAATTCGACCGGGGAGGTTGCCTATCTCAGGGAAAAGGGGATCGATGTGCTGATCGTCGATCACCATCGGTCGAAGGAGGCGATACCCTCCGAGTGTACCCTCATCAATCCCCATGTCTTCGATGAGGACAAGGCCATCATCCGAAACCTTTGCACGGTTGGTCTGGTTTTCAAACTCGTCCACGGGTTGCTGAAACTCAGACGCGATCAGGCCGATCCCAGGGCGTTTGAGATTCAGCTTCGGGAATACCTCGATCTGGTCGCCATGGGGACAGTGGCCGATATGGTCCCGCTTGTGGACGAGAACCGTGTCTTGGCGCGGCACGGTCTGCGCGCCCTGAAAAGGACCCGACGGCCCGGACTCCGAAGCCTGATGAAAGTGTCGGGAATGAAAAACGGAGTGGAGGTCCGGCCGGGCGACGTATCCTTCCGTCTGGCCCCCCGAATCAATGCCAGCGGACGCCTGGCCGACGCGTCACTCTCGGTCGAACTCATTCTGAATCGTGATCCCGAGTTCTGCCTCGAAACGGCCTTCCGTCTGGACAGCTTCAACCGGGAGCGGCAGGACATCGAGCGGCAGATCACGGAAGAAGCGTTCAAGCAGGTCGAAGAGCGGTTCCAGGATGCCGGCGGCATGGTGGTATATGGAAGCGAGTGGCACCCCGGAGTTGTTGGAATCGTGGCCAGTCGGCTGATGCGGCACTTTCACCGTCCGTGCCTGGTTCTCGGACGGGAGGGGAAGATGGCCAAGGGATCCGGCCGAAGCGTGAACGGGATCAACCTGATCGAGGTTCTCGGGTGTTGCCGGGATCTTCTCGACAGTTGGGGAGGGCATCCCATGGCGGTTGGTGTCTCCCTCGAGGTGGACCGGGTTCCGGAATTCCAGTCGAGGTTTGATGCGGCGGTCAAGGAAGCCGGAGAGGGCAGGGAAGTCGAACCGATACTGGAAGTCGCCAGTTGGCTCGATCTCGAGGCCGTAACCGAGGAACTGCTCGATGAACTCGATCGGCTTCATCCATTTGGCCAGGCCAATCCCGAACCGGTGTTTGCCACCCGGGGGGTCGTCTTTCGAACGAGGCCTGAGGTCTTTAAGCGCCAGCATTTCCGGTTTTCGATCAGCGACCAGAACCGCCGTCGTCTGAGCGGCGTTGCCTGGAAGATGGCGGACCGCCTGCCTCCGGTGGGTGAACCGGTCGATATCGCCTACCAGTTGAGCTGGAACCACTACAATGGTCGACAGACCATGCAGATGGAACTGACCGCTTGGCGCCCGAGCGAGGGAAGGTAGGGCGTGGCCTCCGGACGCGCCGCCCCATAGGCTGAGCCTTGCCCGATCGACGGCTGCTTTCGACGGATTCAGGATTTGAACTGGAAGGGTGCGAAGATCAAGAAGGGATCCTGTATTGCTCAGCGATTTATCTCACGGAGATACGGGGAAGGACAGGATTGACTGGGTTTCGAACAGATGGATAGGAAGAGGGGATCGGCGAAACAGCCGTCCCATCAGGTAGGGACGGACCGCCGGGCCGTCCGCCCTGCCCAAACCAGATACCATTCCAAAACAGACCGTAGCAACTGTGTTGCCCGAGCAAGCTTGTTTAGCGGATCTCGCTATGTCTGCAACGCCTGCGGCTGCCCGGGAGGACAGCCCTCCACAGAGAATCCAGCTGGAGGGTCGTGCTCCCGCGCGACCGCCCGAAGCCCAAACACTCAAACAAACCGTAGTGCACTACGGTTTGTTTTGTTGTATTGACGGATCTTATACAGATTCCGTCTCCAGGTTCAGATACTTCAGCTCTTCCGGCGAGAGCTCCAACTCCAGCCCGGGCAGCGAGGTGCGGGTCTCTTCAAGCGTTCGCGGACCGAAGAGGGCGAAGACCGGAAAGGGCTGGGAGAGCACGTAGGCCAGGGCGATGTTGATCGGAAGAACCCCCTTGGCCCCGGCCAGTTCCATGGCGCGTTCCTTTCGCCTGAAGTTGTCCTCGCTGTACCAGCAGCGGACCAGATCCTTGTCTGATGTCTTTCCCGGGTCGGCCCGGTCGGTGAAAAATCCGCGGGCCTGGCTTGACCATGCCAGGAGTGGCATCTGCCGGGCCTCCAGCCAGTCCCGGCTCCCGGGGTCCGAGGCCGATATGCACCCGTCCCAGACGGGATCAACCATGCGGGCCAGGCTGAAGTTATTGCTCACGAGGGAGAAACCCTGAAGTCCGTTGACTTCGGCGTAGGCATTCGCCTCCTCGATCCGGGATAGGCTCCAGTTGGAGCCCCCGAAGATCCGTATCCGTCCGGCTTTAAGGTGCTCGTTAAGGACGTCGACAAACTCACCGACTGCGATGTCCGGGTTGTCCCGGTGCATGATATAGATATCGGCGTGGTCGGTTTGAAGGCGGTCGAGCGACTCCAGCAGTTCCCTGGTGAGGCTTTCCGGATCGCAGAATGGAGTGTGGGCTCCCTTGGAAATGAGGGTTACCTTGTCACGCAGACCGCGATTGCGGATCCATTGGCCAAGGAAACGCTCGGTCCGGCCCTCGCCGTAGATCCAGGCTGTGTCGAAGGTATTGCCGCCCTTTTCGTAGAAGTCGTCGAAGAGAACGGAGGCGTGGGACAGGCTGGATTGGTTGTCCACCCCCATGATCAGCCGGGAAATGTCCTTCTCAAGGCCCGCGATTCGACCATAGCGCATATTGTTCGTCGCTGCCGGCTCGACCGGACCCCGGTGCACTGGCGGGCGATTGAAATCGGGCTTCTCCTCGTCATAGATAAAGCTGAAGCCGTTTCGCCAGGCATCGAGTGTCTCCATATTTCCGAGTGTGTCCTCGGGTGACATGGCCGGCGGCAGGGTGCGCCCGGCTTCGATGGAGTGTGCAAAAGCATCCGCTTCCACGCCGTAGAGTCCGCGGGGTTCGCTGCCGCTGACAGTCTCGGTCTCATTCCGACCTGCACGGTGAAGCGTGAATGACCACTCGCCACCATCGCGTGCCGGGATCCATGGATTCTGCATGTGAATCCAACCCTCGGTTCCGTAGATCCGCACACTGTTGTCCTGTTGGAGTCGAACCCCGGTCGACACCTGGGCGATAATGCCGCTCTCGAAGCGCAGGAGGGCGGCGGCGAATTCGTCGATCCGGGTTTCGGAACCCAGATACCCCATTCCCCGGACTTCGACCGGATCGGCGAAATTCTTTCCGCAGGCGGCACCGGCGACCAGCCTGGCAAGCGAGACCGGGTAGCCGCCCACATCGAGAATTCCACCCCCACCAAGGCTGTTGTTCAGGAGCCGACTCTCGGGATTGAGTCCGGCCCGGAACCCGAAGGCAGCCTGGATCATCTGTACCTCACCGATTGCCCCTGAGTGGATCAGATCGACCAGCTTGATCGTCTGGGGATGACATCGGTACATGAACGCCTCCATCAGGAAGACTCCGGCTTCGCGGGCGGCTTCGACCACCGCCATCGAGTCGGCGTGATTGAGTGTGATTGGCTTCTCGCAGAGGATATGTTTGTCGGCTCGGGCACATTGAATTGCCCAGGTGGCGTGGAATGGATGCGGGGTTGAGATGTAGACCGCATCGATGGCCGCGTCGGCCAGAAGTGATCTGTAGTCGGCATGGGTCGTAGCCACTCCGAATTCGCGTGCGAATCTTTCCGCAGTTTCCGCCCTGCGACTGGCGACGGCGGTGAGCACACCGGTTTCCGAGCTCTGCAGACCGTGAGCAAATGCGTGTGCGATGTTCCCGGTGCCGAGAATTCCCCAATTGATCTCTTTCTTCATGGTCGGCTCACATGTTTGATTCGTGTCATGTGATTTTCATGCGGGCGCTCAAGGTGGCCAGATGAAACTTGATCAGGCAGGTTATTTCCCCCGCAACAGTACAGAAAAAAGCCCGCCGAAATCAAGTCGGTGGGCTTGGGGAAATGGATCTGATCCGGACTATTCGTCCGGCTTCGTCTTGCGGAGGCTGAACACGCGGTCGCCCTCCTTCCACTCGCCGCGCTTCCGGAGAAGCTCGACGCGTTCAAAACGCTTGAGCACGTTGCGCCTTACCAAGAGGCTGCTTGAGGACTTGAAACTGGGATGCTGTGACATGGCAGAGATCTGTGAAAAGGGTCTAGTTAGGTGATAGGTGGCCCCGACTCAAGTACTTTTCCCAAGATCTTGTCACCTTTGCCGCAACCTGTTCGGGAGTCTCGTGTGACAATTCACGGGTGGCAGGCGTGTTCATGGCGGGGAGACTTGAAGAGGGGGCGTCCAGGCAAAGCGGGAAAATTCGCTCTTGACCTGCTCTGTCTGGGTCGAACGATGGGCCGTTTCACCTTGAGCAAGGAGATTCCGATTTGAGAGACGATTACCTGAAGGAAGCAAACAAAGTCATTCCAGATGCCTGTCTGCTGATCAATGTAGTTTCGCGCCGCGTTAAGCAGTTGCGCCGAGGCAACCGACCCTTGGTGGAGTCGCTGGAAAAACTCAGTCCCGAGGATATCGCGCTTCGCGAGGTGATCGAAGGAAAGATCAGCTACGAGTTTGTCGACGAGTGAGCTGACGGACTCGCGTTCGCGGGTGGACAGGCTGAACTTGGAGTGATCAAACGGTAGGAAGCCGCTTGCAGCAGTTCCAAGTGTACCACCCAGATGTCAGCAGCGAACAAGAAGACGGGACGCCAACTCCCTGAGATCAGGAACTCCAAAGCGGGTCGCGACTACGACATCGGCGACCGACTGGAAGCCGGAATCGTTCTCACCGGCACTGAAGTGAAATCCGTAAGAGGGGCTCAGGCACAGATTTCAGACGCTTATTGCCGGGTGGAA
The DNA here is from genome assembly GCA_003641745.1 of Verrucomicrobiota bacterium. Lineage (GTDB taxonomy): Bacteria > Verrucomicrobiota > Verrucomicrobiia > Opitutales > Opitutaceae > B12-G4. Next base: position 5,079 of record QNAI01000017.1, on the reverse strand, counting down.
AAGGGTGAGGTTTTTCTCCACGGGGCCTACATTAACGAGTACGCGTTCGGCAATATCAACAACCACCGGACCCGCCGGCCGCGCAAACTTCTCCTGCATCAACGCGAAATCGCCCGTCTGCAACGTGCGGTCGAGGCCGGCGGCAAGGCGTTGATCCCGCTGCGGATCTACTTCAAGGGCGGTCTGATCAAGGTGGAAATTGCCCTCTGCACGGGCAAGAAGCTCTACGATAAGAGGGAGGATTTGAAGAAAAAGACCGAAATGCTCGAGATTGATCGTATGATGAAATTCCATCGGTAAGGGCCGGAGTGGATTCCTGGTGCTCTGGCAACCGTGAAATGATGGGGCCTGCGAGACCTTCCTCTGATTGAGAGATATCTCGTTTTCCCTCTTGTAGGAGAGGCTTTATGCCTCGATCAGACTGGCCATCGAGGGGTAAACCCTCTCCTACCTTACCCATAATTTTATCCGTGTTGGTCCACTAGCCGTGAAGCCGCTTCTGCATATTGTCCTCTTTCACCCGGAGATTCCGCAGAATACCGGAAATGTCGGCCGACTGTGCGCATTTGCGGATCTGAGGCTTCATCTGATCCATCCTCTGGGTTTCAAGATCACCGACCGCCACCTCAAGCGGGCAGGAATGGACTACTGGAAACGCCTCGACCTGCGGCATCACGACGACTGGGATGCATTCAGGGCCAGTCCGGATGGCCCGGCCAGGCTCTGGCTGATGACCACCCGTGGCGACAAAACCCTCTGGGAAGTGCCGTTTGCAGCCGGAGATGGACTGGTCTTTGGGCGCGAATCGGGGGGCGTCCCGGAATCCGTTCACGCGGAACTATCGAACCAGCGGGTGTTCATACCTCGTTTTGGTCAGGACTTACGTTCTCTTAACCTCGCCACCAGCGTCGGCATCGGAGCCTATGAGGCTCTTCGCCAGATTCGCCTCGGAGCCGTCACCTGACTAAAAAGGGGTCAAACGTAGAATTTAAACATCTGTTGATGTTTAAATTCTACGTTTGACCCCTTTTGCGATCTACAATTCTGGTGAAACATTCGCGGTTAGGGAATTGCGGTCATCGGCCGAATGAATAGGGTCAGGACCGGTTAGTTGATGAAAAGGCCTAATATTGTTGTGTTGTCAGGTTTCCTGGCCGCTTCCCTCGTGGTTGCCGGGGGGCTGTTCGTGTGGAAAAACCTTGAACATCCGGGTGAAAGGACATCGGTCCCATCGGGTGTTTTCAGGGACGGTGAAGCCCGTTTGAACGACGACCCGGCAGCGACCCGGCTTTCCGGCATCTTATCCGCGAATTCCCGGGCTGAGATCAGGTTTGCCTCGCTGATCGAGGAAAAAGCGAGGGAGTTGGCGGCCAGACGTCAACTGGCCGCCCGGAGGGTGAGGTATGCGCGCGGAAGCCCCGGCTTCCTCGATCCGAAAACATCTCCGTTTCTCGACTATCCAAACGGGCAGGTTATTGATCTGGAACTCTTCGAGGATACCCACCTGCCGATGGTCCTTGTGGATACCGAGGTTCTGGAGTCGGGCGTCCAATTGGTAAGCGGTACCATTGAGGGGTATCCGGATAGTCGGTTTCTCATGGCCATCTCTGACGGCAGCGCCAGTCTCTCGATCGAGGTCTCTCCCGACAGACACTATCTGGTGGATGCGCTCGAAGACGGGGTATACGAGATCCAGGAGGTTGATCCGGGTCTGGTTCCCCCGTGCCTTGCTCCGCTGCCGATGTATCTCGACGCGGACATGCTGGCCGCCCGGGGACAGGATGGCGAGAGGCCCAGGTTCGAAGCCCCTCCGGCCGCCCGGGCATCCGATCCGAATGCGGACGCCTTGATCGATCTGCTTGTGGTCTATTCGACCGATATGGCGAATGCCCATTCGTTGACCTCCATTCGCCTCAAGACAGAACTCGCGGTAAGGGAAGCCAACGGAGATTTCGAGCGGAGTGGAGCCCGGGTTCGGTTGCGACTGAGCCATCTCCAGGCCGTCGACTACACTGAAAATGCCAGTAATTCCGACGCCCTCGAGAGATTGAGGCGGACGGCGGATGATTACATGGATGAGGTTCATGCGATTCGCGATCAGGTCGGAGCGGATGTTGTCTGCCTGTTGCAGGAGAAACAGGATTCAAGCAGCTCGGGAATCGCCTATGTGATGACCGAGTCCGGCAATTATTACAATGAAGGCTACGGCTTTTCGGTCGTTGAATTCCGCTACCTGACCGGAGTCAATACGCTGGTCCACGAGGTGGGGCACAATCTTGGATGTCAGCACGACACCGATCATGCCGGCAGTCCCGGTCTCTTTTCCTTTTCATTTGGTTATCACGTGAAGGACCGAAACGGATCTGTCTTGTACCGGACCATTATGGCTTACCGGCCGGGAACGCGAATATCGTATTTCAGCACGCCGCACCTGACCTACGGCGCCTCGCAATATGCAGTTGGCGTCGCGGACGAGGCGGACAACGTCGAGAGCCTCAATAGGGCTTCGTTCGAAGTGTCGAACTATCGGTTGGCTGAGAGCGACCTCGATCCGACGGCGAAGATGATCAACGTATCGACGCGAGCCATCGTCGGAAATGGTGACGAGGTTCTGATCGGTGGGTTCGCAGTTGGCGGTTCGGAAGACAAGACGGTCCTGGTTCGTGCTCTCGGACCAAGTCTGCGATTGTACGGTGTCCGGGATCCACTCTCGGCCCTCAAGGTGACTCTCTTCCAAGATAAGATTGCCCTGGCTGAAAACTCCGGATGGCGCATGGGGCCGGATTTTGAGCAGGTGATCAAGACCGGTTTCGCTCCCGGGAGCGATCTGGAACCCGCCATTCTGATGACGGTGCAGCCTGGCCTTTACACCGCGGTGGTTGAAGCGACAGATGGCGCGCGCGGGGTGTCCCTGGTCGAGGTCTATGATGTGGGCGATACCGGGCCCCATCTGGTCAATCTTTCGACCCGGGGCTATGTCGGGACGGGCGAAGAGGTCCTGATCGGCGGGTTCGTCATAGTCGGTCGCGGGGACCTGACCAAGCGGATCCTGATTCGTGCCCTGGGACCGAGCCTGGCCGACTTCGGTGTTTCAGGAGCCATGTTCGATCCGGCCATGACTCTCTATGATGAATCCGGGGTTGTCTTGCTGGAAAATGACGACTGGGACAAGAGCAACCTGCAGGATGTCATCGCGCAATTGGGATATGCCCCCAAGGTCCGGCGGGAATCCGCCATGATCCTCGACCTCACACCCGGGCTCTATACCGTCGTGGTTCGGCCGTTTGAAAACACCGAAGGTCAGGAACCGGGCGTTGGTCTGATCGAGGCCTACGAGATCGAGTAGGGGTAGGCACTGGGAAAGCGACACGTCTGGTGGACGAACCAGGGAGTTTTTTCTGAACCCGTTCAGTCCGAAACGGCTGGCCGGGACGTCCATTGGACCACCTGGTAGGGCGCGACGTCCCTGGCGCGCCGTCTTCGACCTGAAAAAACTTCCTGGGACATTCACTGGCATCCTGTCTGGTGTGGGTCTCCAGTCTGTCCCCCGTCTTGTTCGGCACGCTCCGGCAGTCACCGGAGACATGGTTGCCATGAACCCCGGTTTTCGATCGCCAGACCTCTGATCGTTGGTGAGAATTGTCCCCGGATGCGCGACAACCAGTATCATTTCTTTCGAGACTTGGACCGCCGTTGTGTCGCCAGGGGCTTCAAGGAGGCCGACTGCGCCGAGGTCGCGGAACGGAAGAAACAAAGTATTGAATCCACCCTCACTCAGGAGAATCCAGTGGTGCGGGAAGTCCTGAACGGGGAAAATACCCTGGTCGGGATTTATGATTCATTCTCGCGAAGCTACCGCGGGTTGAGGCGCTTTGTGCCGCACCCGCACAATGACGCTCTCAACGCCCGTCTCGAACATTTTTCCAGGATCGTGCCGAATGTGTCCCATTTTAAACGTCGCAGCCTTTTTGCGGCGGACAATCCAATATCCTGCACCCTTTATGGCGTGATCGCGGGTCTGGCCGCCGATCTTGTCTGGGCTCAGCTGATTCACGATATCGGAGGTGCTGCCCGCGGTGCGGGAACGGACGCGGCCGCCCTATATTTCCTCTTGGTGATTTTTGGATTCGGCGGATTTGTTGCCGGGTCTGTGTCCATGATGCGCTACCGCACTCGTGATCCCCGCCAGATCCATGCCCGCGAAGCCGCCGCCTATATGGACCTGAACTACGAGTTCTATCGCAATCGGGATGATGAGGGTTGGGCGCACTTTATCCGCGTTGCGGGCGACGCCCAACGCCAGGCCATCCACCCCGACGGGTGATCGGCGATCCGCGGTCGTCCCCATTAGCCCCTTCAAGCTTCCCCTCATCCCTGTGTCTCTGCTTGTCCGCCATCTTGTCTGGGCGTGGCCCGCGAAGCCTGAAACTGCAATGAAGGAGGGCGCAATTACCGACCCGGAGGCCAGATCCTCTGACCTCTGACTTCCGATGTTTCTCGCGCAGAGACGCAGAGGCGCTGAGATGAGGGCTCCGGAATTGATTTGGACAAGATGGGAGAGGATAGATGTCAGAGGGCGGAGGGCGGAGGGCGGTCTCCCCCTTCGATCCATGACCTCGCTGTTTCGTTTCAACTTCCCACAACGGTTCGCACCACATCGCTGAGGTTTCCAGGGTAGGGGATGTAGCCGACAGAGGTTGATACCTTGACCAAAACAATACGTAGTGCACTACGTATTGTTTTGATTCCAGCGGCAGCCTGGCCGGCGGTATCCAAGCCAACGGGATCGCCGAACTGATTTCACACATCAGTTCAATTACTGATTTAGGTATTAGTATCCATTACTTCTTGCCCCCCCCCCATTAGATTTGCTAAACGCCAGCAAGGAACAGGGAACATGAGACCTGAGAAGACACCATCGAAACCTGAACCTGGAATCGGTGTTGCCCTTGGCCTGTGGTCATGAACCTGCGCGAGCAGCTCCACCGTTTGGCGCCTGGGCGATGAATACACTCAAGACCGCCCCTTTCCTGTTTTTCACCGCCTGTTGCGGGGCGACCCGATCTGGAGTCGTCACCG
>QNAI01000016.1 GCA_003641745.1 Verrucomicrobiota bacterium | reverse complement strand
TCCCTAAGTTAAGCACTGGTCTGGGAATTTTCGACGAAGAACAGCCCACGGGGTCATTGCTCATTATCTTGCATGCCAATGCGAGATATGTGCTTTGACCCCCTCGAAGCCAAGTTGACCGGAATTCCTCCTGGATACCCCTTAACTTAGTGCCATTCTCGACTGACCCCATTTTCGTTTTGAAACGCACCCTTCTGGCAAAGCCCGGACACCTCCACAGGTTGCCCCTTGAACTCGTCGCACCGAGGAAATGGGCACCCTACCCTCGAATCGGAGACCGTGATTTCTGGGGATCGCTTGATTCTGAGTTGAGCGATCCCATCCTCGCCGAAGCGGAAACTGAACTGGCCGGGAACTGGTCGACCCTTACCGCCACCCGGTTTCTCGAATTCGTCCGCAACGGCAATCGCAGCCGATATCAGGATGTGTTTTTCGCCCGTCGCCGACGACTGCAGACCATGGTTCTGGCCGAGTGCATCGAGGACAATGGGAGATATCTCGATGAGATCGCCAACGGCATCTGGCTGATCTGCGAGGAAACTTATTGGGGCCTGCCCGCCCATGTCGGCGTCCAGAGGGCCGGTGAGGGGCTACCCGATGTCAATGAACCCACGGTTGATCTCTTTGCCGCCGAATCAGGATCTTTCCTGAGCCTGGTCGCCTACCTGCTGGGAGATCGCCTCGATGCCGTCTCCTCCCTGATCCTCCCGCGTGTTGAAACCGAAATTCAGAGGCGGATGCTCAAGCCATGCCTGGAACGCGATGACTTCTGGTGGATGGGCTATACGGGCAAGGTGCTCAATAACTGGAATCCGTGGGTCATCTCGAACTGGCTGCTCTGTGTCCTGTTGGTGGAACCGGACCGCGAGAAACAGGTCCGTACCGTGGAGAAATGTCTCCGTTGCCTCGACCGGTTTCTCGACATCTATCCGACCGATGGGGGATGTGACGAGGGCCCCGGATACTGGGGGCGGGCCGGCGCCTCGGTCTTCGAATGTCTGGAGATTCTCAAGTCGGCCACCGGCGGCGGCATCGATCTGTTCGATAACGAATTGATCCAAAACATGGGCAGCTTTATCCACCGCATGCACATCCACGAGAACTGGTTTGTCAACTTCGCCGATGCCGGCGCCCAGACCGTCCCGGCCCGGAATGTTGTCTGCCGATTCGGCCAGGCGATCGAAGACTCTTCGATGATCCGTTTCGCCGCCTACCTCCGGGAATGGCCATCCGTGCAGGAACGAACATTGGAGAGAGTCCTGCCTGCCTTGGTGCACCGCGAACAACTGCGCTCAACCGAACCGGCGGCGCCTTATTGCCGGGATGCCTGGTGGCCGGACCTCGAAGTGATGGTTGCCCGCGATGCCGGGGGCACGCACGAAGGACTCTTCCTGGCTGCCAAGGGCGGGCACAACGCAGAGAGTCATAACCACAATGATATCGGACAGTTCATTGTCTATCGCGACGGTCAGCCCGTGCTGGTCGACATCGGGGTCGAAACCTATCGAAGGGAAACCTTCAATGAAGAGCGCTACTCGATCTGGACCATGCAGTCCGGTTTTCACAACCTGCCGACGGTCAACGGCGTGGATCAGGCGCCGGGCCGAACCTTCCAGGCGCGAAACGTGACCTATTCCCAGGATGAAGGACGCGCCCGGCTTGCTCTGGAACTCGCCGCTGCCTACCCCGTTGAAGCCGGACTCCGGTCCTTGCGGCGGGAACTGACCCTTCATCGGGGTTCCAAGGTGGCCCTGACCGATGCTTTTGAGCTGGAGAAAGCGGGCGGGAAGCTTCAGTTGAGCCTGCTCACGCCGTGTCGGGTTGAACCGAAAGAAGGCGGGACGCTCGTCTTTCGAGACTCAACCGGCCGGCGCCTTCTGACCGCAACCTATCCCTCGGACACGCTCTCCCATACGGTGGAGAGACACCCGATAGAGGATCCGCAGATCGGAAACGTCTGGGGTGACCACCTGAACCGGATTGTCTTTACCTGGATTGACGCACCCGCTTCGGGGGCGTGGGAAATAAGTTTCAGGGCATCTTGAAAAATTCGAGCCTGTCAGCTCCAATTTTTCAGAGTGCGCTCAGGCGGTAAGGAGGCTCGGCCGTCTTTCCGCAGATAGTCGCCGTCACGGCTCCATCTTGCCGTCGGTGATGAGGACGATACGGCGGGCGTCGACGGCGATGAGGTTATTATCCCGCATCTCGATTATCAACACTCCGGCGGCGGCGGTCACATTGCGGATAAACTCAAGTTTCTGAATACGATCCTCCATGCGGACAAAGAGGATGACGCGACTGGCGCTCATCTCCCCAAATGCGGCCTCATAGCCGCGAGCGAGGTCGCTTGCATCCGTGGGCGTGATCACCTCAACTGTCGGCGGATCGGAATCGGTCGTCGTTGCGGCACTGCAGATTGAGGCAGCGACGGCGATCACAACGATGAGTCGAGTGATGTTCTTAAGGGGCACCTTTTTCATGTTTGGATCAGTTTTCGGGGTTCAGGTGGGAGGCAGACGTTTCAAGTGTCGGGTACGCACCCTTTCAATTCCTCAAGGATCTCCGGTCGCGCCGCCAGGTAGGCAATCGATTTCATGCGCACATCAAATTCCCTGAGCGGAAACGGACTCTCCTCCAGGTAGTGAATTTCGATTCCGGATTCGCGGCATAGGGCAACCGCAGCCGCGATGTCCCAGACTTTGATCGTGAAGTCGAGGCAGGCATCCATCCGGCCCAAGGCGACGTGAGTCAGGTGAAGGGCTCCACTCCCAAAGGCACGGATTATTCCTTTCCGGCGGACGGCCTCGACCACCGGCTTGTGACGGGTTTTGATCGAGCTGTGCATCGCTATCACCGTCTCCTTCCATTCGTCCGGCTCCCGTTTTTTCACTGGTTCATCATCAACCCATAGACCGGAACCCGGACCACCGTGGGTGGTGCACCGGGTGCCCAGGTCATAAACAAACCCGTAGATCGGTTCGCCGTCCTCCAACAACGCCAATGAGATTGCCACCATCGGTATTCCGAGGGCGTAGTTGTTGGTGCCATCGACGGGATCCAGAATCCAGGCGAACCGCGCCGTTACTTTCGACGGGCCATGATCGGATTCTTCACTGAAGAGCTGATCGTTCGGAAATTCACCGCCCAAAGTGTCAAATATTCTCCGGGAAATCTCAAGATCAACGGAGGTTACCCGCGTCCCATCGTGCTTCCATTGGCTGTCGACCTTGCCAAACGACCGATGCAGCAACTCGGTCTGTGCAGCGATTGCCGACCTTCCCATCGCGATCCGTTTTTCCAGGTCAGTGTTCATCGCCCCACCCTGAAAGCCTGAGGGACGCTGGCAATGGGAAAGATTGCGAATGAAGAATCCAATGAACCCGATTCAACTTACAAATGATTTTCTCGCGCAGAGACGCAGAGGCGCAGAGATTGAGCTGCATTTGAACCGAGCTTCAGGAGTGTATTGGACAGGATTTACAGAACAGAAATAGAGAGAAACAACCCAATTGCACTATGGTCTGGCTTTCTGCGCGCTTGAACTCATGTCGTCCCGCTTGATGTGGTTCAATTCAGAGCCCAATCCAGTTAATCCTGTCAAAAAAACTCACTGGTCGAGATTCTCATCAGTAAGTAATGTCTCTGCGTCTCTGCACGAAAATAAGAATCCTAGTAATCGTAGAGGTTCGGGTCTCGCATCGGGGGGGCACCCATTCCGCCCATCCCGCCGTAGCCACCGGGATCCTCGCCTTCGGGGTCTCCGAGAACGTCCCCCATTTCTTCCTCTATCTTCTCGGGATCCTGGCCCTCCTCGAGTTTGCGAACGACCTCTTCCATTTCGCCGTCGAGATTTTCTCCGGTCAATTCGGACATCCGGCGCATCATTCGACCCATGGCCTTGGGATCGTTTTCGTCGACGCTCTCCATCTCCCTCTCCAATTGCCCGAAAGCGGCATCCATGCGAGGATCATCAGGATCATCTCCTGCCTCAGGCATGGGCTCGCCCTCATGGGCCGATCCTTCGGCACCGGATTTACTTGAGTTACTACCAATCGCAAAACCGGATACCCGTTTCACCATCTGGTAATCCGAATTGTCCGGACACGCCGGCACGGTTTCACCTTGGGCGGCCGTCTTCGCGTAGAATTGGTAGATCTTGTTATTGTCGGGACAGTAATACTCGTAAATCGGCATGCGCTTACCTTGATTCGACAGATTGATCGGTTGATCCAGCCCTCATTTCCAATGTGAGATGACAATCAGGTGCGCAAGGCCCAGAGTCGCTCGGCTTTGGCAATGATCCTTTTGAGCACATCGGGTTGGATGGCCTGTTTGGGGTCATCTCCGATTCCCCGCGACGGGGTCACGTGGGTTTCGATGCAAAGTCCGTCGGCGCCATAGGCAATCGCGGCCATGCAGCAGGCCTCAACATAGACAGATCTGCCGACGGAATGGGACGGATCGATCACGACCGGCGCCCAGGTGCGCTCCTTCAACAGAGGGGTGATCGACTCATCCGGATGGTTCCGGTACCCTTCGAGCGTCGGCATGGTGCCGCGGGGACAGAGCATGATGTTGGGGTTCCCGAAGTTGGCGATATACTCCGCCGCGGCAATAAACTCGTCCAACGGCCCCATATGCCGGCTCCGCTTGAGCAGAACCACGGTATCTCTTCCCGCAATGGCCTTTCCTATATTGCGCAAGAGCGAGTAATTCAAGGCGTTCCTCGTGCCGATCTGGAGTATATGGACGCCGGCTTCCAAGGCCATCTCCAAGTGGGCTTCATCCATAACCTCCGTATCCACGGGCAACCCGGTCCTCGAAGATGCCTCCATCAGGATCTTCAGTGATTTTTCGCTTCCCTGGAATGAATAGGGGTTCGTTCGGGGTTTCCACACCCCACCCCGCAGCGCATGCCCGCCTGCCTCCTTGACCGCCTCGGCCGTCTCGTAAAAAAGCTGGGGGTTCTTCGGATCGATCGTGCAGTGACCGGCAATGACCAGAAGCTCGCGTCCAAGCTTCACCCCACCAACCTCAACCTGGTGGTTTGCCAGGTCGGACCTGACATCCATCAGTTTGTGCGGCGACTGGATATTGTCGACCCGGGCGATATAGGGCAGGCCCTCGACCCGCTTGATCATCAGGTCATGGCGCTCATCGCCGATAATCGCGTAGATCGTTCGCACCGCACCCACAATGACCTGGATGCTGCAATCGAACTCTTCAACTATTCCGGTGACCTCTTTGAACTGGTCGTCGGTCAGCTTGTTACTTTTGGGAAGAATCATGTTGGTTTCAGGGGAAAGGGATCAGAGTGTGAGAAATCCGGGCGGCGCGGCCAGTCGAATCTGGCATTCAGGTTGTAGAATCGCGTCGCTGTGTCGACGCGTCCCCGGGCCAAATGTCCGCACAGTCCCGCTCAGCGGGATTGCTGCAAACGGAAGTTTTTCTCGCGGCCAAAGCAGATCATATCACAGCTGTGCCGACGTCTGCGCGGGTGTTTGCTGTCGATCGGAGTTGTGCGAGCGACATCCCGCTGCACGGGCCAGGATGACTGGCCGCTCAGGGTATGGAAGACATAATCGTCCGGAAAGAGAGCAAAAAAAGCCCGCATTGTATCCGGGGTCTTGAGAACCTCCTTTGAGGCTTCCACCATCATGGTCGGGCGGGCAGACCGGATGGTGTCCGCCAGGCCCTCGAGCACCCGGGATTCGTGTCCCTCGACATCGATCTTCACAAAGGATACCCGCCCCTCGATCGCACCGGCAACGAATTCGTCGCCCCGTGCGGATTCAACCCTTTCCTCCCCATCTTCGGAAATCCATCCCGAGGTGACCCGATGATCAGTTTCCGGTACATGGAACGAAACCGATCCGCTCCGGTCGCTCAGAGCGATCTGAAACGGATGGATCCGATCGCTGATTTCGCGACGTGCGGCCAGTCGCCTGTAAACCGGCGAATACGGTTCGACCGCATAGACTTGGTCAAAGATCTCGGAAAATGCGAGCGCGTGGTTCCCGACATTGGCTCCAATGTCCAAGGCGATTCCTCCATTGTGGAGTCGACGAATCAGATTGATGTAGGGAAACTCGAAATACTGGCCGGTTATGTAGACCATCCACTCGATATAGTTGTCGAGCGCCCCACGGTAGACCGACCCGACATCCAACTCATAGGTGCGATCAGACTTGCCGATGAACCAACCGCCGACCAGGCGGCGGATATTCAGGGGAATGCGCCGGTTGCGTGTGAAAACCAGAAATTGACTCATTCTTTAATCCTGATGCTTTCCGGCATTTCCTTGATGTAAAGGTCGCGCTGGGGATAGGGAATCTCGATCTCGTATTTCTTGAGCTTGTCCCAGATCAGGTAGTTGACCTGGCTCTTCAGATTATTCGGACGGTCAAAATGAGTATCGGTCCAGACCCAGAGTTCAAAGTTCAGCGAGTTGTCACCGAACTCCAGAAATCGAACAGCGGGCTTCGGATCTTTCTTCAACGCCTCGCAGGCACTCGCGGCCTCAAGCAGCGCCTTCGTCACCACATGTACATCACTATTGTAGTGAACGCCCACCGGCATCCGGTAACGCACCAAGCTGTCGCTGTGGCTGACATTGGTCACCTGGGAGGCGATGAACTGGGAATTGGGAACGATGATCGAGATGTTATCATTCGTGACCACGGTCGTGCTGCGCGCCCGGATTTCATTGACGGTACCGAACACGCCCTCGACCTCGATCCGGTCGCCCACCTTGATCGGCCGTTCGATCAGGAGGATCAGGCCGCTCACGAAATTGTCCGCGATATTGCGCAGGCCGAAGCCGATACCGAACGACACCGCTCCCAGCAGAACACCGAGGGTGGCCATATTGAAGCCCTGCACCGAGATGGGCAGAATGATCAGGAGGCCGATCACCAGGATGATGTAGCCGGCCAGGGTCGACATGGCCGAACTGACCCCGGGTGTCAGTCCGGCCCGAGGGAAGACCCGGCGCCGAAGAACCCGCTTCAGAATCGAATTGAGCAGAACCAGACCAGTCAACAACACAACCCCGAGCAGGATCGACAAGGGAGTGAAACTGAGGCTCCCGAACACGAAGTCCCGTTGCATGAATTGGAAAAAAGCCTCAACCGGCTCAAGCACCTCTTCCATGACTGTTTCAACCTGTGCAGATTCTACTTCCATGATATGATTTCAGGTATGGTGGCTGAACCTACCGCCCCACTGTTCGACCGGTCAATGCTGCAGAATAAAGGGGTCAGACAAGGATAAAGGGTCACGTCTTGACTTTTGACAAGGATAAAGGGGTCACGTCTTGACTTTTGACAATCCTTGTCAAAAGTCAAGACGTGACCCCCTAGTGCTGTTATGACCCCCTGGCGCTATTCCTCGATCACTCAACTCTGAGTGGATCCATCGTCCCGCCGCCAGGCAGGTCAACACGACCACCAAGCTGCCGCATCAGGCTCAGGGCGTCGTGGTAATCGGTGGCCTTTGTGATCCGACCCCTGGACGCACGAACCAGGGTCACACCGCGAAGACGGATCTTGCGATTGGTGGCAACCCTGACCCGCGAACCCATTGGTTGGCCTTGCCGGGCGATCATGGTCCATTCAGCGACAGCCATTTTCGAACTGGTTTCAATCGACCTGACTTCGATCCGGAGATCTGAGGCCCAGGAATGGACGTGGTCGATATAGCCTGCAACCTCGTCGAGGCCGGAGAACGCATGGTCATTCGGCACGTCCTCGTAGACAATGTCCTTATGAAGGATGGTCTTCAGATCGGTCGTGTCGCCCGATTGCCAGATGCCGAGAAGAGCGCGGAGAAGCACCTCCGCGGATGGAGCCTTTTCCCTGCCCTTCTTGGATTTCGACGCTTTCTTCATCAATTCGGATTTGGGAGATCGAACTCCCGGTCAATCTTGAGATCCCGATCTATCGTGATCAAGAGGATGATGATCAGGGCGATGATCACGGTGGCCACCGGCCCCGCATAAGCAGGAGCATGGCCGAGGAAACTGTTCGTCAGGTGAGCGGCCGCCTCGAAAACATAGCCGGCAATCACCAATTTGATAATGAATCGCCGGGATCGGACTGATTCAACGAAGGCAATTCCGAAAAGGGCCAGGCCGGCGAATACGCAAAGAAACGCAATAATGATGGCCGGGCCGGGCAAAGGCGGAGGCGTGAGAAAGAAATTGAAAAACTCGCGGGTGAAGGCCAAAGCCAAGCCTGTCAGGATATAGATAAGTCCGAAGGCGATAAAGAAAGGTTTATAGAGACGACGCATCTGGCTTAGGGGTTCGAATTGAGAGAAGGGACGGTTTGGAGAACCAAGGAAACGACAACAAAGTCACTTATTGGGCGAAAACTGGATCTACTTCAAGACCGATCACCCAGGTCCGGCAATCGTTTCTGCCACTCGTAGAATTGCTGCGAGGCTCAACTCGACATCATCTTCAGTGGTGGCCCATGAACATCCACCAGTCCCGGGACGATCAACCACCGTTCCGGACCATATGCTTCAGAAGTTCCTGCGAAGGCTGTCCGGTTTCCAGCAGACCCGCCCTGGACTGATAGACCATGATGCCGGAAATGGTCTGTTCGCTGAGCGTCCCGTCGACATTGCCGGGATCGTACCCCAGCTTGACCAGTGATCGCTGGATTTCGGTGATCAGCTTTGCATCCTCATGCGGCTGCAGCCCGCCGATCGATGCCAGGTTGGAGGGAACACCGTCCTCGACCTGGTATTTCTCCGCCTCCCAGCGGGCCGCATCCGCGGCTCGCTGCTGCTCCTCCATGGCCCACTTGCGTTGTTCATAGCGCTCCTGAGCCGCCCTCTCAGCGTCACGTCTCTTCTCGTTTTCCGCGATTCCGGTCAGGAGACCGACGCCCGCCCCGATGGCGGCCCCCGTTTGTGCCCCGTCGTGACCATCGAGCAGGCCGCCCAGCAAGGCTCCCTGCATCGCGCCGCCAAAGGCATTGCCAAAAATACCGGCCTCGATTGGACGAACCCATCCGATCGTCGCTCCAACCAGAACAGCAACCAGGACCATCCGATTCAGACGTCCCTGCCCCCCGAAAATAACCAGCCGTTGATTCACCATATGGTCTTTTCCCCCATCTTCCAAACCTCGGTCGACTGTGTCCCGTCCGGCTTTGTCACCTCAAAGGATCCGTTCGGCTCGTCCTGATTGAACGGTCCCCGATAGACCACACCGTCAGGCGAAGTGTAGACACCGTCTCCATTGGCAGCACCGTCGACGACTTGCCCGACGAAGACACCGCCGTCGGTCAGATCGACCCGAACCAGGCCGTTCGGTTCGTCATTCTCAAACTGTCCCTTCATGACCGTCCCATCCGGCAGGAGAAGCTCCCCCTCGCCAGACCGTTTCCCGGCGTGAAATTCACCCTCGTAGATCTCACCATGCTCTGAAACATGCAGGCCCTTACCTTCGGGAAGCCCATTCTTGAGTTCGCCCTCGTAACGTTCCCCGTTCGAACCCTGATAGACTCCGGAACTGCCAATCTCGCCATTTACGAATGAAGTGGTAAAGGTGCTGCCGTCCGGGAAAGTCACCGTGCCGGAACCATGTGGTTCACCGCCACTGAAGGGCCCGATAAAGGAATAACGCTCGCTGTCCTTCAACCAATACGCTTCTCCGCCCCCCTCGGCCCGACCTGAACGCATGGTGCCGGTGTACCGGGCGAGGAGTCGACCCGTTTCAAAGACGGAAAGCACACCAAGCCCTGACGCCTGTCCATCGAGCTCTCCGCCGGACCAGCTGATGGCGGTATCTGCCTTCGGCTCCGAGCTCCAGACGCGAATTCCCGTGAGTCGATCCTCCAGCCAGCGTCCCTCCGCCGCATTGACCAAGGAACCCGCAACCAGGGCGAACCCCAGGCAGAAAGCCGCAGTCGAGAGAATTTGCCGTTTGCTCGCCATGAAACCCATGGGATACCTGAGTCTGCCGGGCTTCAACCCTGTAATTCTCTTTCCATGATTTCCCAGGCCTTTTCCAGATAGAATCGGTAGGCCTCAAGAGGGGTGCCGTTTGGAATTCGGTGATCGAGACCGATCACGCAGCCACCAGTGCGAACCATGGGGGGGATCTTGTACTCGAGTTCGGCCTCGATGGCTTCGTGCCCTTTTCGGATAACGTGCTTGTCGATACCGCCGTAAAAGGCCAGCCGGTTCCCATACTTCTCACGGACCTTTACGATGTCCATATTTGCGGCCGGTTCCATGGGATGCATGGAATTGATACCGGCTTCCAGGAAGACGTCGATCACCGGGTTCATGTCGCCATCGCTGTCCTGGTCGAAGAGACGTGTTCCCCGCTCCCTCATCATATCCCAGATCCGGCGGTAGTAAGGCAGGACGAATTCCCTGATCTGATCGGGCCCGACCAAGGGTCCGGACTTTCCGGCCATGTCCTCGTGCACGACCAGGACGTCCACCGTGACTGTGGCCGATACGCGATCGAGAACCCGCTGCGCACAGTCCCCGATCGTATCCAGAATATCGTGTATCAATTCCGGTTGTTCGTAATAGGCCATGCAGAGTTCCTCCTCTCCCATCAATTCCCTGGTCTCGTCAAAACCGCCGGGGATATAGACCGCAACCACCTTGTCAGCCTCGAGATACTGACGCGCCGTCGCTTCCCAACCCGGAGAGAATCGTTCCTCGCAGAATTGGTACCATGGCTTGATCTTCAGCCAGTCATCCATGGACTTCACGGGGAAATCAAGGGGAAGCGGCAAGGTCGCGGTCGCTTTCGGCAGTTGCATGGTACGCCCGAGTTCATCGCGGAAGATGCGGTGTTCATCCGTGTCCTCCAGCACCACAACCGGATGACCGCCCTGGCGCCCGGTCACAACCGGTACGAATACACGATCCGGAGTCCGATAGCGGAAAGCAGAGAAATCCAGTTCCTCCGCAGTCGCCCCCTGCTCCTCCCATTCTTCCTTCAGGCCGATGATCGGTCCGAAGATCTCGGTAAAGAGCGGACGATCGTTTGACTGGAAGGTCATGTGATCGATGTATTCACGCCGACCAATCGAAGGACGGCGATCAATTGCCAGGTCCTCGTGGCGAGTCCATTTTAATTTTCGTGTCATGATTGGGGAGAAGAAAGGTAACTCACGGAGGCGCGGAACTCACTGAGAGATCTACCGATTCGTTCTTCTGAGTTCTGTCTCACGCAAAGAAGGTTGTCCATCCTGATTGATTATCAGACCTGAGTCCCGCGCAGAGACACAGGGGCGCAGAGATTGAGCTGCTTTTGGGCCGGGCTTCAGGAGTGTTTTGGACAGGATTAACAGGATTTACAGGAAAGGAATAGAGAGCAAGAATCCAGTCTTGCTATGGTCTGGTGGAACTCCAAATAAGCTTTTTCACCGCGGTGAGACGGGCACAGCAGGATTCACAGGAGGTGATTTGGATGAGGGCTCCAGTTTTTCTTTTTCGATTCAGAATCCAATCCAGTTAATCCTGTAAATTCTGTCAAAAAAACTCGGAGCCTTGTTCTCTGCGTCTTGGCGTTTTGAGCGTGGCCGGCGCGAGTCAAATCTGGAGCATTCTCAATCCTACAGGCTGGTCCCTAATACACACATTCCCGGCAGGCATCGGCGAAGGCTTGGAGGTTTTCCGGGTCGCCGTGGAAGAAATGATCGGACGGACAACAGATATACCCGGCGTGATCCCGGGTCGCCTCGAAGAGCTCTCTTACCTGTTTCCGGGCCACTTCGGGCGTTCCATGCTCGAACCCCGTATTCTGATCGAAACCGCCGATGAAAAACACCTTGTCGCCGATTCGACGCGATGCCTCCCGGAGGTCGCAATTCCCGCCCATCGAAGGTGGAGTCATGGTTTCGAGACCATCGGTCCCGGTCTCCACCACCAGGTCGAGCATTTCCATGAGGCCGCCACAGAGATGATAGACGACCTTGACTCCGACATCGTGGAAAACTTCGATCTGGCGCTGGTCGTAGGACAGGCAGAACTCCTTGAAAAAATTGGGGCTGATCACGGTGCTGGAGCCGGCGCCTCCGCCCATTTCCACCATGTCGGCCCGGGTTCCGGACCACATGCGGGTGACCCGCAAGGTGCGCTCGAGAATGGTATCGAGCATATGGTGAAGCACATCCGGCTCATCCATCCCCAGAATAATGGCTTCCTCCGTCCCGTAGAGAATGCAGAAACTCTGCCACGGACTACCCTGACCCGTGCTGTAGGGATGTGAGCGGATAATCCCCCGGTCCCCCATCCGTTCACTGGCCGCATTCACCTCTGACAGGTCGGCCCCGCTGGGTTCCGGGTGGTGTTTCTCCCAGATGGAAAAATCCTCAGCGGACTTGATCAGGTATTCTGTCGTCCAGGGAGTGATCGGGTTGCGCGCACCGGCGTGGTGCAGGTCGCCGTCCGGAGTATGGATGGTTTCCTCCCATTGTTCATTGCCATCCCGATCGGGCCCGAGCTCCCGGTGTTCGACCCGCCAGGTTTCCTGCTCGTCGTAGGTGTAGATGGGGGACACATAGATGGCCCCGTCGAGACCGAATCGATCATTGGCCTCCCACCAGTCCATTCCGTCCAGATAGGTATCCAGGTAGAACTGCATCCAGCCGTGAACCTGGCAGGGCAATCGATCCGGCCGGCCATTGCTTAACGCGGTCAGCATTCGTTCGCGTGAGGTCATAGTAGATTCCGGGTTCTTCGAATGATGGACGGATGCCAACCATGGTGCAATGACTCGCGATATCAACCGCTGAAAACACCCACCGTGTTGGTCTATGGCCCTGGATCCTGATCGAATGGAATGATGGAAGGCGATCGGAATCGTATTCGTTTATGGTTCCAACCTTCGCAGGAATCGTACAGTCTGAAGTCACCCCGATGGCACTCGACATCTCCCCCAGGCGCCGCAGGACCCACCGACACCCGATCGGGCGGTGGACGCGGTTTTTCGCATGGCGATTCAATCGCTATCTCCGGGGTATCCACATCAACTTCTTTCCGGCCATCGGAGTGCTGAAGCGCTGCAATCGGAAGGACTTGCCGGGTGATCTGCGGGCGGGAATCAACGTGGCCCTTCTCGCCTTTCCCCAAAGCATTGCCTACTCCCTCATTGCGGGTCTTCCGGCCCAATACGGCCTGATTTCATCGGGGGTCGGTGCGGTTACCGGTCCGCTCTTCTCCGGTTCCCGTTTCATCGTCCTCGGTCCGACCAACGCGACCGCCATCCTCATCTTCAGTGGTTTTGCCTCGGTCGGATTGAGTGGAGGCGAGGTCTTTACCGCCCTGCCCCTCTTCATCCTGCTGGTCGGATTTTTCCAGATCCTGGGCGCCATCGCCCGCCTGTCCGTCCTGATCAACTATATCTCCCGGACCGTGATTACCGGCTACGTCACCGCCGCGGCCGCCCTGATCATGATGAACCAGGTCCAGAACGCGCTCGGGTTCAGGATCGAGGGGGAATCGACCTTTTTCGGGATCCTGGCCGAGACCGTGGATCGATTGCCCGAAACCCGCTGGCCCGCACTCGGTATGGCCGGTGCGGCTCTCGTCTGTAATATCGGCCTGAGGAAATTCCTTCCACGCCTCCCCAACGTTGCCCTGACCATCGTCATTACCGGATTGCTCGCAATCGGTTTTGAGCACCTTGGTTGGCACCTCACCTATCTGAGCGGATTCTCGCTGGGCGAAATCCGTTTCCTGGCCATTGTGCCCGACCTGAACCTGATTGGCGAGCTGTCGGCCCCGGCCATGGCCCTTGCATTCGTCGCCATCCTGGAGGGTGCATCGGTCGGCAAGAGCGTCGCCTCGCAATCCGGTGAACGACTCGACGTCAACCAGGAGATGTACGGCATGGGCGTGGCCAATGTGGCCAGTTCGCTGGTCGGCGGCATGGATTCCTCCGGCTCGCTCACCCGCTCGGCGCTCAGCGCGGCCAGCGGCGCCCGCTCGCCCATCGCCACCATCATTGCGGGCATCATTATACTGATTCTCCTCTTCAGCGTGGGGTTCCTGATCGGCTTCATTCCCAAGGCCGCCCTGGCGGCCGTCGTCATGTGCATCGCAGTCACGCTGCTCAACAAGCACCATATTCTAGCAGCCCTGCGCACCACCTGGTCCGACTCGATGGCCTTTTTCGTGACCTTCGGAGCAGCCATGATCTTCACTCTCGATGCCGCCATTTACATTGGTTCCCTCACCTCCGTGGTTCTCTTCCTGCACAAGGCCGGGGTGCCCGAACTGGTTGAATACAATTTCAACCCCGAAGGTCAGCTGGCCGAGATCAAGGATCGAGCGGCCCGGGCGGTACCCGGCATCGCGATTCTTCACGCCGAGGGCGACCTGTTCTTCGGATCGACCGAGATCTTTGTCGAGCAGACCCGCCAGGTGACCCAGGACCCCAACCTGAAGATTATCATTCTTCGATTGAAAAACGCCCACCACCTGGATTCGACCGCCGTCCTGGCCATCGAGGAACTCTTGCGATTTTTGCGGCAGAACGACCGCGACCTCATCGTGTCCGGGGCGGACCGCGAGATCCGGCGCGTCTTCAGGAATGCCGGGGTACTCGAGGAATTGGGGGAGAAGAACTTCTTCCCGGAGGTGACGACAAATCCGACCCTCTCCACCCGAAACGCACTCAAGCGCGCCCAGGAACTTCTGGGTCGCAAGGATGCCGAGATCCGGATCTTCGTCGACGCGGCCCGGAAGGCCCGCGAAGAACAGAGAGGATGAATGACAGCACGGAGGTGATGCAGAACGGTATCGGCCGAAGCACTACCGCGAACGACAACGGGACTGTTATTACGATCAGATCAGCCTCGGTCCCTGCCAATTCGGAGGGCTGACTTCCATGTCAGCCGCCCTTAGGGGCCGTAACGAAATAAGTTATCAAAGATGCGCAGGATTTTCGGGAAACAACAAGGCGGGTTCGGGCGAATAGTGCGGGCTATTTGAGCCGAAATCCAACACCGTTGCCCGCCGAAAAGACCAGCAGATTTGTGTGAGTCATTTTGTTACGGCCCCTCACCCAATGGTCGACGTGGAAGTCGACCCTCCGAATCGGCCGGCAGCGGTTTGGGCGACACGGTGACATTCTCCAATCAAAGTGTCCTGAACAGGCTTTCGTAGTCGGACACGATCTTCTCCATCGAAAGATATCGCAGGGCAAAGCCCCGCCCGGCAGCAGCCCGTGCCACACCTTCGGGGCCCAGGGCTTCCGTGATGCCACGGGCGAGAGATTCAGGGTCGCCCGGCTTCACCAGCCAACCGGTTTTGCCGTGCTCAATAACATCCTCAACCCCGACAACATTTGAGGCGACCACGGCGCATCCGGCCACCATCGCCTCCACCACGGCGATAGCCAAGCCCTCATAGCGGGTTGAGAGCACAGATACGCGATGTTGGGCGAGAAGGGCGGCGATATCATCGCGTGGCCCAAGAAATTCGACCTGATCACGCAGCCCAAACTCGGTCACGAGCCTGCGTACCTTCCTCTCGTGGCGAGAGCTTCCGCATCCGGCCAATCGAATCTTGACCGGAGTCCCGCGGTCGCGAAGCAACCCGGCAGCGCGAATCAAACTGGCATGGTCTTTCTGTCGGGCAAAACGAGCGGCCATCAAGACCGCCGGTTCGCGTTCATCAAGAGGGACCTCGGCAGCCCGGTCGAATCTTCCCGGCAGCGTGCCATTGTGGATCACGTGGAGTGTGTGACGCGGATGCCCCAAGCGTACCAGGTTCTCTCCTACACCATGGCTGACGGCGACAATCGCATCGGTATGCCTGGCAAGAGCCACCGAACGCAACCGCTGCAGCCAGACATAGCGTTCGATGTTCTGCTCGACCATGATCACGATAGGGACTCTCTCCCGGATGGCTGCCATCCGACCCCAGATATGATCGCTGTGACCGTGAACAACAAAAATGTCCGGCCGAAATTCTCGAATCCGTCGTCGAAGCTGCGTGATGGTCACGATCTTCGGAGCCGCCCTTACCTCAGCCCACGGCACATCGTCCGCCTCGAGGTCGTCAATGAACTGCTGACCGAGTGGATTCCGTTTTCGACGGAAGACAACCATTGGATCGAAATTCCCCAGGCGTTTATGAGTCGCCGCCGAGTCCACCAGAAACCGGGTCACTCCGGACCCGCCACCGGTGCCGAAAAGCATGATCCGCTTCGGCTTCATCCTTGAACCTGTACCCTGTGTCGATTTCATTGGTGCCGGAGCTGAAATACTGGGGCTGATACCGGACTGTCTGGCAAACCATAATGAATACCATTCAACGAAAAGTCGTTCAGATAATCGGGCAACTCCCCGATTATCTGAACTTGTCCATAATCGATCTGAGCTGCGGCGAAGGGCATGTCCTTCAGGCCCTTTCAGAGGAAGGGTGCGCGGCCGAGGGGACGCACTACCAGGACGGGGACTACATCATCGAAAACCCCCAACTGATTCTTGAGGCGGCCACCATCCACAAGGGTGTCGCTTTGAATCGGCCACTGCCCTTCCCGGATGACTCCTATGATGTCGTGGTGATGACTGAGGTGATCGAGCACCTGCCCGACCATTTCATGATCATTGCCGAGATAGCGCGAATCCTCAAACCCGGCGGCCGGGTGATCATCACGAGTCCGAACATTCATCGCCTGCAGTCTCGCATGAAGTTCCTCCTTACAGGAACCCACAAGATCATCCGACGGCGCATCGGGTGGGACACGACCATCGATCAGCTCTACGAATACCACATCAATCCGGTCGACTTCCCCACCCTGCACGCATTGCTGAAGACGCATGGAATCGCGATCGAAGCAGTCAAGTCCAGCACGATAAAGATTCGTTACTTTTGCCTCATGGTTCTGATTCCGTTCATCTGGATAGCGTCCTGGATCGAAGCGAAATCAAAGAATGACTCGGAACTCTTCGCGCGGGGAGAGGCGGACCTGTTTCGAAGAATGTGCTCAGTGCCGCTCTTGATGAGTGAGCAATTGATCATTGTCGGCAAGAAAGCGGCGCAATCTCGGTAGAACCAGCCAAAACGGGATGCATTGGAAGTGCCCGCCGGGAGAGGAAGAGGGTCCAGACGTTCGAATCGCGCTCGAACACTCCTGTAGTCAAAAATTCACTACATTCAAACAAACCGTAGTGCACTACGGTTTGTTTTGCACTTTATCCGGAAATGGCAGGGCGTGGCCGAATCGCGCAGAATTCTCGAACGGGCATCCGCAGCTCCGCCTCCGACAAACCAGGCATGCGCAGGCAAATGACGCCTGTTAAAATAGATACCGCACAAAGAGATTCGGGCCCCAGTAGCCGAACTCTGTTTTCCCGGTGAATCTCTCTTTATCCGCTTCGATCGAAAGTTCGTAGTAATTCAATCCGGCGCCGACACCCCAATGATCTGAAAAATCATACAACCCTTCAGCCCGGGCGGAAATCAGGCTGCCCGAATAGTCATCGTAGGTGAGGGCGAAGAAATCTCCGCGGAGACGCACCGTCCATTTTTCACCAAGTCGAATTCCCCAATACAACCCGAGCGAGGGCAAGGGAATGACTGGCAGGTCCATATCCTTCGAACCGGAAGCTTCCTCGCCCCCGGCCGCGACCTTCAACCCGATTCCAGCCGACATCTGGGTCAGATGGAATCCCAGGGCCACCGCCAATTCAGATTTTTTGCTCGTCCTGAAGACATAGGCCGCGGAGATTCGCGATGTCTGATAATCCAGGAATGAATTTACCTCCGCATCGACCGGAAAAACCTCACCACCCTCGCCCGGAGGCCATTCGATCTCGGTCTCGAGAACCGACGAATTGCTGCGGTTCAGATTTACGTAATCCAACTGGAACAGCCAGCTTTTCGAGGGCCGCCATGAAGCTTGGAACAGAGGAAGAAACTTCCGGTCAGAAAAATTCAGATCGCTTTCGAAATCCACACCGGTGCCGGTCTCGCCGTCAGCGGAATCCAGACGGATTTCAGTGGAGAGCGCCGGCCAGAACCCTCCCAGTTCGATATCACTGCCAAAGATATATTTCGTCTTCGTTACGACCTGACCACGTACCGTTGCCTGAATCGCCAGGAAAGCACATAGCAGAAGGGGGAGAAAACTGGTTCGCTTCGGCATCATAGGAATGCCCCCAAACCACTCAAAAGGTTCGCAATAGGCAACCTAATTCACCTGAGCGAGCGTTGCCTCGAGTCCATCTCCCTTGAACGGCACAGCGCGGTTGCAACAATTTTCCTTGCCGTTCAGGAAAATCCGCGTCCTCAGGCTTCAGTGGCCTTCGGCGATTTCAACCGGTTTTGCCGCCTTGGATCCGAAGAGCTTCTCCACCACGACCTGGACAACGTAGAAAAGCATGGGCACGGCGATCAGGCTGACCACGGTCGCGACCAACATCCCGGCGAAAACGGTAACCCCGATGATCTTGCGTGACTCGGCGCCTGCACCCGAGGCGATCAACAGGGGGATGACTCCCAGGATGAAGGAAAGCGCCGTCATCAGAACAGCCCGAAAACGCAGTTTTGTCGCGCTGATCGCCGCCTCAAAGGTGGACATCCCGGAATCCCTTTGAGACTTGGCAAATTCAGAAATCAGGATGGCGCTCTTGGTCGATAAACCGATCAGCAGGACAATCCCCACCTGCGCATAGACATCGTTGGCGTAGCCTCGCGCGGCCAGCCCGATAACCGCACCTAGCAATGCGGTCGGCACCGCCATGCAGACCGAGATCGGAATGCTCCAGCTCTCATACTGTGCGGCCAGGACCAGGTAAACCAGGATGATCGCAATGAGGAAGATCACGTTTGTTCCGCCGGAGGCCGCCTTCTCCTGGTAGGACATTTCCGTCCAGGCAATTCCCATGGTGGACGAAAGCTTCTGATCCGCCATATCCTCGATGAGTTCCATGGCCTGCCCCGAACTGTATCCGGGACCTCCATTTCCTATGATTTTCGCTGCGGGGTAGAGATTGAAGCGCTTGACCGACTGTGGCCCGAGCACCTCGTCGATCCGAACGACAGCCCCAAGCGGAACCATATCGCCGGCACGGTTCTTGAGTTGCAGGTCAAGTATCTGATCAATCTGTCCTCGAAATCGGGGATCCGCCTGCGCCTTTACTTTGTAGACCCGGTTAAAGAGGGTCACATCATTGATATAGGACGAACCCAGAAAGATCTGCATGGCGCCAAAAACGCTGGACATGGATATATTCTTGGTCAGCACCTGGTCACGATCGATATCGACAAATAATTGCGGAGTATTCGCCCGGAAGGTCGTATTCATTCCGTCCAGGCCTGCCTGCGCATTGCCGTCCGCAATGAATTCATCAGCCACCTTCTGCAGCGAGGCGAGGTCTCCACCACCTCGTTCCTGCAATTGAAAACTGAAACCACCCGACAGCCCGATGCCGGGAAGTGACGGGGCGGCAAAGGAAAAGGCAACCGCGTCCTGGAGTCTGCTCAACCTCTGGTTGAAACTGGCGATGATCGCTTCCTGGCTGGTGTTTTCGTCGCGCTCCGACCAGTCGTCAAATATGACATAACAGAAACCCGCATTCGGAGCCGCGGCGCCGTCGAGCAGCGAGTACCCGGTGATGGAGAGGTTGTAACGCACGCCCGGGGTGTCCTCGACGATCTCCTCAACCTTTCGAATGAACGCCTGGGTTCGCTCCTGCGAGGCAGCGTCCGGCAATTGGACCGAAATAATACAATACCCCTCATCCTCCTGGGGCACGAATCCGCCGGGCAGCTGGACAAATCCATACCCGGAAAGAGCAATCAGGCCGGCGAACACGATGATGCCGAGAATCGAACGGCGCAGCACCATGGTTACTGTCCTGCCCAAGCCGTTCGTCCCCACAGCCATCATACGGTTGAAGCCCCGCGCCCAGGCGGGTGGCTTCTTGTCGCCGGTCGGTCGGAGAAGCACGCCGCAAAGAGCCGGACTCAAAGTCAAGGCATTGATCGAACTGAAGATCGTGGCGACTGAGATGGTCACGGCAAATTGCTGAAAGAGGATGCCCGTGATGCCACCCATGAACGCCGTCGGCACAAAAACGGCCAGAAGCACGAGGGTCGTTGCTATGACCGGTCCGGTCACTTCATTCATGGCCCGCCGGGCGGCTTCCTTGGAATCCTTGGCTCCCTTGTCCAGGTGGGCGGTACAGTTCTCGACCACGACGATCGCATCATCGACCACGATGCCGATCACGAGGATCAGACCAAGCAGGGTGAACTGGTTGAGAGAGAAACCGAGAGCGGACAGGGCGGCGAAGGTTCCGATAAGCGAAACCGGAATGGTCATGGCCGGAATGAGGGTTGCCCTGAAATTCTGGAGGAAGATAAAGACGGTCAGGATCACCAGGGCGAGCGTGATGAAGAGCGTCTCCACCATCTCATCGATCGAAGCCTTGATAACGATGGTATTGTCGTAAGCGACATCGTAGGTCATCCCCGATGGAAAGCGTTCGGCGAGTTCGGCCATTTTGGCTTTGATCCCATCGGCAACTCCAAGGGCATTGGCCCCGGGAATCTGGTAGACGGCGAGCGCGGCGGCAGGCAGGCCGTTGAATCGAGCTGAGAACAGGTACATATCCGACCCCAACTGCACCGTGGCCACGTCCCTCAGGCGAACCACGCGTCCATCTTCACCGGTGCGTACGACGATGTGACCAAACTCTTCCTCGGTCGCAAGCCGACCCTTGACGTTGATCACGAATTGATAGGCCTGTCCCTCCGGCACCGGAGGCTCACCGATCTGCCCGGCCGCCACTTGGACATTCTGTTCGCGAACCGCATTAACGACCTCTTCGGCCGACATTTTCAGCGAAATGAGTTTCTCGGGATCAAGCCAGATACGAATGGAAAATTCACCGACTCCGAAAGCCTGGACCTTGCCCACTCCGTCCACCCGAGCGATCTCGTCCTTGACCGACTGATTCAGGTAATTGGACAGGAAGAAATCATCCCGGGTGCCGTCCGGACTGCTGAACGCGAGGAACAAATTCGCGGTGGACATCTGCTTTTCCACCTTGACGCCCATCCGTCGTACCTCCTCGGGGAGTTTCGGCGTCGCCGTGGAAACGCGATTCTGGACCAGGACATTGGCCATATCCAAGTCGGTTCCGGTTTCAAAAGTGATGGTCAGTGACATGCTGCCGTCGTTGGCACTGACACTCTCCATGTAGATCATGTCTTCGACACCATTGACCTCCAGTTCGATCGGCGTGGCGACCGTCTCGGCGATGGTCCGGGCATCGGCACCGGGATAGTTCGCCGAAACGATTACGGTCGGCGGAGCGATGTCCGGATACCGGTCGATCGGCAGAGAAAACAGGGCAAATCCACCGATCAGAAGAATGACCAGCGAAATGACACCGGCGAAAATCGGCCGCTTGATGAAGAAATGAGTGAACATGATTCAGTCCCTACTTCTCTTCGCCCTGGAGTTCGCCTGCCGGTTGAACCGTAGTCACGACCTCGATTCCCGGGCGGGCACGCTGCAGGCCATTGACGACCACGTTCTCCTCGCCGGTCAACCCCGAGTCCACGACCCGATCCGCCTCGATCTTGGAACCGAGTTCGACGTAACGGGCCTCGACCTTATTCTCATCATTGACCACCAGCAGATAGGTGCCACCGATATCACGCTGAACCGCCAAGTCGGGCACGATCAACGCCCCTTCGGTCACTTCGGGAATAAGGATCTTCCCATAAAGCCCGGGAAGCAGTTCACCTTCCTGATTCGGAAATTCCGCACGGATGGTCACTGTTCCGGTCGATGAATCCGCTCGATTGTCGATATAGTCGATGTGCCCGGGTTTCGAATACCTTGAACCATCGGCCAGTTCGACGAAGACCTCCGGGGAATTCTCGAAATCTTCCTCGGACAGGTTGGCGAGCGATCCCATCCGCGGGATCAGGAGTCGCTCGCTGACGTTGAAATAGACATGGATCGGATCCTGCACGACGACGGTCGTGAGGAGGGTCGCATTGGCGCCGCCGACCAGATTGCCCACGCTGACCAGGTGGCGGGCGATCCGCCCGGTTACAGGTGAAACAACCTTGGTATAGGAAAGGTTGATCTCGGCCTCGACCAAGGCCGCCTCGGCCCCCAGCACCGATGCCTCGGCCGAATCGAGGTTCGCCTTCGCGGTCAGCACGTCGATCTCGGAGACCGCCTTGGTTTCATAGGCCTGAACCCGGCGATCGTAGTTTGTCTCGGCGATCTCACGGGACGCCTTCGCGGATGAAATCTCCGCTTGAGCCGCCGAGACGGCGGCCTCATAGGGTTCGGGTTCGATCAGGAAGAGTTGCTGTCCCTCCTTGACTATTTGGCCGTCCTCGAAGTCGACTGAGTCGAGGAAACCGGAGACGCGGGCGCGGATTTCGACCGACTCCCTGGCTTTGATCCGACCGGCGACGCCAATGAACACGGTGACATCACGCTGTTCCGGCTTGGCAACGGTGACTTCCGGAGGCGGCGGTTGAACGAAAGTATTCTTCTCTCGACATCCCAGAAGCGCGAATACCGCCGTGACGATCAAGAGACTGGCAGAGTGGTTTGGTTTCACAATCGGTTCTTTCTTTCTTGAAAATCAGTATGCGCTCATAATTCAGCCGTAAGCGGATGCGGCACATCCTGCCAGCCGCCTCCCAGCGCCCGGAATATGTCGACGATTCGCAGCGCGATATCACCTTCGCTGGCGGCCTCGAGATTCTGCTGCTCAAAAAGATCGCGCTCCATGTTCAGGACATTCTGGAAATCGGTCAGACCTGACTTGTAGAGGGTCTGGGTCTGTATGACGGACTCCTCGGCTGCGACGACGGCCCGCCCGAGTGCCGCAAACCGATCGAGTTCCTGGACATAAGAGACCATCGCCGTTTCGGTTTCCTCCACCGCCCGGAGCACCGTCTGTTCGTACCGAGCCTGCGCCTGTGCAGTCCGGGCCTCCTCGGCCCGCACCTGGTTCTTCACCCGACCGCCACTGAAGAGATTCCAACGGATTTGGGGACCGAACCCGTAGGAAACACTGTCGCCTCCAAAGAGATTGTCATAGTCGGTGGATTCCACCCTCAGGTCGCCTACCAGCAGGAATCGCGGATAATAATCCGATGCCGCGACCCCGATTCGGGCATTCTGGGCGGCCACCAGGCGCTCGGCAGACCGTATATCAGGCCGCTGGCGCAAAAGGTCGGCCGGAACACCTGCGTAAACGGGAACCACCGTCTTCGGAATCACATCGGTCACACCTATTTCCTGCTGAAGGGATCCTGGCATCTCTCCAAGCAGAACCGAGAGCGCGTTGAGGACTCGTTCGTGGTTGGAATAGAGACTGGGGAGGGTCGATTCTGTCCGGGCGAGATTCAGCTCCGCACGTCGAACATCGAGATCCGCAGAAAGACCGGCGTCAAAACGATCACGGGTCAGCTTCAGGGTCGCTTTCTGAAGCTTCACATTGTTTTCGGTGAGAATAATCTGTTTCTGGGTCGTCCGGACCTCCACGTAGAAGCCTGCAACACGAGACTGAACCAGGACCAGGACATCGCGGTAATCCTCAAGCGAGGCATCCAGCCCGGCCTCCGCTGATTCAACACTGCGGCGAACCCGGCCCCAGATATCGGCCTCCCAGGCCGCATTGGCCCCGATGGTATAGTAGTCGACCTTCGAATCGATCCCGTCGGGCAAAAAGTTCGAATTTTCGCTGAGCTGACCCGCCATGGCGGCGGCATCGGCATCAATCGAACCATAATAGCCTGAAGCGGCAACACCCCTCAGGGCCATCGCTTCTTCGAGGCGCAGAGCGGCTGTATAAATATCCAGATTATTGAGCCGGGCTTTTTCTATCAGACCATCGAGCAAAGGATCACCAAACCGAGTCCACCACCGATCCAGGTTGGTGGGGCCATCCTCGAGTCCGGCCGTGGCTTTCTGCTGCCAGGCATCCGGCATGGTGACGACCGGTGCCTCGTAATCCGGCCCGCTCAGGCATCCACCAGTCAAGCCGAGCAGAACGGTCACCGTGATCGTGATGGCTGCTGGTGAAAACTTTTTCCGGGTCGATCGTGTTTTCATGGTGAATCCGGCTATGTCGTATGGTGCTTGGGCAAAATCGCCGGTCGGAGTGTACCGTAGCGCGGTCCGATAGAACAGATCACTTTCACACAACCCTCAGCGTGTTTACCTCTGCCTTCTTGCTTCAAACTTCTTACTTTGCGAGCCCGTATTCCTGCAAGCGCTTTTTCAGGGTGGTCCGGGTCATACCCAGAAGTTCAGCGGTACGCGCCTGATTATTGCCCATATCGATAAACGCCCGCTCCACCAGTTCCCGTTCAAGCCGTCGGAGCAGGCTCTTTGATTCAACCCGCTTGAGTTCCGCGTACAGGGCGTCCACCGCCTGTCCCAATGGATCCATATCTGCCTGGTCACCCGTCTCTGTTTTTGAGGCATCCCCGACCACTGGGTCTGCCACCTTCGTTTCAGAGGCCTCTTGGGAGGTTGACACGGCGACATGCTCCGGAGCGGGCGTCTCGACCGGCCTGCCGGCGATTTCTTCGGGCAAGTCCTTGATCAGGATGGCGTCTCCCTGGGCCACGACCGCACTCCGGTAAACCACATTTTCGAGTTCGCGGACATTACCCGGCCATTGACAGGCACAGAGGATTGAGAGCGCTTCCGGTGACACCTTCCGAACCTTGATCTTCCGCTCCTTTTCCAGCATCTGGAGCATATAGTCCACAATTTCCGGTATATCCTCCTTCCGCTCCCGAAGGGGCGGAACGCGGATCCGAACCACGTTCAGTCGATAGTAGAGATCCTCCCTGAACGTCTTCTCCTCGACCATGTCCTCAAGGCCCTTGTTGGTCGCGGCGATGACTCTGATGTCGACTTTGATCGTTTCGCTGCCCCCGACCCTCTGGATCTCGCCTTCCTGAAGAACCCTGAGAATTTTCGTCTGGGTGGACAAGGCCATGTCACCTATCTCATCGAGGAATATGGTGCCGCGGTCGCATTGCTCGAACTTGCCGATCCGTTGCCCCGTCGCCCCGGTGAATGACCCCTTCTCGTGCCCGAAGAGTTCGCTCTCGATCAGGTTGTCGGGGATGGCCGCGCAGTTGACCGCCACGAAATCCGCGCGGTTCCGGTGGCTGTGTTGCCAGACACACCGCGCAATCAATTCCTTTCCGGTCCCGCTTTCACCCGACACCAGGACGGTCACATCGCTGGCCGCCACCTGGCCGATTATCTTAAAAACCTCCTGCATGGCCGGCGAGTGACCTACAATGCCCTCCTCATAATCATCACTGTTGAGAAGAGATTCGTAATCGCCCGCCCGATTCATGTCTTCGACCGCACGAACCGCACCTTCCGCCAATGAGATGACCCGATCCGGATCAAATGGCTTCATGATGTAGTCAAAAGCACCGAATTTCATGGCTTCGATCGCCGTCTGGGCCGTGCCGTAGGCCGTCATCAGGATAATCGGCATCTTCGGCGCGATTCCCCGCAGATGCTGCAGCGTCTCGATCCCGCTTATGCCCCCCATCCGGATGTCGAGGAAAACGACATCCGGAGGCGATCCTTTGACCACCTCCAACCCCTCCTCCCCACTGGCCGCCGTCTGCACCTTGAATCCGCGCGAAGCGAGAACGCGATCCAACGAATAACGGATCTCGGAGTCATCATCGATGACCAGAATGGTCGAGGTCTTGGGTTCAGCCGGCATTTTCGGATCGCCAGACAAGAGGATTCACTCCCGTATCTTGCCGGTGCATCACCCTTTCGTGTAAATGCTGGACTGGTCAATTAAGTTGTTTCGCATCCGCGGGATCCAACTGGAGATGCACTTTACGTTTCTCCTGCTTCTGGCCTATTTTGGCTACGAAGGATGGACCTATGCCGGACCGGTCGGTCTGATCTGGGGTTGTCTGCTCCTGCTGGCTGTCTTTGCATGCGTGGTCCTGCACGAACTCGGGCATTCGTTGGTCGCCATGCGCTTCGGGGTGAAGGTTCACCGCATTCTGCTGCTGCCTATCGGCGGCATGGCCCAGTTCGACCGAATTCCGCGCGAGCCCCTCAAGGAACTGGCCATCACCGCAGCAGGCCCGGCCGTCAATTTCCTGCTCTTTGGCCTGCTCGTGGCTGTGCTGGGGCCATTTTCGATCGACCACATCGTCGCCCTGCCTCTCGGTCTTCGACAATTGGGGTTCTCCCTTGCCGCCATCAATCTGGTGATGGGTGTCTTTAACCTCATACCCGTTTTCCCCATGGACGGGGGTCGGATTTTTCGGGCCTTGCTGGCCATGAAATTCAACTACCTGACCGCGACGAAATGGGCCAGTATAGTCGGCAAGGTTCTGGCCACGGCCGGAGCGTCCTACGCCCTTCTGGCGCACGGTAATTTCCTCACCGCCGCCCTGTTCGCCTTCATTTATCTCGGAGGTGATCTCGAATACAGGTATGTCCAGCGACAGGAGCACCTGAGCGGCGTGATCGTCGGTGATCTGATGAACCGGGACATCCTGGTCTTTCCAGCCATGACTCCCTATGCCGAGGTTCTGCATTCGGCTGTGAATCGCCCGGGGGCCGACCTGATTGCGATGAGAGGTGAGGAAACGGTGGCGGCGGTCCGGGGATCGGAACGTCCACTTCGGATCCAGCCCTGGACGGAGCAACGCACGCTGGCCCAATGCGGAAAGAAAACGGATACTCCGCTCCAGGCCGACTGGCCCCTGTCATTCTTCCACGGAAGGATTCTGGGATCTCATCATCGCTTCTTTCCCGTTTATGGATTCGGGCGCCTGGTCGGACTGATCGACGCCGATGAACTCGAGCGCCGCCTGGCCGCCCGGCATCGAATAAAGACAGGCCGGATCAACCGGGGGAACAGACATTAGGCTCTAGGCTTCAGGTTGGAGAACCGGGGAAAGGAATTTTTGGGAACGAAGATTGCGGCTCAGAACAGCGTCATTGCTCGACACTGGCACGAACGGGACATCATTGCCTGGCACGAACGGGGGGTCATTGCTCGACATCTTGCATGCCAATGCGAGATGTGAGCTTTGACCCCTTAGCATTAGCATGGAACGAACGGTGTCGCTGGCGCGACAGTGGACAGTGGCCGGTGGTCAGAAACGGTCGAAGGTCAAAAGTCAAACGAGTGCATCATTGCTCGACACTGGCACGAACGGGGGGTCATTGCTCGACATCTTGCATGCCAATGCGAGATGTGAGCTTTGACCCCTTCAAACCGTCCAACAACCGTCCCAAACGGAGGCACCGTCCCCCTTTCACCCAACCATCCGCCAGACCCAGGCCACCAGTCCGCAAAGAGCGATGCCAAGAAAGACCGGAAAGAACGTGGCCAACGCGGTCCATTTGGCACTTCGGGTCTCCTTGTAGATGGTGTAAATGGTGGTGGAGCAGGGATTATGGCTCAGGGAAAAGAGCATGAGGCAGACGGCGGTCAACGTGGTCCATCCCCCTGCTTCCAGGAGTAACCGAAGCGAGCCATTACCCGTTTCAAACATGACACCGGCGCCCTGCTCGCCCACCCCGGTCATGCCGGTGGCCAGCACGGTCAACATGAGGATCGTCGGTACGACAATTTCGTTCGCTGGTATTGCCACAATATAGGCAACCAGGATCACTCCGTTGAGTCCGATCAGAAGCCCGATCGGATCCAGTGAATCCACCGCCCATGCAGCCACGGACACGTCGCCGATCATAATGTTTGCACTCAGCCAGATGATTGCACCCGCCGGGAGGGCGAAGACGATAGCCCGCCAAAGCACAAAGATCGTCCTATCGATCAGCGATGTGTAGAGCGTGTTGAGAATGCGCGGAGGCCGATAGGGCGGCAGTTCGAGGCTGAAACTCGAAGCCTCGCCGCGCAGCACCGTCCGCGAAAGTAACCAGGACGTTCCGAAGGTCAGACCGATGCCCAACATGGCGATGGCAAAAACCGAACCGGCGGCCACGAATCCAGCGAGAGCCGGCGGTGCCATGACGCCGAGGAAGATGGTCGCAATCAGTATCTGGGTCGGCCACCTCCCGTTGCAGAGGGCGAAATTATTCGTGATGATCGCGATCAGTCGTTCCCGAGGGGAGTCAATCACCCGGGCAGCGATCACCCCGGCCGCATTGCAGCCAAAACCCATGGAGAGCGTGAGTGCCTGTTTGCCATGAGCGCCCACCGCTTGGAAAATCCGGTCGAGATTGAAGGCCACCCGCGGCAGGTAGCCAAGGTCTTCCAGGATGGTGAAAAGCGGAAAGAATATCGCCATCGGGGGCAGCATGACAGCCACCACCCAGGCCGTGGTCAGGTACATCCCATCGATCAGGATCCCGCCGAGCCAATCGGGCAGGTGCGCCCAGACCGCCGCGCCCTGTAATACGGGATGGAGTTTCCCTATCAACAGGGTGAAAAGCATGCCCGACGGAGCATTTGCTCCTATGATCGTGATCCAGAGGACAGCTGCGAAAATCAACATCATGACCGGGATCCCGGTCCATCGATTGGTCAGGAGCCGGTCGACCTTCTGCTGCCAGCGGAGTCGCGCTGAATCACCTGCTGTCCGGGTATGCGCATCCGCGATGCGGGCCGATTGCTGGTAGATCCTTTCGACCATCTGATCATGAAAACGAGGCGGCACTGACCAACGAAGCCGGTCCGCCTCTTCGATCAGACGGGCTCCGGACGGGTCAATCGAATCGGATCCGGTTTCGGTGCCGCCGGTGATCGTCTCGGAT
This sequence comes from Verrucomicrobiota bacterium, assembly GCA_003641745.1. Taxonomy (GTDB): domain Bacteria; phylum Verrucomicrobiota; class Verrucomicrobiia; order Opitutales; family Opitutaceae; genus B12-G4. The sequence continues at coordinate 7,489 of QNAI01000016.1, read as the reverse complement.
AGCTCCTTCAATCGCCCGTCCTGCACAGCTTCCTCGATCGAGGCATCGCCCAGCAGCAGGCGCAACGCGACCCAGTTTTTCTGGGCCAGACCGGGATACACCTTGTCCAATTCCATCACCAGGGAGTTACGGGCCTCCTCCAAACCCGGTACTTCGAGAGCCCAATCAGGAGGTCGACACTGAATTCGCCCGGTGGCCACCCCTTCAATCGTCTCAAGTAGTTTAGGGATCCCCTGACCCTGTCGTGCCGCCGTGGGTACAACCGGAACGCCCAGGGCTTCTTCAAGTCCCTCGATGTCGATTGATATCCCGTGCATGCGGGCCTCGTCCATCAGGTTCAGGCAGACCACCACCCGCTCCGTGACCTGGATGACCTGTTGGGCAAGGTTGAGGTTCCGCTCCAGGGCGGTTGCGTCCACGACAATCACGGTCACATCGGGACGACCAAAGAGAATGAAATCCCGGGCGACCTCCTCGTCCGGCGAAGCGGAAAGCAAGGAATAGGTCCCCGGCAGATCGACCAGCTTGTAACGACGATCGCCCAGTGAAAAGCCGCCTTCCGCACGACTGATGGTCTTGCCCGGCCAATTCCCGGTGTGCTGGCGCAGACCGGTGAGTCGGTTGAAGATCGTGCTTTTCCCGGTATTGGGATTGCCGGCCAGGGCGACCACGAAATCAAATCCTTCAACCTCGATGCCCAGACGCCGCATGGTGGCGGCCGCAACAGGACAGTCCGCGCATTTTGAAGGCAGGGTCATGGTCATATTCCATCCTCCTTGTTCACGAAGATATTGTCGGCCTGGTCATTCCTCAGGCCCACCAGGGTCCCGCGAATCCGGTAGCCGCGGGGGGACCGGAACGGACCCGAGAGATCCACCCGGACCCGACTGCCGGGAACCACACCGAGATCGAGCAGACGAAGCCGCTCCGATCCCTGGCATACCGCAGACAGGGCCTTGATCTCCGCCGACTCACCCACCGAAAGGTCGGACAGACGAACCCAGCCCGGTTGGATGATCTCCTCGCGGACGGGTAAGACCTGCACATGACCGGCTTCGGCCCGACTGAGGCGATGGGTCCGGCTCTCAGCCTCGATCTCTACTTCATTTTTACCGATTCGCCCGACCCGAAGAATGATGCCCGGGGCCAGTCCGGTCGACGCGATCCGGCGAAAAACCTCGGGCGGCTCATCCTCGATATGGGTGATCTGAACCACCGTATTCGGTTCCACCTCCAGCAGGGCCACTTCTCCAAGCTCGGGCAGGGTCAGGTGACGGGTCGGAATCGGGTCACCGTGGGGATCGAAACGGGGATGGTCCAATTGAGCGGAAAGTGCCTCGGTATCCTCGGCCGTCAAGGTGTGTTCGGCCACCTCTGCCTTGCGATGCCATTCGGGAGCAGAGGTGCCCGTCTCGCGGGCCAGCCACGTTTCGAACAGTCGGTGCGCCCGAACCACCTGCAACGCATAGCGCCGTCCCGAATCGGTCAGGACAAACTCCCTACCTGAGACCTGCGCAAACCCGTCTGCCTGGAGTCGTGCCAGAAGATCGCCCGCCTCGGCAAGGTCCCGTGTCACCGAGCCAGCCAAGGCGTCGGCCGTCATCAGCCAGCCCTCGTATTCTGCCCTATGAAACAGCTTCAGCGCATCCTCAACCTTGGAACGGCTCTTCATCAAACCAACCGAAGGTGAACCTCTTCCTGATATCAGATCGGATAATTGCCGGTTCCCCATTCACATTACCTCCAAGATGCAGTTGACTCGAGTCAAACACAAAAAAACCGGAAATCCCGATCGACTCCCCTTCCGAGTGGGGGATCTCCCTAACAATCACCAAGGCGAATTACGGATCGAGCCACCCGTTTCGTTCGCATTCTTGCCATTTGCGGAGTTCTGGGGGAAATTTGACCCCGCCATGTCCCGCTCCGAAGACGCCGACGTCCGGTCTCCGGTGATACCGAAGCGACTATCGCTGGTTCGTCAGACCGCAGACATCCTCAAGCGTGAGGTTTCCAAACGAACTTGGGAACAATGGCTGCCAAGCGAACGTGTCCTGAGCCGGTCGCTGAAGATCAGCCGCCCCACGCTTCGAAACGCCCTGAAGCGCCTCCAGGCCGAGGGAATTGTCCAAGCGGTCAAAGGCGTTGGCAACCGGATCGTTCCCGAAAAGCGCGACAGCGCCCGCCCACGACCCACCCACAAGGTCCATCTGCTATGCCCAAACCCTTTGGACCGTATCCGTTTGCAGGCAAATCTCTGGACTGATGAATTGCGAAACCGGCTGTTCCAGACCGGAAACCGGCTGTTGGCTCACCACGGACAGCAATACCTGAGAAGCGAGCCTGACGCCGCCCTTGAGCACCTCGTCGCCCAGCACCCTGGCGGATGCTGGATCCTGGCCCACTCAACCCCGCGGATCCAAGCCTGGTTCAAGACGCGGGGCATCCCGTGTCTGGTTGCTGGATACACTCACCCCGGCATCGAACTGCCGTTCGTGTCCATCGACATGGAAGCCGCGTGCCGACATGCCGTAGGCGTATTCGTCGATTCTGGACACCGAAGCATAGGATTCGTTCACCTGGCATCGGAAAGGGCCCGCGATCTTCGCAGCACGGTCGGATTCAATGCGGGCATCACGGAATCGAATGCCGACGGTGTGGTTGGGAAAGTGGCCACCCATACCGGAAACCTCGATTCAGTCCGCGACGCAGTCCGTGAGTTGCTGAGCATCGGCACACCGACGACCGCCATTCTGACCGGAACCACACTCAGCTACGCCACTGTGGCCACGTTTCTGATGCAGCAGGGTCTTCGCATACCCGGGGATGTTTCGCTCATCTCCCGCGAGCACGATCTGTTTCTTGATGCCCTTGTGCCCCAGCCTTCCTGCTATGCGTTCGACCCCCTCCGCTTTGGACGCCTGATCCATGCCAAGGTCACCGATATCCTTGAGGGAACCTCCAACACCCCCGATGAGCAACACCTCGTGCCTGAATACCGGGCCGGAGAGTCCGCACGAAAGAAGTCTGTGAAGGATCAGCCCTGAATGGCAATGTTAAGCGCCGATCCGGAGTTTCTCGACGAAGAACAGCCCACGGGGTCATTGCTCATAATCTTGCATGCCAATGCGAGTACCGAGGCAGCCACTCTGCCGACATCAGCCTATGTGCTTTGACCCCCTCGAAACCAGTTGACCGCAATTCCTCCTAATACCCCCTTTAGGGCACTTTGATCAATTGGAGACGGTCAGCGCGGCAAGGATTTGGGCGTCGGGCAAGGCGGTCGGACCAGCGGGCATACCGTGAGGTATGTCCCGGCCCGAACAACGCAGCCCGACGCCCAAAGCCTTGCCGCCCTTCGGGTTATGCAGAAATACCACGCCCGCGGCGTTGGTCGGATCGAGGATAGCCCTACGGGGATACCCTCGACACGACCGCCTTACGGTTCCTGGCTTTCTGCAAAACGATGACAATCTCCAATTAATCAAGGTGCCCTTTACTTAGTGCGGTTCGGGTCAAAGGGGATATTGTTCAATTTACGGTAGTGTGGTCAGTTGCCCATTTTGCGTTTCACGCCATCACATTCACTTCAATGTAACCGGTTTTCATACCCGGCCATAAACCTCTTTCAAATATGCCAACCCCTCAGAAGCCAATTGTTCAGGCGAATCCGCCAACTGCCTCCAGATGCAACACAGCTTGGCAATTTTTTCCATATGGGGGTCAAAAGATTCGATCGTTACGCACCCATCATACTTAACCTGCTTGAGAGCCTTGAAAAATTCTGCCCATGGGACCTGACCTCTCCCGGGTATGCCTCTTTGATTTTCACAAGCATGGATATATCCTATGCGTTCTCCGGTTTCTCTGATCGCTTGAGCAATATCTGCCTCCTCCCTGATCATATGAAATGTATCCATGTGCACCTTTACATTTGCCTCACCCACGTCTTTGATAAACTGGACTGCATCGACCGCTATGTTGATAAAATGGGATTCAAACCGATTGACCGGTTCGATCCCGAGAATCAACCCCGGGGCGCTCTCTTTCGCATATGTCGCGATCTCCCGGAAGGCTTCCACTCCCCATTTCCATTCATCGGCCGTTCTCATTTTTCCGGTCGTATATCCCCAGGAACAATAAATAACCCCACCGAATACCTTCGCGCCGGCCAGAGCACACAAATCAATGAGGTATTTCGAAAACTCAACCCCCTCTTTCCGCACTGACGCATCTGCTGAGATAATATTCTTTTCCTGCGGCATCCCGTAACCGATATTGATGTCCACCCCAATATCCATGGCGTACTGCCTCACCTTTCCTGCTGGAAAATTGTCCGGATCAAACGGGATTATTTCAACCGCGTCAAACCCCATCGCCTTGAAATTGTCCAGACGAGGAAGGTCTTTTTCGAGGAAGGTCTCCGTAAACAATAGTGAATGAATGCCAAATTTCATAATGGATATCAGTTGGAGGGATTCAAGAAGGGCAATTCCGGTTCGTAAACACCCGATTGACCTTGCCCGGGATGGTACACTGCCAGTTCCAGATAATTACCAAATACCTCCCATAGGATATTGCCTACATGGACCTGGGAAACCGCAACATGATGAGGGAAATGGCGAAGCAAGGTATCCCGATAAAGCTGCGGGAGGTTTTTGATCCGACACCACCCATACGAGCCCGCGGTACAAGCCGGATTTTCCTCAAAGAAACCTTCCACAATCAAAGCCTTCCACTGCCCGTTTCCGTCTTGGGTAACCCGGGTCAATGTTGCCGGAGAGGCTTTCGCAACCAGATTGACCACACCATGTGACTGTTCTTCGGTCGCGGCACCAGCGGCCGGGAAAATACTGTGGATTCCCAACTCAGGTTGATCCTTCGAGAAGGATTTGGGAAACACACCACAATGCCAGAGATTCACCAAATCATCGTCTTCGTTGTGTAAATTATTCCAATCCGCCAGAGCCGCAGGCTGCTCTCCGGCAAGTTGCAACGCATGCATCGACAATGCTCCGAGAATATCTGCTTCGCAGGCGGCGGGAATTCCCATTTCAGCCAATCGGCTCATGGTTGTACACGGGCAAATACCCATGTTCCGCTCAATCGACGTCCAACACTGAATAGCAAAGGCATCAATGGCATTTTCCGCACCCCAGTTCACTAGGAATGTTTCCAACTTGGCGAACTTGAGAATCGCGGCTTTTCCCACACCACTCGTATCTGCATACTCTGCTATCGAACTGAGGGTGGCTTTTACACCCCTGTCTCCATCCGAAAGTTTTTCGACCCCTGCAATCACTTCGGACAGGTCCAATGTCACTGTCGTAGGGCCAAGGCGTTGGAGTTTTCGTTCATCAAACCGACAAGTCCAAAAGGCATCCGGCCGCGCACCTATCTGCCCATATCGAGCCACTTTTACCTTTCCCACGACACGACACACTCCGACAAACCATTTCATGGCATCGCGGAAACTCTCTTCCCGGGGAAAACCAATGGGACATGGAGCGACGCTGTACTTTACACCCAGTTGCCTCAAAACATCCGCAATCGAAAGAAGCCCGCAGAAAGCGTCTCTCCGTTTGGTTTCCAGGGTGAGAGCAGCTTCCTCCTGACAGGCGAAAATCATTATCGGCACATCAAGTCCTGCCTTTTTTATCGTCCAGGCCACCCCCTGCTCACTGCCAAAATTGACAGCCGCAATCAGAATACCATCCACATCCTCCTTTCGAAACAAGTCGGCGCAAATCTCGGCATCTCGAATCGTTTCAACACAACCCATCTTTGTCTGTTCCTCATGGGGAACCACCAGTTCCATATCCATGGGCCCCACCACATCGATCACCTCCCGACGCATCTGGGAAGCCAGTTTTGCGTCAAAAAAACCTCTATTCGTCGGGATAAATCCTATTTTAACGGAAGAAGTTTTCATATTTCACTGGAAGGAGTCAACGTTCATATTTCATATTCTTGAGCTTCCTGGCGTAGGGGCACCTGCTTTCGACCTCGCGACGATAGACACCGCAGAGATTGCTCACGCTGTTGGGCACGCCCATCGATAACTGCCGGGCCAACCAACGGTTGGTGACTGAGGTCTCGCGTTTGAGTTTGGAGGCGACTGCCAGTTTCCATCGCTCGGAGTATTTGGCCTCGATGGCATCGGCCTGACTGAAGCCGAGCCGATGCTGGCAGGCTTCCAGGGCCGCCTGCCAGCACTGCTGGTTGAACTCACTCAATTCATCCCGCTCGAGTTGGATCGCCCCTTCGGTCCCGAGCAGATCCTTGGCGATGGCCTTTTTGAAGTCTTTTTCACCAATGCACCAGCCCCGACACAGCTCCTGCTCAATCTCTCTGACTTCTTCCGGGTCGTCGGATACTCTCAGGCGCAGAAGCTGCAGGTAACCCCTCCAACCTGAACGTGTGTCACTGAGCCCGTCCTGGTAGTCCATCCACGACGCATCCAGGAAACCGGGGCGACGCCTGCGTTTGGGAAAATGATAGAGGCTCGACCAGCGGTACCGCATCAGTTCATCGATCGGGCACAGACCCGATTGCACCGGATTGAGATGGATGTAGTTGACCAGGTCCACCAAGTGGCGGCCCGGCTCAACGATCAGCGACTTGAACCGGCCTTGAAAGAGGTGCCCGGATTCCCCGCGGAAGCGATTGAAGCGTTTGGCAAAGGTTCCCTGCACCCACGCCATGCCTTGGGAAAGGTTTCCCTTCGGGGTGCCGATGCACAGATGGAAGTGGTTGCTCATGAGCACAAAGGCCAAAAGGTCCCATCCGAAGCGTTCACATCCCTCCCACAGAACCTCTTCGAAGGTGCCCTTGGCCCCGTCGCTCTCAAAGATGAAGGAACGGTAATTGCCACGGTTGAGGACGTGGTAGAGACCGCCCGCTGTCTCGATGCGATTCTTTCGGGTCATCAGACCAGAACGCTGACTTCACACCGGCCTTACGTCAAATATGAAATATGAACGCTGACTCCTTCGGCTTCGCTCAGAAGAGGCCTGGGATTCGCGTCAATTCGCGTAGATTAGCGGGCGGAGATAAGGCGTTTTTCTTATCCGCACTTCCGGTGGCTTTTTGAAATTCAATACATTGCGACGTAACCTTTTGGAATGTAATTCCTTGGAACAAATTCCGTTCAATTTTATGAAACTATGAGGTGAATAAGAACTGTGGATGATCATGAGAATGAATAAATGGGCTTATCTCGTCCTGCACAGCCCGTCAGAGCCTGCAGATGCATACCCTGTTAGTCCTGTCTAAAACTTCTTCTCAGGCCTGTGTTTTATGTTCGCCTGAGCGAAGGGACCGGATTGGGATGGGAACATGAAGATTCTCACCTGCAACATTAGGTGCTTCGGAGCAGACGACGGGAAGAACGGCTGGGCCTACCGAAAAGGTTTCTGCATTGAGACCATACGGTCTCGAACCCCGGACATCATCTGCTTCCAGGAAATGTGGTCGCAACAGTTCGCCGATG
>QNAI01000015.1 GCA_003641745.1 Verrucomicrobiota bacterium | reverse complement strand
TCCGCCAAACAGATTGGCACTTATGGACGTGGAGTTTTTTCGGAGTTCAAGGCGCGAGGAAGGAGCGAATCCGTAGATTCGTGACTGACGAGCAACGCTGAAGTCGGGAAAAAGACCATGTCTATTCATATTATTCCTCTTCTTTTCACTTTTGGCTCTATCTGTCTCATAATAGTCCTTCCCATAAGTTACAATATGTGCGGCGGCCTGCACTAGCTTGCGGATTGATTCGGTGCGAGCTGGAGTGTAGGTCTGTCCTGTGTCTCTATCCAGGAAATCCATCGCTCTACTCCTCCTGCCGATCTTCCTTTCCGGATGTGAGGGCCTGTTCGAGCGCCCTCCCGAATTTGAGATCGCTCTGGCCGGTCCGCGGGCGGAAGGCGACTCGATCAAGGTGTCGGGCAGTGCCACCGAGGTTCTCTTTTCCGTCCGAAGCGAATTCGGAATCGGTCGGGCCACCATCCGGCCATCCCGTGGTGACTGGCCGGAAAAAATCACGTTTCATTTCGCCCTGAAGGGACTGGAAGGCCTGGAGATTTCGGGGGAGCAGGTCTTCCGGAAGGAGTTTCGCGACGACCACCGATCGGGCGGCTACCGGGTGGAACTGCCCAGGGGGGTGGCGGGTAACGGAAACCAATCGATTGAGATCTCCTGGGTCGATTTCTATCGGTAGCGGGTGATCGCCGGACGCGACGAAGCATACTGGATCCAATCATGAACCCCGAATTTGAATGCCGGATCGGTTGCGGAGCCTGTTGTATCGCTCCCTCCATATCGACTCCGATGCCCGGCATGCCGGAAGGCAAACCCGCCGGCGTGCGCTGCGCCCACCTCACCGACGATAATCGATGCGAGTTGTTTGGCCGACCGGAGCGCCCCGCCTTCTGCACGAGTCTGAAACCCTGCCTGGAAATGTGCGGAACCACGGCCCGGGAGGCCATGACCCTCCTCGAACGACTGGAGATTCTGACCCGACCAAAAGGGGTCAAACGTCAAAAGTAATATTCTGGCCTGTTGTCAGGATTTTCGACGGGGTCATTGCTCAGAATGAGTCGACCTCGCGGTAAGCCGCGAGAACCGCTTCTTCACCCTCAATACCGGGCAGCCTGTTGCCGTGCTCCATGCCTAGGATTCCGGTGTATCCCTTTCCGTGGATGTGTCGAAAGATATTGCGATAATTGATCTCTCCGGTCGTCGGCTCTTTCCGGCCTGGATTGTCGCCGATCTGGAAATACGCAATCTCATCCCAAGCCCGGTCGAGGTTCGGAATCAGGTTCCCCTCGGTGACCTGCTGGTGATAGAGGTCGTCGAGAATCTTGCATGAAGGGCTGTCGACGGCGCGACAGATCTGGTAGGCCTGCGGGATTTTGGTCAGGAAAAGACCGGGATGATTCGTCCAGGGATTCAGGGATTCCAGGACCATGATCACACCGGCTGGTTCGCATATCTCGCTGCACGCCTTCAACAGGTCGATTACATTGGCCGTCTGGTAGCCCCATTCAAGGCCGGGATCGAAAGAGCCCGGCACCACTGTGACCCACTTGGCGTTGACCCGCTGCGCAATCTCGACCGAAGCCCGTATCTTCGTAAGCACTTCTTTCCTGTGTTCCTCTTTTCCCGATACAAAGGTGGGGTTCTTAAAATCCCCGTAGGCAACGAAGACGCCCATCACGATTCCGAGACGATCGAGTTCGCTCGCGATGGCCTCCTGCACAGCCACCTCCCGCTTCCACATGTTGTTGTCCTCAAAGGCGGTGAATCCCTGGTCGGCCATGAAGCGGAGCTGGTCGATCAGATCGGAACCCGCATGGTGTTTGAACATGCCGAAGTGGGGCGCGTATCTGAGGTGGAAATCCGTGCCTGGCGCAGGCGGATCCTTCTCGTCCCCTGCGTCGAGTGAGCGCGTTCCCAATGCGGCGACCGCACCAGCTGCGATTGATTTCCGGACAAAAGAGCGTCGATTCATCTCGTATGGGAGCATACTCAAAATAGTCGGGATCTGGCCAGCCAATCCGCCATCACCCGAGCCAGAAGCCTGGTGGGCAGCCACGCATCATTTCACCCGCGGAGGGACTCAGGTCCGTCTCTCAGATTGATCAAGATATCCTGCCACGGAGCGGGCCATCTTTTTGCCGTGGCGATAGCACCAGTGGGCGCTATGGAATCCACCGATCACATTGCCTGCGGCGAACCACCCGGCCTCGGAGAGAGAGTGGTTCAGTCCCACCAGCGGGATTCGATCCGAGTGTATTACATCGAGTCCTGCCGATACGATGAGCTCGCTGTTCGGGACCAGCATTCCGCTGAGAATGACTCCGTCGCACATGAGAGAGGTTCCGTCCCGGAAGCCGATCCCGGTCGCGGAGGTCGTTCCTTCCATGGTCACACCTGAATTGACTGATCGCCAGGCCGGACGGCACCAGCGTTTGAAATACAGCCGAGACAGAAATGGTGATTTGGGCCGTGCGCACAGGTCCAGCATGGCGACTTGATCGGCGCCCGCGGCTTTCAGTTTTGCCGCGGCGGACCATGCGATCAGATCCGATCCGATAACGACGGGAGCGATCGATGGCAGGCAATGGTCACCGTCCAGGAGGTCGAGCAGTTGCATGGTGTGGAATACGCGGGCCGGGCGGCTGCCGCTTATCCATCCGCGTTCGGCGCGTGTCTGTTCGCGCGATCCGCAGGCAAGAATGATCGCGTCAGCAGTGATCGTTCGTTTTCCGAGGGTGGGACTGACGATGGTCAGGCTCTTGTCATTGAGTCCTGCATCCAGCACCTGAGTATTGAGATGGCGGACGGTCGAGGTTCGATCGAGTTTCCCGGCCAGGAGATCAACGTACTGCCTGCCGTACAGGATCCGACCGCGGCTTGGAATGACGAACGTGGGGACGCCCCCTCGCTTGGGTTCGTATTTGGCCGGGACGCCTCCGAGTGTATCCGCCCGCTCGATCAACACGACCGATTCAACGCCGCTTCTGGCCAATCCTACTGCCACGCCGATGCCCGCCGGTCCTGCGCCGACAATTGCGACTCTGTAGTGAGTCGGGATTTCCGCCGGAGCTTTGGGATAGGATATCGCTGTCCTCTCGAATGGCGATGTTTGAACCGCAGACACGATCTCACTGCTGGGACCGCACTTTGTGACCGCCTGCATCGGGAGCTTGAAATGTTCGCAGACGGTTCTGGCGATGGGCGCCAGGCAGTTGAATCCCTGGCATCGCCCCATCAGTGCGCGGGTGCGTCGCTTCAGACCGTCCAGGGTGCGCGGATGCAGGGGCGAGCGCATGGCATCAAGGATTTCACCTCGCGAGATCTGTTCGCAGGTGCAGATCACGTGACCGTATTCCGGTCGGGCGGAGACGATGGCGGGAGTATCGTACGGCTTTTTCCACCATCCCGGCCAGGCCGACTCCGGGCGGGCGTCCATCGCCTCATGGTTTGGGACTAATTCCAGATCACATTGTTTTGTCATCTGCTCGATCAGATGACGCGCCAACATTGGCGACGTGGTCAATCCGGTGGAGCGAATACCGGTAACTGTAATGAACCCGGGGTGGCCATCATTGCAGCGGATCAGGTAGCTGCCCTGCTCGCAATTGCATCGCAGTCCCGCGAATGCCGCGATGGTGGGTTGGTCAATGATCTCGGGGCAAAGTTTGGCGGCGCCCGTTGCGACCTCCTCGAGTCCTTCGGGTGTCGTGCTCGTGTCCTCCAGAGCTTCCAACGGCAGGTCCTCGGCGGTCGGTCCGGTCAGGATATTACCGAAGATGGTGGGTGCAACGAGCTTCCCCTTGGTTGTCTTGGTCGGAATCGGGAGCAGGATCCGATTGACCATGTGGCGGCATTGGGAGTCGTAGAGGAGAAACTGCCCGCGCCGTGGATTGATCTCAAATGCCTGTCCGCCGTACAGATCGGCGATTCCCCGACTCCATAACCCGGCAACGTTGATTACTGTTCTGGTACGAACGACCGTTTCGCCGTCGCACTTCAAGGTCTTGATGGCGGAGTCGCAGTCCGCCATCGCCGTGACCCCACAGCCGAGCAGAACATCGACTCCGTTGGCGAGTGCGATCTCGGTCGTTGCGATCGAAACCCCAAAGGAATCGATCACGCTTTCACGTGGGACCAGGAGTCCGCCTCGGACCCGGGGGGTCGCATGGGGCTCCAGGCGTCGGGCGGTCTCGGCGTCGACAAGTTCGACATCATCGACGCCGTTATCAAGCGCCTTGCGATGAATCAACTTCAGGGTTCGTTCCTGCTCCTCATCGACCGCCAGGACGATCGCGCCTGTCTGGAGCATGGGGACTTTCAACTTCGCCGCAAGTTCGGGCCAGATGAGCGAGGCCCCCGTGACGAGTTGCGACTCCAAGGTTCCGGGTGTCGCGTCGAATCCGGTATGGATTATGGCGCTGTTTGCCTTGCTGGTTCCTTCTCCGACATCATGGTTCTTGTCGATCAGAATGGTGCGGAGCCGGTACCTGGACAACTCGCAGGCCAATGCGCAACCCACCACACCGGCGCCGACAATGGCGATATCGTAATTCGTGTCGTCGGGACGCGAGTCAGGAGTCGGGCAAGCTGCCACGCCCAAGCGTCCGGGAGAAAATCCATTCCATAATCGGCCTGGCATAGTATTTGGGTTCAGGGCACCAAATGCCCTTTTCCCTGTATGCCAAAGGTGACTTTTCTTTCCGGTCAGTCAATCCATTTGCCGGGAATTGCCCGGCCTCCCGAGTCTCCAACCGCGAAGTGCCGGACAAGGCTCCCGGTGGCCAGGCGGGGGCGTGGGTCAACGTGGTCGGGCAGGTCATCATAGATCCGGTAAACCCGATTCCAGTATTTCTGACCGAGCGTGTCGTAGTCGGGCGAGGGTCCCGAAAACGCGGCAAACAACTCGGCGAAGAATAGCATTTCCTCCCGGAAAAGGTCGGGCGAGGGAAACAGTTCAAGGTCGTGTCTCTCCCGTCCCTTCAGATCCCGAAGTTGCCCTGCCAGTTCCTTCATTCTTCGGTGATAGTCCCTCCGGGAAAGCTCGATACGGTGATAGTTGCCCCAGTCCTGCACGACCTCGAACAACGGTAGAAACGGCACGAGTTCACGTCCGGCGGCCCCAAAAAGCCTCTCGAAAAAATTCTGGGCCAGGGCATCGGGGTCTGCGTCCGGATCGAGGAAGGACTGCGCCGCCGCATACAGGGAGAGTTGATTCAGCAGCGGCGTCATGGTGTAGCAGATACCGCCGGAATACGCACCGCATTCGCGTTCCGCCCGCCGACGCTCGAACAGGCGGGCCAACCGGTAGTGCGGGACGACATTGTTCTCGCCCTCAGTGAGGCTGAAATCCCAACTGTAGACACGATGGTTGCAGGCAATTTCACGGCACCAGGAACGGGCATCCTGTTCCCCGTCCGGATTACCGTCGGGGTTGAAAGCCATGTTGATTGCCACCGAGGTTGGTGCGGGGAAATCCGGGAGTCGCCTCAGCAGGTGCTGCATGCATGTCTCTGCTCGATCCCGATCGAATGTCCATGCAGTCATCTGATAGTCCGGGATGTACTCCCCTTTCCAGTCTTCGGGGCCTTTGATGATCCCCCACCCGAAAAAAGGGGGACCCCAGGTGTGAAATTCGATTTCCACCGCGGGAAGGTTTCCCTTGACGAGACCGGCGATCTCTACGGCCTTGTCGATGTAGGTCTCGGCCGTGCATCCATTGCGGGAGCAGGCGCCGGGGTCTCCCGGAAATATCCCCACAATATCAACTCCGGGGAGCTCCCTGGTCCAGGTGTCCCAGAGGAATCGTAACTCCTGCCATTCCGCGTCCGCGTTCGGGCAATAGGTCCGCCACTCCGGTCCGACCGTGGCGAGGGCACAGAGCATCTCAACTTTCAGTCCCCGAGTATGAGCATGCTCAATGGCCGCATTCATCTGGCGGATAAACGCTCGACCAACGTTGGCCCGAAGCGCTTCCCGGCAGAACAGCCGCGGAACAAGCCAGAACTCCCAGACATTGAAGCCAAAGGCAGCCACCATGTTGATGGCCTGTCTCCAGTCGCCGTCCGTCCAGGCATACGGCCGCCCCGGGAACAGCATGTTCGGATTGTAGGCGTTCAGCAGGTGGCCCGCGAAATTATTGTAGTAGGTGCGTCTTTCTCCAAAGCTGGACATGGGAATTGTTGAACTCCAGCCGAGGACTGAATCCGTTGATCAGCCCCCGAACCTGAAGGCGCCGTGCAGTCCTTCGATCACCATTTGCATTCCAATCACCGCCAGGATCAGGCCCATCATGCGGGTGATCACTCCCAGGGCACCGGTTCCGATGAAGGTAACGAACCTTTTCCCGTAGATGAAAAGCAGATAGGTGATCACACATAAAGCAGCAAATGCAGCGATGGTTATTGCCATCTCAACAAGGCCGCCTCGTGCCGAGAAGTTCATTGCGGTTGCGATCGTGCCCGGCCCTGCCAGTATCGGCATGGCCAAAGGGGAGATTGCGATACTGAGAGCCGCCTCCCTGCACTTCTGGTCGTCTCCTTCCTTCAGGTGGTGAACGCTTGAGTGATTGCCTTGCAGCATATTAAACCCGATATGCAGGACCAGCAGGCCTCCGGTAATCCGGAAGGCGGGTAGAGTGATGCCAAAGAGCTTCATTATCAGCTGTCCCGCAACGGCAAACAACACAATGATCAGAAACGCCAGCGACAGTGATCTCAAGGCCACGGCCCTGGTCGTCGGTTGATCATCGTCAGCTGTGAGGCCGAGGAAAATCGGTACATTGGCGATCGGGTTCATTATGGCGAAGAACCCCATGAACACGGTGGCTGTGTGGATCAGTAGGCTATCCATTCTACTTCGCGGTATCGATTCATGAACCCGACGAATTGTCAAATTGCCGTCCCAGCCATCGCTTGGGACCGGCTGTGGTTTTTTGAAACGGTTGGGTTGAATTCGGGCATGGAGTGGCAGAGCCGGCAGGATTCCGGGATTTTTTCTGATCGCGCTGGTATACGTTGACTTTATGCCCGCCAGGAAATCTTTTTGCGCACAAGCGATTCAGGCTGAACAGTAAAGGTGCGAAGCAGATGAATCGATCGGAGCGAAAACACGGTTACAAATGGCACGGGAGAGGCAGGCCACAGAGCAATCCCGCCAACGGAATAAAGGAGGCGTTTTGAACAATAGAGAACGATTTTTGAGTTTAATGAACTATCAACCTGTCGACCGGCTTCCCGTTGTCGATCTGGAACCCCTGGAGGAACTGGCCATGAAGCAGTGGCGGACGGAAGGGCTTCCCCAGGGGGTTGACCATATCAGGTTCCTGGGGATGTCCGAACTGGTCCAGACGGGCGGCGTGCGGGTTCAACCGATTCCCAAGTTTGAAGAGAAAATTCTCTCCGAAGAAGAGGAATATTTTTCGCAGGTCACCGAATTGGGGGCGACGGTCAGGCGGAGGAAAGACGCCCCGAACACATTTTACGGACATACGGACTTTCCCATAAAGACGCGAAAGGACTGGGAAGAGTACCGAAAGCGCCTCAACCCTGCCGATTCCGCTCAACGGCTGGAAGGAATATTGGAGCCCGGTAACGTAAAGCGCCTGAACGCGTCTGCGGATCCGGTCGGACTCGGGTTTTTCCCTTACTTCTTCCGGTTCGGATTTTACACCATGGGAATGGAGGGATTCCTGACCGCCTTCTATGAGGAGGAAGACCTCATTCACGAAATGTTCGAACAGGCGGCCAGTGTCCTGACGGCAAATCTGCAGATGATACTTGAGAACGTGAACATAGACTTCGCACATTTCTGCGAGGATCTGGCAGGTACCCACGGACCACTCGTTTCACCCGCCATTTATGATAAATTCTGGGCCCCGCATCAAAAGCCGATACTGAAAATACTGAAGGAGGCCGGTGTCCGGGTCATCTGCATGTGGAGCGCGGGACGATTCGAGGAACTGATCCCGACAATGATGGACCATGGGTTCAACTGCACATGGCCGGTTGAACGCAACGCGGGGATGAACCCGATCGACCTGCGCAGGAGATTCGGGCGCGGATTGCTGCTGGGCGGCGGCATCTCGCTGAGAGCTCTGATCGAAGGTCCCGAAGCGATCGACTCCGAAATTGAAGAGCTTATGCCGCTGATAGAAGAAGGCGGTTTCATTCCTGCTCTGGACGATATGGTCCCGCTGGAATGCCCCTTTTCCCACTACCGGCACATGGTTGAGAGACTGAAGGCGATCAGACTGGGTTGATTCAAGAGGCAGATTCCAGCCTCACAGGCGCTTGGCGACGCTGATTCCGGCAATGCGACCGGTTGTCCACGCCGCCTGGAAATTGAATCCGCCGGTCAAGCCATCGATGTCCAGGACTTCACCGGCAAAGTGAAGATCGCTGACTCGCTTGCTTTCCATGCGTCTGAAATCAACTTCTCCCAGTCTGACCCCTCCGCAGGTCACGAACTCTTCTTTATTCATGCTTTTCCCCGTGACTCGGAACCTGCTGTCGACGAGTTCATCCGCCAGTCCCGCCATCTGCTGTCTGCTCAGTTGGGCCCATTGGCACCTGCCTTTGATGCCGACCGCTTCTGTCAAGCGCACCCAGATACGATTCGGGAGGTCAAAGGGACAGTGGGCAGAAATGGACTTCTTTCCTGCGACCTGTTTCTGATCATTCAGGAGGGTTCGCACGATTTCCTTCGACTGGTCGCCCACCCAGTTGATCTGGATTTCAAACGAGTAATCCAGTTGAGCAAAGGTGCGTGCGCCCCATGCGGAGAGTTTCAATATCGCCGGTCCGCTGAGACCCCAGTGGGTTATGAGCACGGGGCCGATCTGTTCGAGTTTGGCCTGTTCGCAGGCGACGTGGACGTTTTTGACCGAAAGGCCCTGGAGCCCATTGATTCGAGGATCGTCGACGTGGAAGGTGAAGAGAGAAGGAGCCAGTTCCGTGATGGTATGGCCGAATTCTCCGGCCATCTTCAACCCCCCGGATCCATTGCCACCGCCTGTCGCGATAACCACCCGATCGGCTTCCATCCGATCGCCGTCTCCCAACGAGAGAGCAAACAATCCCGATGCAGACTTGGACACCGAATGGATTTCCGACTGCGTGCGCACTTCGATCCCCAGGCCTGTCGCAGAAGCCGTCAGGCAGTCGATGATGGTTGAAGAAGAATCGGTGGTGGGGAATATCCGGCCATCCTCTTCGGTCTTGAGTGCGACTCCCTTTGACTCAAACCAATCGACCGTGTCGCCTGGCTGCCAGGAGTGGAATGCCCCGAGCAACTCCCTCGAACCTCTCGGATAGCTTCTTGCCAACTCGCGGGGATCGAAGCAGGCATGGGTCAGGTTGCACCTGCCTCCTCCTGAAATTCTGACCTTTGAGAGGATGTGTCGCGACTTCTCAAATACGACGATTCTTGCCTTGCAATTTGCTTCAGCACAGGCGATCGCAGCAAAGAAACCCGCTGCGCCGCCCCCGATTATTGCGACTGTCTTCTGCATATCTCCGAACCTACCAGGGTCGCGTCCGGGCCGGCTCGATGCCTTGGAGGTTGGCTTAACAAGCCCAAGGCATTGTCGCAGAAGAGGATCTTGTCTGCTCCGGCTAGAGCTTCTTCACTTTGGTGGCGCAGGGACCTTTTTGTCCTTCACCGATCTCAAATTCCACTTTGTCTCCCTCGTTCAGAGCATATCCTTCCGTCTCGGAATGATGGACGAACAGGTCTTTCCCACCATCGCCCTGCTGTATGAATCCGTACCCCTTCTCACTATCAAACCACTTAATTGTTCCTTCTGGCATATTCTTTAGGTTCTAGTTTTTCTTGTTGTTAATCATGACTCCATTCCGCAATTACCTGCAAAATAGCCAGTCCACGATTTATTCAGGTTGAAATGTCATTTCTTCCTGAGGTCAAGGCTTGGTTGCAGGTATTGGCAGATCGGCAGCAGTCAAGGGGTTGAAAGCCGGAATCGCTCCAGTCCCTGCGGTTGGCGGGTGCGGGGGCTCCCGTCCGTGTTGCTCCCCCGCTCAGAACCGGGCAGGGATTTCCCATCCTGCGCGCCCTGGCGCTGACCACCAGGTTGCGCGAAACGAAGCCTTCGAGGTTCGTCCACTGGTGTCCTGAGGCATGTCGTAGAGGGTATTCTTGGCTGAAGACAGTCTCGAAATTCCTTTCGCTTGTGTTCCCAGCCCCCTTCTGGCACCACCTGCACCTTGAACAGGATCTTTCTGGGTGGTCTCGCCGGACTTGTGTCCAGGCAGCCCAGGAAGCGATTTCCACCAGTAACCGCCAATGCTTTTTGAAACGGAACTTCGTCTGCCGGATCTGGTTCGGGTTGAAGTTGAATCGGAGTCATCTCTTCTGGAATTTTCTCCTGAAGGGTTCTGGCAGAATCATCATACCTCGGTCCATGTTGAGAACGCGGCGGATCGTCTCCATTTTGAGCTTCGGTCGGAAACGAAAAGAATCGAACGTGTATCGTTTACCTGGAAGAGCCACCTGGAGCCGGGCATCCGATTTCTGAATGACGCCTGGGAGAGAGGATATGGTGATCTGGAATGGGCCGGGCTTTCGCCGGAGCGTTATTTTCCGTGGTATTTTCTGGCGAATCGTGGATCAAGGACCTGGGCGATTGGCGTAAGGACGGTTCCGTCCGCTTTTTGTCACTGGAGTGTTACGGCACGGGAGTTGAGACTCGTCTGTGATGTTCGTTCGGGAACCAGGGGGGTTGATTTGGGAAGCCGAGTCCTGCCGATCGCGACGGTTGTGATGGATTCGGGGGAGGATGGGTCTCCTTTCGACATCGCGAGCAGATTCTGCCGGAAGATGTCTGATCCGGTTTCATTGCCGGACGATCCGATTATCGGGTTCAATGACTGGTATTATGGCCATGGGCACAATTCACCGGAGACAATCAGGCGGGATACTCATCTGCTGGTCGAGTTGGCTCCCGATGGCCCCAATCGTCCTTTTTTCATGATCGATGCGGGTTGGCAGGTGTGTGGGGATGCCAATGGAGGTCCATGGAATAGAGGGAATCGAATATTCGGCGACATGAAGAAGGTCGCTGAGGGTATTCGAGCGAGCGGCGCTCGGCCCGGGATATGGATACGGCCACTCAGGACTCATGAACGACTTCCGGAGACCTGGTTAAGGGGGAGGGACGAACACGGAGTCGCGCTGGACCCAAGCGTTCCCGAGGTTCTCGAGTATATAGCGGAGGATGTGGAGCGGATTGTGGAGGACTGGGGCTATGAGATGATCAAACATGATTTCACGACCTATGAAATCTTCGGCCAATGGGGATTCGAGATGGGGGCTGGAATGACAGGCGACAGAACGATGTCATTCCAGGATGAAAGCCGAACGACTGCTGAAATAGTCCGCAGTTTTTACGAAAAGCTTCGGGCGGCGGCGGGGTCTTCTCTCATAGACGGATGCAACGTAATCGGACACCTTGCATCTGGTTGCATTGATCTTCAGCGAACAGGAGATGATACTTCGGGATATGATTGGGTGAGAACTCGAAAAATGGGCGTAAATACATTGGCTTTCAGAATGCCTCAGCATCGTGCATTCTTCCTGTCTGACGCTGATTGTGTTGGAATAACAAAGAAGATTCCCTGGAGATTGAATCGGCAATGGCTGGAAGTTCTGGCCGGCAGTGGAACACCTCTATTGGTATCGGCTGCGCCGGATGCGGTTGGAACTGAGCAGAAGAAGGCGTTGAGGGAAGCTTACCTCCTGTCCAGCCATACACAGGCTCAACCAGTGGCAGAACCTCTCGATTGGATGGACAACCGAACCCCGACCAGGTGGAAAATGGGAGACAGGGAAGTTCGCTTTGATTGGTTCGCGGAATCCTAACCCGGATAGCTCCGGCAGAATTCACCCAATGCACCACGACAGGCTTCGACCTGCATCCTGACCCTGGTTTCCAGGTCGATCCCGGACGGTGTCTCGAAGGTATAGCTGAGCCTGGTAGTATGCTTGTAGAGGTAGATCTGCTCGGGCAGATCGTCGCGATCGTCGAGAGTCGAGTCTGTTGCCCGAATGACACCGTTCTTCGCGGCGTGTTTGTCGATCGTTTCCGAGAGGTCGATCGGGCCGACCCCGGCTGCTGCCCTGAGCGCCGCCCGGGCGATTCCTTCCTTTCCTGTTGAGTTCAGCTCGTAGAGATAAAAGCCGGTCGCTTCCCAATCCTCGTGGAGGGAGAGGGTGAGATCGACCCCTCCCAGCTTGTCGATCGCGGCCCGATGCGCGATCGACTCGATCGCGGTCGGATGGAGGTAGTCACGATTGAGGTCGAGGCCATCGGCGTTTTCACGGGTATTTCGATTGTAGCCTTCCGGATTGAGCAGGGGGAAAATGGTCCAGGTCGCACGCGGGAGGCAGGCAGAGTCCTTGAGCAACCTGAAGATCGCCTCCGGCCCGGCCGGCTCATCGCCATGGATGCCCGTGGAAATGTAGATGTGAGGACCGTCCGGTTTTCCGGACCGGGTGAGGACGATCAGCTCGTGACTTGCAGTCCGACCGAAGGTGCAGGCCTTGAAACCCTCGAAAACGGCGGCCTCGCGGACACGGTTGATCAGATCTGTGGCGGGATCGGGCAATTTCGGGCGGTATTCAACGGAGGAACGACTTTGACACAGTTCAGCGGATGATCCATTCCTGACCGTTTCTTTTCACGAGTAAAGCCTGGATAAAATGTCATCCGTCCGAGTACGTTTCGCCCCGAGCCCGACCGGCTCATTCCATATCGGGAGCGCCCGCACAGCCCTGTTCAATTGGCTCCATGCCCGTCGGCACGGGGGCACCTTCATCCTGCGCATCGAGGATACCGACAAGGAGCGAAATACTCCGGAGGCTCTCAAAGTGCTGCTCTCGGGCATGCGCTGGCTGGGATTGGATTGGGACGAGGGGCCGGATGTGGGGGGCGCTCACGGACCCTATTTTCAGAGCGAACGCGATACAATTTATCAGGAATACCTGGAGAGACTTCGAGCGTCGGGGCGGGCCTACGACAAGGAAGGGGCTGTATTCTTCAAGATATCCGGCGAGCCACAGGTGATTGACGATGCCATCCGTGGGCGGGTGGAGCGAACGGAGGAAAAGGACTTCGTCATCATCCGGTCAAATGGATCCCCGGTTTTCCATTTTGTGAATGTGGTCGACGACCTGACCATGGGTGTGACCCATGTGATCAGGGGAGAGGATCACCTGTCGAATACGAGCAAACACACCGAACTGCTCAAGGCATTCGGGGCCGATCTGCCGGTTTATGCCCATATTCCGCTCATCCTGAAACAGAGCGGTCCCGGAAAGATGAGCAAGCGCGACCAGGGCGCGCTCATCGAGGACTACGAGAAACAGGGCTATCTGCCGCAGGCCGTGGTCAATTACCTCGTATTGCTCGGATGGTCGCCAAAGGACGATCGGGAGAAGATGGACCTGGAGGAGATCATCGAGCGCTTCGATCTCGACGGGATCAATAAGTCCAACGCACGGTTCGACGACCGGAAAATGAACCACCTCAATGGCGAGTATATTCGCGATCTGCCCCTGGATGCATTTCAGGAAAAGGGAGAGGCGGTTCTTCGTGCGGGCGGTTTGACGGTGGAAGCGGCGGATTCGGCAATGGTTCGCGCGGTGCTCGCGGTCTGCCAGGAGAAGGTTCGCGTGTTGAGCGAGCTTCCGGGCTATACCCGCTACTTTTTCGCGGACGATTTTCCGATCAATGAGAAGGCACTCAGGAAAGCCCTCAAGAAAGGTGAGCCGCTGGACCGTCTCCGCGAACTGCAGGCGCTTCTGGCAACACAGGAGGATTTCAGCCCCGAAGGACTGGAGGGCGCCATCGGCGCCTTGGTCGAGTCTTCCGACCACGGACACAATGATTTCTTCGGTCCGGCCCGGGTGGCGGTGTCCGGGGTTGGCGGCGGTCCCGGATTCTATGATCTGATTCACCTGATCGGGAAGGCGCGTTCGCTTGACCGGATAGCCCGATTTCTGGAGACCCATGGAGGTTGATATGAGCGACGCTGAATCGACAAAGACTTCACAGAATTTCATCCGCCAGATCGTGGCCGCGGATGTCGAGGCCGGCCGCCACTCGACCATCGTGACCCGGTTCCCGCCCGAACCCAACGGCTACCTGCACCTTGGCAGCGCGAAAGCATTCAGCATCAACTTTGGTATCGCCGAGGAATTCAACGGCCGGTGTCACCTGCGCATGGATGATACCAATCCGGAGAAGGAAGAGACGGAATACGTCGAGTCGATCATCGAAGATATCAGGTGGATGGGGTACGACTGGGGCGACCACCTCTATTTTGCCTCCGATTATTTCGGGCGTTTGCACGAACTGGCGGTGAAGCTGATTGAGGATGGCAAAGCCTACGTCTGCGATCTCGACCAGGAATCCTGGAAGGATTATCGCGGAGTGCCCTCGCGGCCCGGAAAGGAGAGCCCGTATCGCGCCCGGTCAGTCGGCGAAAATCTCGATCTGTTCACCCGGATGAAGGTCGGCGAGTTTGAGGAGGGTTCCCATGTGCTGCGGGCAAAGATCGATATGACGTCGCCCAATATTCACCTGCGCGATCCCGCTTTGTACCGGGTCAAGAAGGTGCATCACCACCGGACGGGCGATGACTGGTGCATCTACCCGATGTACGATTACGCCCATGCGCTCTCCGATGCGATCGAAGGCATCACCCATTCGCTCTGCAGCATCGAATTCGAGGTTCATCGTCCCCTTTACGACTGGTGCATCGAGAACACGGGTGTCTTCGAGTCGCATCAGTATGAGTTTGCCAGGTTGAACGTGACCTATCTCGTAACCGGCAAACGGTATCTGCGTGAGCTGGTGCACGGGAATCATGTGAGCGGTTGGGACGATCCTCGCATGCCGACGATTCGCGGGATGCGACGGCGCGGCTATACTCCGGCGGCCATCAGGTCATTTCTGGAGGAGGTCGGGGTGACCAAATTCAACAGCCTGACCGACTTCGCCCTGCTCGAACACCACGTCCGCCAGGACTTGAATGAAACCACGAACCGCGTGATGGGGGTGCTTGATCCGGTCAGACTCGTGATCGAGAATTACCCGGAAGGTCAGGAAGAAGAGCTTCCCGCGGCCAATCATCCTTCCAAGCCGGAAGCGGGCGATCGAAAGATTCCGTTCTCGGGCGAGCTGTATATCGAGCGCGAGGATTTCATGGAGGATGCGCCAAACAAGTTCCGCCGGTTGACGGTGGGGCGCGAGGTGCGCCTGCGTTATGGTTTTTTCGTTACCTGCACGGGATTCAGTAAAGATCCCGATACCAAGGAGATTACCGAGGTGCGCTGCACCTATGACCCGGCCACCAGGGGCGGCGATTCCCCGGATGGTCGCAAGGTCAAAGGGACGATTCACTGGGTATCCGCAAACCATGCCCTCGATGCCGAAGTCCGGCTCTACGATCGACTTTTTGCCAAGGAAAATATCATGGACGGCAGCGATGGCATCCCCTGGATCGAGCACCTGAACAAGGACTCGCTGGCGACGGTCCGGGCCAAGGTGGAACCGAGCCTGGCCGAAGCGACTCCCGGGACCGTTTTTCAGTTTGAGCGCAAAGGATATTTTTCCGTGGATACAAGCGATTCCCGACCGGGAAATCCGGTCTTCAACCGAACGGTGACCCTTCGGGACACCTGGGGACGGAAGAGAGGGTAGGGCGCGTGCCCATCGTAGCTCGGCTATGCCGTGACAGGCCGGATGCGGCAATATGGCATCAAGGTGTCTGCCTATCCGGTCAGGCGACTCTGAAATCGATCTGTCGCTTGAACCGATCGACGCGTTCAACCTGAACTGAGATCTGCTGGCCAACTTCGTAGCGTCGACGCTTTCGCCGGCCGATCAGGGCGGTACCACCGGCCTCGAGTTTATAGAGATCGTCGACCAGGGTGGATACATGGACCAGCCCGTAGGCCATTGATTCAGTCAATTCAACGAACATCCCATGATTGCGGGTTTCCAGAATGACGGCGTCAAAACGGGTTCGTCTTTTCTTTCTGGCTTCGCGTTCGAAGAATTCGAGCAGCTTGATCTTGACCGATTCCCGTTCGGCCTCGGTGCTGTTCTGTTCGGTCAGACTGAGATGTTCGCTCATGGTGGCCGCTTTGCCGGCGGGCATGGCGATGGCGGAGACACCCGGCACCCGAGGTTGGTTGCGGAATCTGACCAGAAAGAAGCCGAATACGCGGTGGATGACCAGGTCGGAGTAGCGTCGGATTGGAGAGGTGAAATGCGTGTAGTCGGTCTTGCTCAATCCATAGTGCCCGTCGGGCGAGGATCGGTACACGGCCCGCTTGAGACTGCGCAGGATCTGGATCCGGAGCAAGTGGCCCTGGGGATGGGTCTTGAGCAGTTTGAGCACGCGCACGATCTCTTTCCGGTTCTTCAGGTCACCACACGCGATCTCAAATGTGGCCAGGAATTCGCGCAGATCGTCGAGCTTTTCGGGGTCCGGTTCGTCGTGGACCCGGTAAAGCGCGGGCAGGCGGGCGTTTTTCAGAGTCCGGGCAACGGTCTCGTTGGCGAGGAGCATGAACTCCTCGATGAGCTGGTGGCTTTCGTCGTTTTCTACTTTCTCTATGCGATCGGCATACCCGTCCTTGTCGACGTATATCTTTGTTTCCGGCATATCGAGTTCGAGGCTGCCCTTGGCCATGCGTTGCTTGCGCAACCGCGACGCGAACGACCAGAGCTGACGCACCCATTTCTGCAGATCCTCCAGTTCCCTGCGGGTGAGTGCATCAAGGGCGCGACCGATCGAACCCGTCTGGTGAGCCGGAGGGCGGGGCAACTTCCGGACCGCCTCGAGGTCATCCTCATTGAGAAGGGCATAGGCCTGGCGATAGGTCAGGCGTTTGTTGCTCCGGATGACGGAGTTGGCGAACTCAACGTTTTGAACCCGGCCGTTCTTGGCGAATGTGACCAGAACAGATTTAACCAACCGGTCGACGTCCTCGCGCAGGCTGCAGATGCCGTTGGACAGGCTTTCCGGAAGCATGGGGATCACTGTGCCCACAAGATAGGTTGAATTGCCGCGCTTCTGCGCTTCCCGGTCGAGGGCTGTGTCCGGATTTACGTAGGCGCCGACATCTGCGATATGGATGCCGATCCGAATATTTTTCCCGCTGAGGTATTCGAGGCTGAGTGCATCGTCGAAGTCCTTGGCATCGTCGGGATCGATTGTTAGAGTGGGCACGGAGCGCAGGTCGAGGCGGTTTTTCCGATCCCTGGGTCCGACCTCGGTCGGGACTGCGTTCGCCTCCTCCGCGACTGCCTGAGGAAAGGTTGTATCGAGATTGAACTTTCTCAGGATGCCCTTGAATTCGGCCGATGGCTCATTGGTCCGACCGAGAACTTCGACCATCCTGCCCTCGGGATTGACATGGCGCTGAGTCCATTCGAGCAGCTTGACCACGACTTTGTCGCCAATTCGTGGCGCTGGTTTCAAACCCGACTCCGCCGGGGCGGAGACATAGATGTCATGGATGATTCTGGGGTCGTCGGGAACGACGAAGTGGAACAGTTTGGTTTTTTGCAGGTTTCCGGTGAGAGTCGTGCGTTTGCGCTCCAGTATACGGATGACCCTTCCCCGACGTTCACGCGGTGCAACTGACCGGCCGGTTGGTCGTGCGCGCTTTCTCGGGCGTTCGCTTCTCAGGCGGACGACGACGTGATCATCGTGCATGGCGACCGATGTGTCCTCGGCATCGACCTTGACTGCCGGCGACTCCGGTTCCCCCTCCATCCGATCGGGCATCAGAATGGCGGACCCGCTCTGACGGAAACGGATCCGGCCCGTTACGAGGTCGGCATCCGACGGGAGGCAATACCGATCCCGCTTGATCCGGACGACCTGTCCGGCGTCGACGAGTCTCCGAATCTCCAATTCGAGCTTGCGCCGATCCCGTTTCTGCAGTTGCAGATTTCTTTCCAGACCGCGAGCATCCAGTGGCACAAAGTCGGCCCGATGCATCAATTTAAGTATCCGATCCCGTAATTTCATGTTTTCTCCCGGACTCCGATCATAGAATTATCGGAACCGGCGATATGAGTAATCGCATTCGATGAAAATTGTCCATGCAGCAAGTGAGATGTTTCCTTTCGTCAAAACGGGAGGGCTCGCCGATTACGCTGGTTCGTTGACCAAGGCGCTTTCCCGCTTTGGCCACGAAGTCGCAGTATTCATTCCCGGTTACAGGGCCGTTTTGGACCATCCCGAGTTGGCGCGGGCGGAGAGTCGGCTGGTCATCCGGGTTGAGATGGGGGATGAATTCCTTTCGGGAGAAGTGATCGTGCTCCAATTGGCCAAGCGGCTCACGCTTTATGTCATTCGTCGTGACGAGTATTTTGACCGGCGCCAGCCCTATGGATTCGGGGGACGCGATTATGACGACAACGACCGTCGGTTCATATTCTTTGCCAAGTCGGTGGTCGAGGTTCTCAGGATAGTCGATTTCAAGGCCGACATCCTCCATTGCCATGACTGGCAGACGGGCCTGACGCCCCTGATGCTCCGATACGAGGAGGGCAGGCTGCGCGAAACGCTCGCCCTGAAGACCATCTTCACCATCCACAATATTTCCTTTCAAGGAGTATTTCCGAACCGTTCATTTCCCTATACCGGCCTGCCTGCCGACGTATTGGCCGTCGACGGGATCGAGTTCTATGGCCAGATGAGCATGATGAAAGGCGGCATCCTCTTCGCCGACCAGGTGACGACGGTGAGCCCGAATTACAGCCGGGAGATCTGCACACCCGAATTCGGGTTTGGATTGGACGGGGTCATCCGCAACCGGGCGGCCGATCTGACTGGTTTGATCAACGGGGTCGACATGGACGTCTGGAACCCGAAGACGGATGTTCTGCTGCCGGCCCGTTATTCCTTGAAAGATCTCTCGGGCAAAAAAGCCTGCCGCAGGCATCTGCTCAAAGCCCATCGATTCGATCCTGATTTCAAGGGTCCGGTTTTCGGAATGGTCTGCCGCCTGTCCGAGCAGAAAGGCATCGATCTGCTGCTCGAGTCGATGGATTTCTTCGTCGAGAACGACTGTCTTCTGATCATTCTCGGGCGGGGCGAAAAAAAATACGAAAGGGCGTTGTCCAATGTGGCCGAAAAACATCCGGACAAGGTGTCGGTCAGCCTTGTCCTGGACGAGGAAATGAGCCACCTGGTCGAAGCGGGATCAGATTTTTTCCTGATGCCGTCGGTATTCGAACCATGCGGACTCAACCAGATGTACAGCCAGATTTACGGGACGGTACCGATCGTGACCCGGGTGGGCGGTCTGGTGGACACCGTGATCGACCTGGCGGATGATCCGGAAAAGGGGACTGGTTTGATGTGCAGGGCCTCGGGTGATGACCTGAGGCGTGTTCTCAATGATGCACTGTCGCTCTTCGCCAATGAACCATCGATGGCAGAGGTTCAGAAGCGCGGGATGAAGGTCGATTTCTCCTGGAAGGTGGCGGCCCGTCATTACGAGGAGCTCTATCGCGGGCTGATCTGACCGGATTTTTCAAGCCCCCCCCCTTGGTCGGTGAGATAACTTCTAGCCAATCTCCGGGAAAGCGTATTCGTTGAACCCATGCCCGAAGTCGTTGTGGTTGGCGCCGGTTTGTCCGGTCTGGTTTGTGCCCTCCGGCTCCAGGAGAGTGGCGTCGACGTTCAGGTTCTGGAATCCTCCGATGCGGTGGGGGGACGGATTCGGACGGACTCGGTAGGGTCGTTCCATCTGGATCGCGGATTCCAAGTCCTGCTGGACAATTATCCTGAAGCGAAGCACTGGCTCGATTTCGACAGACTGGAGCTGCGTCCCTTTGTGCCTGGATGTCTGGTCTACAAGCGGGGTCGATTCTATCGATTGGACGATCCTTTCAGGAGTCCGACTCGGATAGGGCCGAGTCTGGTCTCTCCGCTGGGGTCATTTCTGGACAAGCTGAGGATCGCGCGACTCAGGTACAAGGTCACCTGGCCAAGCCTCGAATCCGTTCTCTCGCGACCTGAGATGACGACCAGGGAAGCTTTGGAGAACGACGGGTTTTCAGATGAAATCATCAAGGCTTTCTTTGAACCGTTCCTCAGCGGGATCTTCCTCGATCCGGATCTCCAGACCTCGAGTAGGATTTTTCATTGGTTGTTCCGCCTGTTCTCCACCGGGCTTGCCTCCCTTCCCGCGAGAGGCATGCAGGCCATTCCTGACCAACTGGCGGAAAAAATCGAAAAGGGGCGCATTCGACTGAAAACCCGGGTTGTTTCAGCCGAACCCGGTCAGGTCCGGCTTGATGATGGGTCAACGATCAAATGCAGGACGACCGTCATCGCCACCGATCCTTCATCCGCGGCCGGCCTCCTGCGCCAGCCCGATCTGACCGTGTTCAACGGGGTCACGACTCTGTATTATGCCGTCGATGGGCGGCCCCTGACCGAACCCATCCTGGTTCTCAACGGTGAGGACGACGGGCCGGTCAACCACCTCTGCTCGCCGACCGAGGTTGCCCGGGAATATGGTCCCCGGGGAAGCAGTCTTCTTTCGCTGAGCGCTCTCGGAGGGCAGGAGCAATCTGATGATGCCCTGGACGAGGCGGTCCGGGAGCAGATGGTCCCTTGGTTTGGAATGGCTGTGACCGATTGGAAACTGCTTCGCATTGACCGCATCCCCCACGCGATCCCGTCCCAGCGCCCTCCGGCCCTGAGCGGTGCCCGAAAACCGCTGCGGGTGGCGGACGGGCTTTTCAATTGTGGCGATCACACAAATTTTGCTTCTATCAACGGGGCAATGGAGTCAGGCCGCCTGGTAGCGGAAGAGATCCTGGCCGAAAGAGACGCCTGATTCGCCGATGGCCGGGCGTCACCGACCCGGAATTCGGAGCTTTAATCGTCATCTTAACTTGACTAAGTTTGGCAATAAACTGTGGTTACCGGCGAGAATGGCAAAAATTTATTCCGACATCATCGCTGCGGTGGGCAATACGCCACTGGTCAAACTGAACCGGATCGCGTCCGGAATCGACGCGAACATCTACGTCAAGTGCGAGTTTTTCAATCCGCTCGCCAGCGTGAAGGACCGCATCGGAATGGCCATGATCGAAGCTGCAGAAAAGGACGGTTCCTTGAAGCCGGGCGGTGTGGTGGTTGAGCCAACCTCGGGCAATACCGGCATCGCCCTGGCCTTTGTCTGCGCGTCGAGAGGTTATCGTTGCGTGCTCACCATGCCCGAGACCATGTCGATGGAGCGTCGGGTGCTTCTCCGCCTGCTGGGAGCTGAAATCATTCTGACCCCCGGAACGGAGGGCATGAATGGCGCGATCAAGCGTGCCGGAGATCTGTTGGGTGATTTTGGCGATAATGGCTGGATGCCCAATCAATTTGAAAATCCGGCCAATCCGGAGATTCATCGCCGGACAACCGCGGAGGAGATCTGGGAGGCCACGGAGGGCAAGATCGACGTATTCGTGGCCGGCGTCGGAACGGGTGGCACCATTACGGGTGTTTCGGAGGTGATAAAGGGGCGTAAGGATCTCTTTTCGGTTGCGGTCGAGCCCGAGGCCAGTCCGGTCATATCGGGTGGCAAGCCGGGACCGCACAAGATACAAGGCATCGGTGCCGGTTTTGTCCCCAAGAATTTGAATACAGACATTGTCGACGAAGCCTTCCAGGTCAGCAATGACGACGCCTTCGCCACGGCGCAGGAGGTCTCATTGACCGACGGCATCTCGGTGGGCATCTCCTCGGGCGCGACCATCCGGGCCGCACTGGAGGTGGGCAAGCGTCCCGAGATGGCGGGGAAGACGATCGTCGTCATCGCCGCCAGTCCCAGCGAGCGCTACCTGAGCACGCCACTGGCTGAAAAAGCCCGGCAGGAAGTCGCGTCGTAGAAAAATCCCCTCGTGTCCGCCCGGGGGTCATTCTGACTCCGGGCAACATGTTTCCGGCCGCGCCGTTCCGATTTCGGAATTGCGCGGCCGGTTTTTTTTCTTCCTGCTGGGGAGTTTTACCTTAGAACGAGTATCAAACTGTGATGGGAAAGACATTGTTCGAGAAAGTGTGGGATACCCACGAGGTGCGTCGGTTGTCCAATGGCCAGACGCAGTTGTTGGTTGATACCCACCTCATCCACGAGGTGACCAGTCCCCAGGCGTTTGGCATGCTTCGGGATCTCGGTCTCAAATTGGCGTATCCCCACAGGACCTTTGCGACGGTCGACCATATCGTACCGACCGATCAGCAAACCGAGCCATTTGCCGATCCTCTGGCCGATGCCATGATCAAGGAACTCCAGCGAAATTGCGCCGAGTTCGGCATCACCTATTTCGACCTTGCATCGGGCCACCAGGGCATTGTTCACGTCGTCGGACCGGAGCAGGGGATCACTCAACCCGGGACCACGATTGCATGCGGTGACTCACACACCTCGACCCACGGAGCGTTCGGTGCGGTTGCATTCGGTATCGGAACGACCCAGATCCGGGACGTTCTTGCCACCCAGACCATGGCCTTGAGCCGGTTGAAAGTCCGGCGAATCAACGTTGAGGGCAAACTGCCTCCGGGAGTGTACGCCAAAGACGTCATCCTCCACATCATTCGACTTCTCGGCGTCAATGGTGGAACCGGCTACGCCTACGAGTATGGGGGCGAGGTCTTTGACCGCTTCACCATGGAGGAGCGGATGACAGTCTGCAATATGTCGATTGAAGGCGGCGCCCGGGCGGGTTACGTGAATCCGGACGAGACGACTTTTGAGTTTCTCAAAGGACGTCCCTACAGTCCGAAAGAGCATGAGTGGGACGAAGCGGTGGCCCGTTGGCGATCATACGCCAGCGACCCGGACTGCGAGTACGACGATGTCGTTTCGATTCGGGGCCAGGATATCCCGCCTACCGTCACCTGGGGTATCAATCCGGGACAGGCCATCTCGATCGACGATCGGGTGCCTACGGTTGAGGGGTCGCCGGAGGAGGAAAAGGCCCTGGTCGATGAGGCTCTTTCCTATATGAAACTTGAGCCGGGTTCGCCCATCAAGGGCACCCCCATTGATGTGGCATTTGTCGGCAGTTGCACCAATGGGCGTCTGTCAGATTTTGTGGAGACTGCCCGATACATCAAAGGCAGGCATGTAGCGGCCGGTGTGAAGGCGATCGCCGTCCCCGGTTCGCAGGGGGTTGCGGTCATTTGCCATGAGATGGGTATTGATGCCGTTTTCCGTGAGGCGGGTTTCGACTGGCGCGAGGCCGGTTGCTCCATGTGCCTGGCAATGAATCCGGACAAGCTTATCGGCGATCAACTTTGTGCGAGCTCAAGCAATCGGAACTTCAAGGGGCGCCAGGGCAGTCCAACCGGGCGCACCATTCTGATGAGTCCGGTCATGGTGGCCGCCGCGGCCATCAACGGCGGGATCAGCGATGCGCGCGAGGTCTTCGGAGTCCACATACTGGCGGAGGCATAACGATCATGGCATTGAAATCAATCAAGCGGGTAAAGGGTCGGGGCGTTCAGGTTCCCGGAGATGCCATCGATACGGATCGCATCATCCCTGCACGTTTCATGAAGTGCGTCACCTTTGATGGACTCGGAGATTACCTCTTCCACGATGTGCGCAAGAATGACGACGGTTCGGATCGCGAGCACCCCCTGAACGAACCTCGCTTCAGACAGGCGAGTGTCCTGCTCTCCGGCTCGAATTTCGGCTGTGGAAGTTCCAGAGAACATGCTCCCCAGGCGCTCTACCGGTACGGCTTCCGTGGCATCATCGCCGAGAGCTTTGCCGAGATTTTCTTCGGCAACTGCACCACGCTCGGCATTCCCTGTCTCGGTCTGCCAAAGGCGGCGATTCAGGCTCTCGCCTGTGCGATCGACCGGGATCCTGATCTGGAAATCACCCTCGATGTCGAATTGGCTGAGGTGCGTTACCTGGACCAGGTATCCCCGGCCACGATCCGGGATTCGGCTCGGACCGCCCTGGTCAGCGGGCGCTGGGATCCCATCGGGGATCTGCTCGAGGGCCTGGACCAGGTCCACGCCGTCGCCTCGAAGCTGCCTTACATGGCAACCTAGTGTCCTGTCTCACCAATGTGCTTGATGGGGGCCAGAAAACAAAAACCGCCGGGTGGGGTTGTCGGATTCGACGCGGTTCGGCCGTCCCACCGACTCAACCTGACTGAACCGCGCAATCCATGATAGAAATTCTCCGGGGTGCCGGAATATTTGTTTATCCGCTCGGGCTGTGTTCCCTGGTTGGTCTTTTTATAGTCTTCGAACGCCTCTACGCGCTGCGTCGCCGGGTCGTTCTGCCCAATGACCTGGTGGATGCCATCATCCAGGGCAAGGCGGCCAGGGGAGGCGAGGACTCCGTGCTCGCCCGCATCCTGGCCTTTGCCGAAGCGCACCTGCATGACGGAGGTGCGGTTCGGGCGTTCGGGCGTCTGGAAGTCAACCGCATGGAACGGGGATTCGTTTTTCTGGAGATCATCGTCGGGGCCGCGCCGCTGCTGGGTCTGCTCGGGACGGTGACCGGTCTGGTCAAGGTCTTCAGTAATATCTCACCCGAGACCGGACTTCCTGACCAGACCGCGTTCACCCAGGGCATTGCCCTGGCGCTGACGACCACCATCCTCGGCCTGGCGATCGCGATACCCTGTCTGGTGGGCAGCGGCTACCTCCAGCGTCGCGTCGAAACCTATGCCGTGCAGATCGAATCGCTTATGGAGCGGATCGGTGCCCGGGAGTCTGATCAGGTGTGAGCACCCTTCTGGCACGCCGGCGCCGCAAGGCGGACATCAACATCGTTCCGTTGATCGATGTCCTTACCGTGCTGATCTTCTTCTTTCTCGTGACCATGCAGTTCAGGGAACAACTCACCCTCAACCTGACTCTGCCCGATGTTGAAACTGCCGGTCGAAACGAATTCTCCAGTCCAATCATCATCGGGATCGATCGCGACGGCGTCATTTTCTTCAACGGGACGGCGGCGGACGAGGAGCAACTGGCTGAGCTGGTTGGCATAATCAGCAGCCAGACCACGGATCTGACCGTGTTGATCAAGGCGCATGAGGAGACCCCCTTGAACAAGGTGACCTACGTAATGGATACCTGTCGCAAGTCGGGGCTCAACAAGATCAGGCTGCAGTCACGCTGAAGGGCACTTTGGTTTCTCCAGAACGATGGCACTCTCCAATTAATCCAGGTGCCCTGAAGCAGTGGAATCGATGACGATGGTGACGGGGCCGTCGTTGATGAGATCGACCTCCATGTGTGCGCCAAAAACACCCGTAAGAACCTGTTTCTTGAGCAGATTCTCAAGTGTCTGAACACAGGTTTCGTAGAGGGGCACGGCGATCTTTGGGTGGGCGGCGTTGTTGAATGAGGGTCGGTTGCCCTTGCGATTGTTGGCGATCAGAGTGAACTGACTGATCACCAGAACATCCCCTCCGGTTTCAAGGAGGGACCGGTTCATGACCCCGTTATCATCCTCAAATATCCTCAGACGGGCTATCTTGCCGGCCATCCAGATTGCCCGAGCTTCGTCGTCATCGCGATGAACACCGAGAAGGACAAGAAGGCCGGCTCCGATCGAGGCATGAACCCTTCCGTCGATGCGCACCGCGGCACGGCTGACCCGCTGGATGACGGTACGCATGGATCAGTTGCTTTGTCTCCGAACCAATATCCCGGCGCCTATTCCTTGAGGGAGAGTTCGGAATCAACCCTGGCCTCATAGTCGATACCCGGCAGGCCAAACCCAAACAGCTTGAGGAATTCTTCTCGATAACCGGCGATATCGGTCAATTCGGCGAGGTTTTCGGTGGTGACTTCCGGCCAGATATCGGCAACCGCTTTCTGGACCTCGGGCCGCATTTCAAAATCGTCGATCCGGATCCGGCCATCGTTGTCCAGATGTGGATCGACACCGCCGAAGAGTCGCGTGCGAAAAAGGCGGTCGATCTGTTCGATGCAACCCTCATGGATTCCCATCTGTTTCATCACCTTATAGAGGATCGAGATATAGAGCGGGACGACGGGAATGGCCGAACTGGCCTGACTGACCAGGGCCTTGTTGACCGAGATAAAGGCTCGCCCGCCATCGTCGCCGATCTTGGACTGGATCCGGCTGCAGGCCGCGCGAAGATCTCTCTTGGCCGCGCCGATGGTTCCATTGGTATAAATGGGCCAGGTCATCTCCGGGCCGATGTAGTCGTAGGCTACGGTTGTTGCATCCGGGGCGAGTACGCCGCCCGCCTTCAGTTGGTCGATCCACATTTCCCAATCCTCACCTCCCATTACGGCGATGGTGTCGGCAATCTCCCGGCCTGTGGCCGCTTCAATCGTGATCTCGCTGATGACGCCCTCGTCAGTATCGACTGACTTTCCGGTGAAAGATGCCCCGATCGGCTTGATTGTACTCTTGTGGACCGCACCGGTTTTGGGGTGGTTCCGGCGGGGTGCCGCCAGGGAATACACGACCATGTCGACCGTCCCCAGATCCTCCTGGATGAGGTCAATGACCTTTTGTTTGATTTCGTCCGAGAAAGCGTCGCCGTTTATGCTCCTGGCGTAGAGGCCCTCCTTGTGAGCTGCCTGCTCAAAGCCTACCGAGTTGTAATAGCCACCGGTGGCCGGTCGGCCGTTCCCGGCTGGGCGTTCAAAGAATACGCCGATCGTCGCGGCCCCGCTCCCGAATGCGGAGACGATCCGCGAAGACAACCCATATCCGGTTGAGGCCCCGATGACGAGGACGCGCTTGGGTCCCTGCTTGACCGAACCTTCCTTCCTGACGTAGGCGATCTGCTCTTGGATATGGGCTGCACAGCCTTGCGGATGAGCCGTGACGCAGACAAATCCACGCACTTTTGGTCGGATGATCATGGCTGGACTCTGCAAACTGGGTGAAATTGGGTCGAGAAAAAGATTCGTCGACCTTAATTTCCTCAAAATGCCAGCAGACCGATAATGCCCAGGACGAGGAGAAGTAGCAGAAGAGTCAGGAATTTCCGCTCCTGACGGGTGAGATTAAAGAGCATCGGTCTGCAGTGTTCAGTTACGGATCGGTTACTTCACAGGGGTTGCGCCTGCCGAAGGAAGAGCCAATCATCGGAATATTGTCAGCGGAGATCCATCCCAAGCAAGTGTGCTATCCCAAAATTTTGCATTCCCCAAAAGTTCGCCCCGCCGTGATGGAACGCCGGGATATCACGGGGTCCGTTGAACGGGAAAGCAGAATACCCCGGGAGCAGCACACAAAAATCAAAGGGCTTATGCGAAGACTGTATTTGAGTTTATTCCTGGGCTTATCGCCTGTCTGGATGTCGGCATCCGGGCCGGTCGAGACCGCCCATGTGACGGCTGAACTGGTTTCAGAGACCGTGAATATTCAGCCGGGGGCTTCATTCTGGGTTGGGCTCCACCTCTCGATGGAGGAGCACTGGCATACCTATTGGAAAAACCCGGGCGACTCTGGTCTGGGCACCCGCTTGACCTGGGATCTTCCGGACGGATTCGAGGCCGGTCCGATCATCTGGCCCACCCCACAACGGATCCCGCTGGAACCCCTGGTGAGTTATGCCTACGAAGGCGATGTTCTGCTTATGGTGAGGATCGATGCTCCTTCCACGCTTGAGGTGGGTGGGGAGGTGGATCTCCGCGTCCGGTCCGATTGGCTGGCATGCAGGGAGTCCTGCATTCCGGGCGGAGCCGATCTGGAACTCCGTCTGGCGACCACATCGGGTCGGCCCGAGATGGATCCCACCTGGGCTCCCCGGTTTTCCGAGGCCCGCAAGAACCTTCCGCTCGAAGGCGTGGGATGGCCGACCTCGCTTTCCAGGGTCGATGATCGCCTTCTTCTTGAGGTGTCTCTTCCCGCGGGCAGCCGGGTCATTCCCGAGAACGTTTACTTTTTCGCCTCTGATGAAGCGGTCATCGAACCGTCTGCGCCGCAACCCACTGCGGTACAGGATGGGATTCTGAAGCTCACGCTTACCCCGTCGTCGTACGCCGATGGCCCGGTGGATGAGGTCAGCGGGATTCTTTTTTCGACCTCCGGGTTTGGTGCACCCGTACCTGCGAATGCGGTGGGCATCGAGGGAGTGATGGGGCAGAACGACCCCGTCGAACTTCCCGTGGCCGGAACTGCGACGTCGCAGCCTGAGAGTTCCATCAGCCTGCCGGTCGCGCTGGGACTGGCCTTTCTGGGCGGACTCATCCTCAATCTGATGCCGTGCGTTTTCCCGGTTCTTTCGATCAAGATTCTGTCCTTCGTTCAGCAGGCGGGTGAAGACCGCAGGAGAATTCTCAAACACGGCCTGGTCTTCGCCCTGGGTGTTCTGGCCAGTTTCTGGGTGCTGGCCGGGATTCTGATCGCCCTGCGAGCCGGTGGGCAGCAATTGGGATGGGGTTACCAGCTCCAGTCTCCGTTCTTTATCATTCTGATCGCAGTCGTTCTTTTCCTGCTCTCCCTGAGCCTCCTGGGCGTATTTGAGATCGGGGGAAGTCTGATCGGCGTCGGGGGAGGCAAGGGCGGCACCGGTTATGGCGGGTCCTTTTTTACCGGCGTTCTCGCAACCATTGTGGCGACACCCTGCACCGCTCCCTTCATGGGTTCGGCTCTCGCCTATGCCCTGACCCAGACCGCAGCGGTTTCGCTGGCTGTCTTCACGACCTTGGGTCTTGGGATGGCGGCCCCTTATTTGATCCTGTCGGCCTCGCCGGCCCTGCTGAGATTTCTGCCCCGACCGGGAGCCTGGATGGAGACGTTCAAGCAATTCATGGCCTTTCCGTTGCTGGCGACCCTGATCTGGCTGACCTGGGTGCTGGGACTCCAGGTTGGTATGGATGGGCTTGTCCGCTTTCTGTTTGGTCTGCTGATCCTCGGGATGGCCGCCTGGGTATTTGGTCGCTGGAATCAGCCGGTAAAGGCGGTGGGAGTCAGGGTTGCCGCCCAATTGATCGCGGTGGGCCTCCTGGGTGCGGGTATCTATGTCGCATCGGCAGGAACCAAAATGGCGGCGGGGGCGGTCGTCTCGGCAGTCGAGGATGATCCGGAGGGAATCCCCTGGGTCAAATTCAGTTCGGACGGGCTCCGGGAACTGAATGCTGCGGGCCAGTCGGTGTTTCTGGACTTTACGGCCGCCTGGTGTCTGACCTGCAAAGCAAACGAGTTGTTGGCCTTCAGATCGGAAGGAGTCATTGATGCTTTCCGTGAGCGGGGGATCGTGCCGATGAAGGCGGATTGGACGACTCGAAATCCTGAGATCACGGAGGCTCTGGCCGGTTTTGGAAGGACGGGTGTGCCGCTTTACGTATACTTCGCAGGCGATGGCGCCGAGCCGGTGGTCCTGCCCCAGATCATCAATCCGGGGATCGTGCTCGACGCACTCCATGAAGGCGGGAAGTAAATTTCCCGCGGGGATGGCTCTGAGTTAAGCGCCGATTTGGAGTTTCCGACGAAGAATAGCCCACGGGGTCATTGCTCATCATCTTGCATGCCAATGCGAGATATGTGCTTTGACCCCCTCGAAGCCGTGTTGACCGTAATTCGTCCCAAGATCGGCTTCACATTGCCTTTCCATCACGCGGTTTTCCCGTGCTGCGAACGATGGTGTCCAATTGATGCCATCGTGCCAACGGGATCGCTTCGGGGCGGGTTCGGGGGGGAAGACCGGCCGATTCGAGGTCGGCCAGAAACGGGGCGGCCACTTCGGGTGATACCGATCTGAGCAATGAACCGATCTGTTTGCGGCGTTTGCGGAAAAGCCCGCGTATCAGATCCATGGATTCGGGCGCCAGTCGCACGGGATCAGGCCTGAGGTCCATGCGGATGAGGGTGGAACCAACTTCCGGACGGGGATGAAAGCAGTTGGGCGAAACGCGGTGGCTTTCGGCCGGAAGATAGGCCGACTGCAAAAGAATGCTGATCGCGCTGAAATTCTTGCAGCCGTGAGGCGCCATGAGACGGCTGGCGGTCTCCGCCTGCAGCATCAGGACCATTCGTTGTGGCAGGCGGCCGGCAAGAATGGCGGCCATCCATGGGGTCGAAATGGCATAGGGGAGATTGGCCACGATCTTGAAATCGCCGTCGTACAGGGCAGGGATCCCGGCCAGCGGAACCTTGACCGCGTCTCCCTGACTCAGGTGCAGCCGGTCGGGAAAATCCGACGCCATGGTATCATTCAGATGTTGATACAGAAGCCGGTCAAATTCGATCGCGTAGACGATCGCGCCGGCCTCCAGGAGGGCGTAGGTAAGCGTTCCCAATCCGGGCCCGATTTCCACCACCACGTCGCCGGATTGGATGGCGGCCAGCCGAACCGACTTGCGCACGATGTTGCCGTCGACCAGGAAGTTCTGGCCGAGGCGGGTGTCGGGCTGGTGGCGGATCCGCTCGAGTTCCCGTCGCGTTTCACTGGGGGAGAGGATGCGGGCGCTCATGGCGGAATTCAGGCCCGGTGAAAATCTGAAATCAGGTCGGCGGGTGAGGGCGCCCGCATCAGGGCTTCACCGACCAGAATGGCATCGGCGCCGGCTGAGCGGACCCTCGCGGCATCCTCGCCGGTGAAGATCCCGCTCTCGCTGACCCGCGTGACATCGCCCGGGATCTGAGGAATCAGTCTCTCCGAAAGAGCCAGATCGGTCTTGAAGATGGTCAGATCGCGGTTGTTGACGCCGATGATGCGAGCTCCTGCCTTGAGCGCCCGCTCAATTTCCGGCTCACTGTGAACTTCGAATAGGCTGTCCAGGCCGGCCCGGGTTGCGGCGTTATAAAGGACTTCGATTTCATGGTCACTCAGAGCGCGCACGATGATCAGGATGGCGCCGGCACC
Organism: Verrucomicrobiota bacterium; assembly: GCA_003641745.1. GTDB lineage: Bacteria > Verrucomicrobiota > Verrucomicrobiia > Opitutales > Opitutaceae > B12-G4. Next base: position 7,874 of record QNAI01000015.1, on the reverse strand, counting down.
GGCTTCAACCGCTTCGAGAATCTGGATCGGGTGTACCATGAAGTCCTTGCGCAGGCAGGGCACCCGGGTGCCCGAGGCGTCAAACCGTTCAACGACTTCACTCAGGTCTCTGAGCGAACCTCCGAAATACCTTTCATCCGTCAGGATCGAGAGGGCATCGGCGTGTGCCCGGGCGTAAAGAGTTGCCTGGTCGACCGCCGAAGCCCCAGTCGCGATCTCGCCGGCCGACGGCGAGCGTCGTTTGATCTCGGATATGACCGCCAGCTGTGCGGGATGGCCCAACGCCTGGTGAAAGGAGGGTCGAAGTTCTGAGCGACCGGCGGCACGATCAAGTTCGTGATCGGATACCGGTCGGATGCGCGGTGCGATCTCCGCGCGTTTCGATGCCATGATTTCGACCAGTTTGTCCATGGGTGAGTCAGGAACCCCATCAGGGATCCTCGACGGGTTCCACAGAGAAAGGATATTCCCTCCCGGTGAAAACCAAAAAAGACGTGCCAAGGGTGCCGTGGATTTGTTTAGTGGTCGAAATGAGTGCCGTGGATGCTCTTCGAGAAACAGTTGCACGCCTCCGAGCGCCCGATGGATGCCCGTGGGATCAGGAGCAGGACCATGGCAGCCTGCGTATCTGCCTGGTCGAGGAATGCTGCGAACTCCTAGATACAATCGACCGATTGGACTTCGACCATATGCGGGAGGAACTGGGCGATGTCCTGCTGCAGGTAATCTTCCACACCCAATTGGCGGAAGAGGAAGGCCGTTTCGACTTCGAAGCAGTGGCGGCTGAGATTAACGAAAAATTGATTCGGCGACACCCGCATGTGTTTGGCGAGACTCGTCTCGAAACGAGTGAGGAGGTCCTTCACCAGTGGAATCAGATCAAGGCGGGTGAAAAGGGGAAAAGCAGTGGGGACCCGAACAGCGGCTTGTTCAAGAAATTGCCACCGCCCTTGCCCGGTCTTCTTCAGGCGGTCGAGGTAGCCAGGCGAATTGGGAAGAAATCGATTTCGGCGGATGGCGTGGTGAACCGGGCGGGAATCGCCGCTCTGGCCGACGGTCTGACCGAGGAAGAGGCTGGAAAATACCTGTTTGAACTGGCGGCGGCCTGCCGTGAAGCGGGCATTGATCCGGAGACGGCGCTGCGCATTCACACGCGATCGGTGGTTGACCAATTGACCGAGCGTCACGAAAGGGATCGTGCGTGAAGGAAACGGACCCCATGACCGGCTGGAATCGCGAATGGGCGGATCCGTTTCTCGATTTCGTCTCTCGCGAGCGACGACTGTCTGATTACACGGTACGCAATTACCGGCAGGCCGTGTTGGAGTATGGACGGTGGCTTCGATCCGACGGAGACCGGCCGTGTTCTCCGGCTGATGTCGACTCACGAATGATCCGCGACTACATGATTGAGGCCCAGCGGAAAATCTCGCGGCGAACCCTTCATAATCGACTGTCGGCGCTCCGTTCTTTCTACCGATTCTGGCGACGCCGGGGACGACTGGACACGAATCCGTTGACCGGGGTCGTCCTGCCGCGTCTGAACCGCCCACTTCCCAAATTCCTGACTGAGGGCCAGATGCTTGCCTTGCTCGGAGGCCCCGGCCGACTTTTGGAGGAGGAAACGGTGGATCCGTTCACGGCCTGGAGGGACCGACTTGTGATGGAATTGCTATACGGGGGCGGACTGCGGGTGAGCGAACTGGTCGGCCTGAATTATGGCCACATCGAACCTCAGTCGGCGGTGGCGCGGGTGATGGGCAAGGGTCGCAAGGAACGCCTCTGCCCATTGGGGCGCCTGGCCTTCTCCGTTCTGGTCCACTTCCGGGATGAGTTTGCGGAGAAAACCGGTCTGTCAGATCCTGTTATCATCAACTCCCGACAGAAGAGATTGAGCACCCGATCGGTTCAGTTGCTTCTGAAGAAGTACCTCGCCCTGGCAGACCTGCCGGGTGATTTGACCCCTCACAAGATCAGGCATTCCTACGCGACCCATCTGCTGGACAATGGGGCCGACCTGCGCCTGGTGCAGGATCTCCTGGGTCATGCCAGTCTTTCGACCACGCAGATCTATACCCACGTCAGCGTCACCCGCCTGCAGGACGCCCACCGGAAGGCTCATCCGCGGGCGTAACCCGGTTTCATGCGAGGTGCCTGCGGCACCCCGTCGAATGTGACAGGATGCTGAGGTTCCAGCAAATCAGATATGGAGCAACCTCGCTGCGTGCCCTCCGGCGTGTCCGGGCGTAGCGCGCGAAGCCTGAAGCTTCATGCGAAGGCGGATGCCGAGGTTCAGGGTTTCAGGTGGAGTCACCGAAACAGATATACGCCGAGGAATGCGATGACCAGAATGATGGCGGTGACCCACCAGATCGGTCTGATACCGGTCGGTCGGGCACCCGAGCCGAATTCACGCTCGATAAAGGCTTCGTAGTCGAAATCTTCGTCCGGCAAGTCACCCGCAGCCTGGTTCTCGTCGTCTGTCCAGCCCGTTTCGTGATCCGCTCCACATTCCGGACAAGCCCTCGCTCCAGGAGGGACGTCTTCGCCGCAGATCGGGCAGATCTCCGGTGCAGGTGGTCGGAAACCCATCAGAGTCGGTGTTGAAAATTCAAAGCGAAAAGGGACCCCGGTCCGAACTCGGGGTCATTGCTCATATCCTGCATGCCAATGCGGGATATGTGCTTTGACCCCTTGGAACCATCCGAATTTCGAACAGCCCCCCGGCAGACCGGACAGATCTCTGGCGTGGATCGTCGTGCCCCCACGAAAGTCGATGTTGAAAATGCAAAGTGAAAGGGGACCCCGGTCCGAACTCGGGGTCATTGCTCATATCCTGCATGCCAATGCGGGATATGTGCTTTGACCCCTTGGAACCATCCGATCGCAGGTTCAACCCTTCGGGCGATGCTCAGCTTCCGCTCAGCATCGATTTCTTACGTCGACAGAGCTGAAGGGCGTGCCCCCAGGGGTCACGCACCATGACCAAGTGATCACCCGCATCAGTGTGTGTCTCATCGACAAACCGGGCGCCGGCTTCGAGGAGACGCTTCTTATCCGCCGTCGGGTCGGTCGAGACGAAGGCGAGATGAAAGATAAGGGGATCCATCGACGCGTAATCGGGAACCTGATCGGGTGGCTTATTGTAGATTTCGATCAATACGGATCCACTATCGTCGGCGAGGAAGTGCATGTAGGGCGGGGCGTCATTTCGACGCACAACCTTCATGCCGAGGTTCTGTTCATACCAAGCAGCGACCCCTTTCGGATCGGCAACGTTGAATGCGGTGTGTTCGAGTTTCATCGTCTTCGTTGGTCAGAAATCACCCATGTCCATGCCCATATCCATATCCATCGGCATGTCCATAGGCATGGGTGCTACAGGCAGATCGATGTCGGGATAGTCGGGCGGGTCGATGATGATGCCCCCGGGATAGTAACGATCATGATACCACGGATCATAGTATCCGCCTCCGTAATGGACAGTGCTTCCATAGCTTCCTCCACCGGATGAACTACAGCCCGAAAGTCCGAAAAGGGACCATGTTACGATGGCCAGGGGGATCAGTTTCTTGAGTTTTTCCAGATTCATTTGTTTGCCCCCTCGGTTTCGGTCCACTCGATCAGGCCCACGGCGGCACCGACCGGATCGGCGATTACGGCAACCCGGCCATCAAACAGGTTGGCCGTTGGTTCAACCAAAGTCTTCGCTCCGGCATCGAGCGCCTTGTTCAGTGTTTTCTCCAGGTTCCTGACCCGGATGAAATGTATCCAACCCGGGGTGGCGTCGTCGTCATTATTCAAAGCGCCAATGCCGATCCGCGCATAGTCGTCCGAGGCCAGGTAATACTGATTCACCTTGTCTGTGTCGTCGACCTGGAGTGGGTCATAATTGAAAACAGACCGGTAAAAGCGGGCCGCGGCATCTTCGTTCCGGGAAAGAAGATTGGACCAGGCAAAGTCCCCTGGCATCGGCTGGAAATCCGGTGGATCGCCGGACATCGACTTCAATATCCCGATGATGGACCCCTCCGGATCCGCGATGACGGCATGACCGCCTCGTCCGTCAAGAACGCCGGGTTCAACCAGAACCTGCGCCCCTTGCCCTTTTGATGCGATGATCGCCTTGCTGATGCTATTGACCGACAGGTAGGCGACCCAGAGCCCTTCGGCACTCTCACCCCTGACTTTCCTTCGATGAACAAGCCCGGCGACAGGACGTCCGAAATTCCGCATGAGGATGTACTCGACTTCGCGTATCTTGATCTCCTCCGACGTCCACCCGAACGTCCTGGTGTAAAATTCCGCTGCGGCTTTCACATCCGCCGTGAAGAGGTCGATCCAGATTACCTTTCCCTCGATCGTCCTCTGGACCGAGGGATTGTTGAAGGGTGGAAACGGGGTTTCTGCCCGAAGAGTCGAGACCAGGGTCCCGATGGTCATGGCCCCAATAATCAGGAATCCAACCCGTGCCCGGACCACCGGGCGTAAGTTTCTTGTATCCATTGCGGTCAAAGGTGAAGGGGCATTGGAGCTTTCGCAACCCCGGAACGAACGCATGATCACTCCGCTTCCGGGTGCCTCTTTTAAGACAGCCTCTCAACCAACCCCACCCACTCAACCTTCTCATCGGCATAGGTATCGCTCTGCGGCGCGAAGTCCCCGGGAGTATCGAGGCTGCCGGTGGTCAGGTCCACCTGGTCGGCCCGTCGATCGCTCTCGTAGGTGATCGAAGTGCCGCAAGTCGGGCAAAAGGTGCGCCAGGCTTCGGTGTCGGTGCGGAAACGCCGCGGCTCTCCCTTTTCGATGACGAAGTTCACCCGGTCGACGATCACCCAGGCGACGGACTGGGCGCCGATTGCCCGTCGGCAATTGCCGCAGTGGCAGTTGGTCCGGTAGCACGATAACGGATCTCTCCGCAATAACACCCGCCGCGAATGAGACTTGAGTCCATCCGGCCACCATGGCCAAATTGATCATGCGGAGCAAGCACCGGAGATCTCAGAAGGGTCAAAGCTGAATTGCGAATCGATATCGATGAACCACCAATTCAATTTCCGCTGCGGACTGCTGGACTTCCAGGTAGGTGAGTGTCACGACGAAATCCCTTTCGAACCACGAGAGTATGTCCGGGCGTCGGCGGAGGCCGGTATTCAGGAAATGGTCTTCACCTGCAAGGACGCCTATGGGAATGCTTATTATGACTCCCAGTTGATAAAGCGAAACTCGGCGATCAAGTCCGACTTCCTGCAGGAGGCCATCGAGGCGGGGAAGGAATTCAATGTGGATATCCACGCCTATTTCAATGTCCTTCTCGATGACAAGATCGCCGGGCAATTCCCGGAATACAGGATGGTTGATTCCATCGGGGGAAAAGTCATTGCTTATGACTATTACAAGATATTGTGCCCCAACAGTCCGTATTTTCAGATCATCAGGGATCGGATTGCGGACGTCGTTCTGCGATATGATATCCAAGGGGTGTTCATGGATATCACCTACTTTCAACCCGATACCTGTTTCTGTGAGTATTGCCGGAGAGAGTTCACAGGGAAATACGGTTACCCTCTGTCGGGGAAGTTGAAAAGAGGAACAAGGGAGTATCGCGACTGGCACGAATTTCGAAGAAAATCCAGGTTCAATCTGCTCTCCAGTCTGCTCGATGAAATCCACGGCGTCAAGGACCTGAATGTTGTTTGGAACGGTTCAGGGTCATACCTGCTTGGTGAAAATGAGATCGATGATCGTTCCGGTTGTTTGACCTCCGAGTTTCATGCGCCGGACTATCTGGATGGAATCATCAGGGCAAAGTGGATGCATTCACGGGGCAGGCCGTTTCTCATGTCAGTGCCCTACGAACTTGGGAGTTGGGGCGACTGGACGGTCAATCCCGAAGTCACGCTGGATGCCGTTTTCAGTGCAGTGATCAGCAATGGCGGGGGAGTCTATGTGAACCATGTGCCGTACCCGTCAGGTGAGTTTGCCTCCAGTGTCAACAAGAGTGTGCTGGCGTCCATCAAGAACATATTCAGCAGAACCCGGGAGATCGAACCGTGGTTGACAGACGCCAGGAGTGTTCCGGATATTGCTGTCATATTCTCAGTGGAAACGCAGAGGCTGTTTCAGTGGCACTCTGATGAATCGTTGCTTGCCGGTTATCATGAAAGCCTGAAGGGGGTTGTGGAAATGCTGATGGAGGGCGGACGGCATTTCGATATCCTGACTGAAGGTGCTTTTCAGACCCGGGCTCGGGAATATAAAGTGGTCATACTCGCTGACACCGCATGTATCGAGAATGACACCGTAGCAACGGTTCGTGAATTTGCAGAAGGTGGGGGCACGGTGATTGCAACCGGTTTTTCTTCCCTCTTCGGCAGCGACGGACGGCGCAGGGAGGATTTTGCGTTGGCTGATGTCTTCGGAGCCAGATTCAGAGGAGAGTCGGAATTTTCGGTGGACTATATTTACGACCTGCATGAAGAGATAGGCTGCGGGGTCCCCGACAATCCCATATTGGTTCAGAAGTCAGGGTCGAAAACATTGAAGGTATCAACCATGGGTGAAGCGGAGGCGCTGGCTTCTTTGGTCGAACCGCTGTTTGAAGCGACACTTGATCGACATGTCTATCATCAACATGCGCATCCAGCCAGGAGATCACGATTTCCTTCCATTATCTTCAACCGGACGGGCAGGGGACAGTGTTTGTATTTTGCGCCACGAATCTTTTCATCCTACCGCGCCACCGGTTCACCGTGGCTGCAGAAGATCTTTTCAAATTCCCTGGCCCATGTTTGCAAAGAGATTTGTGTTCTGGTGGACGATTCCCGGTCCGTGCATGTCAGCTTGATGCAGCAGGGGAGCAGGTATGTGGTGCACCTGGTCAATGTGTGTGATGCGAAATTCGATGTTTCAAAGTCCTTCATGCCCCGGATGATCCCGGTGCATAATGTGAAGGTTGCTCTTCGAGTGATGGCGGAGAGGGTGTATACTGTTCCGGATATGAAGCCGCTCGAGTTTTCAAGAAACAGCTCGGGAATTGAGTTCGTGGTTCCCGAGATTGAAGTTCACAAAGTCATTGTTGTTGAAGGACCGCGATCTGCCTGATGAGCAGCAGGTGCCGACCGGCATGCCCGCCGGTGTCGATAGCGACGGAGGGTGATCGATCCTCACCACTTGAGAAAATTTCGATCCGGAGACCGAATCGCGCCGAAACGAGAGAGTCCTTCGCAATTGGTTGCCTAAAGCGCGTTTTTGGGTAAGGACACATGGCGCGTGGCACAGAACAAGCTCAGATTCCTCTTCGGCACTTTGATCCCCATGACTGCGATCCTGATCGGGCTGGATGCACACGTGGGGAACACCGTCTACCCGGAATCGACGGACACCAAGCAGGCATCCGTCCTGGACTCAGGGGATTCGGAACCCGATCCCTGGGCCCGGTATTCCAAGCCAGGAACGGAACCTGCCGAGGTAATCCAGGCCCAGCCCGATCCGCCGGCACCGGGCGAATTGACCTCCTGGCCCGTCTCCGAATCGCAGATCAATCTGCGATGGATCGACCGGGCGAACAGTGAGACCGGATTCGTTATCGAACGCCGCACGGGTTGGGATGGCTCTTGGATCATGGTCACGGATGCGGTACCACCCGACGAGGAATCCTTTTCCGATACCGGGTTGGCGGCGGCGACTGAGTACTTCTACCGCGTTTCCGCGAGCGTTGATGGTTCCGCCGTATCCTCGGAACTGGCCCGTGCGGTTACCGATGATCGCCCATTCGGCAATCGAACGGTGGCGTTTCAAAATGGGGTCAACCGATACGATGGGACAGGAGACGTTGGTATTATCGAGACCAGTCCGTCGGTAAGCGCTCTGGA
>QNAI01000014.1 GCA_003641745.1 Verrucomicrobiota bacterium | reverse complement strand
GACCAGCAAGGACAGTTCATTGAGGGTTCTTTCTCCATGCGGAAACAGATCGGGGTCGCGGAAAAACACCTCACACTCAACGCCCCGAAGAGCGACCAGATTGCTCACGCCGCCGCCGGGTACTACCGGCTCGCAATTATCGGGGTCCCCTTCTGTGAGGGCGCAGCCATCGTCGATACGACAGGGACAGCCATCGTGGTCATGCATACGACAGACCAATTGATCAGCGGTGCCGGCCTGATCTCGCCCGAGGGCAGGTTTGTTCTTGATCAGGGGTCCGAATGTCTCCTGCGACTGGAGTTCATCCCGGAGAACGCAACCGTTACGGGCCAATTCGAGACCGGAGAGACCGCTCTGCCGGTGAGCGGCTTGAGGCGCGGAACAGAGTCGAGGGCCGGCCTGATCAACCTCTCCAGTCGTGGCCGGGTCGGAACGGGAAGCGGTATTCTCATCGCCGGCCTCGTGGTCAAGGGTCCCGGTCCGGCAGATCTCCTTGTTCGCGGAATCGGACCTGCGTTGGCCCAATTCAATGTCCCGGATCCCCTGGTCGATCCCAAACTCGAGGTGATCCAGAATGACGTTCTTCTGGCCACCAACCATCACTGGATCGACTTCCACGAGGCAGACGCGATGAGACTGGCTCATGAGCGCGCGGGAGCATTCGCGCTCGACCCTCAAGCAAAAGACGCTGCGTTGCTCATCGGCGCCCAACCGGGCAGCTTCATGGTCCATATTTCGGGTAACGACGCGGGCACGGGCACCGCCCTGGCCGAGGTCTACCACCTTCGAGAGCCCATCGGGGGAACCACTTCCGATCCACGCCTCCTGAATCTTTCGGTCCGGGGACTCGTCGGTGCGAAAGGTGAACCTCTTGTTGTCGGGTTTGTGATCTACGGAGACCGGCCACGCCAGGTCTTCGTTCGAGCCATCGGACCCTCACTCGTTCTCTACAACCTGCCGGATTACCTGCCCGATCCAGAACTCACCCTTTATCGAGGGTCTGAAATTCTCGCGACGGCCCCATATGCCAACACCCATCTTCCTGACAATTATCACACCAATCTCATGTCCATCGCAACCACGGTCGGCGCATTCCCCCCCATGGATCAGGAACCAACACTGGCCGTCTGGCTCGAACCCGGCGTCTACACGGCCGTCGTTCAACCGGAAGAAAGCGATGGGGGATTGGCTCTGGTTGAGATCTATGAGATCCCGTTCGACGCGCCGGCCAATTGATCGCCATCCGGTCTATCGTAGACCTTCGAACGGATTACCGGGCAGCTTGCCTTCGGGTTGAAAGGAGGTGACCGTCCTGTGGTTGCGAATGTTCATTGGTTGTGCGTCCATAGGAGTGGCTCGCCACTCCGTGTCGGCCACATAAAAGTGCTCCAATGGGTACTTCCGATCACTGAAACCAGCTTGCCATGAAACACCAATCCCAACCCACCGTCACCGACTTCGGGCGAACACCCGAGGGACACACCGCTCAGCTCTTCACCCTTCGCAACGCGAACGGCCTCGAGGCCCGCATCACCAATTACGGTGGGATCATCACCCATCTCATGGTTTCCGATCGCAACGGAACCCCGGCCGATGTTGTTCTCGGTTTCGACACGCTCGAACCCTACTTCAAGAACACTCCCTACCTGGGTGCGCTGATTGGCCGGGTTGGCAACCGGATCAGTGGAGGCGCCTTCACCCTTGACGGCGAGACCTACGAGTTGGTGAAGAACAACGACCCGCACGGCGTCCCCTGCCATATTCACGGCGGGACGAAGGGATTCAACCAGAAGCTCTGGGAGGCGGATCTCGGAGTCGATGACGGCCTGCCCATCCTCAGGCTCCGCTATTTGAGCCCCGATGGGGAGGAAGGTTACCCGGGAAATCTCGAATGTTTCGTCACCTACACCCTGACCGACGACGCACTGAGTATCGACTATCTGGCGACAGGCGACAAGCGAACGCCGGTCAGCCTGACCAACCATTCCTACTTCAACCTCCGAGGTGAGGGCAACGGGAACATCCTGGGGCATTTCGCGACGATTCATGCGAAGCACTTCCACCCCGTCCGTCCCGGCATGACTCCAACCGGGGAGACTCGTCCGGTCGCGGACACCCCCTTTGATTTCTCCGCCGGTAAACCCATCGGGCGCGACATTGAAAAAAGTGACGAACAGATTCTACTGGCCGGCGGATTCGACCTGAACTATGTGCTCGCGGCCTCAGGTTCTGATGGCCCCATTCTCGCCGCCATGGTGCGCGATCCGGAGTCCGGACGGAAAATGGAAACCTGGACGACTGAGCCCGGCATCCAGTTCTACACCGGAAACTCCCTGGACGGAACCCTGACTGGAAAATGCGGCCGGCCCTACAAGAAGTGGGACGGCTTCTGCCTGGAAACCCAGCGTTTCCCGGACTCACTCAACCGACCCGAATTCCCCAGCATCATCCTCGAGCCCGGCAAGACCTACCAGACCACCACGATCTATCGATTCGGAGTGGAATAGGCAGACGGAGGGCGCCTTGTTCCCCAATCCGCATTCCCCAATCCGCATTCCCAAATCCCCATTCCACTCCCTCCTCAACACCCCTCTCGTCGCTTCCGCTTAGGTGCGATTGCCGGGGCCTCACCCATGTCAGGCATGACCGGGGGGGCCAACTCCCGGGGCTCCCCCTGGGTCCCTTCTGATCCGGTCCTGGGCGAACCGCCAAAGAACCGGGAGACCTCAACGCGACGGGCAAATGCATTGGCCGCCTCGGGAGTCATCTCCGCCGACCGGCTTGGGTAGAGAATCTCGTCGATCCAAGCATCCAGTCCGCCGTGCAACAGATACACGGATGGGTAGCCCTGCGCCTTCATGAGGAACCAGGCCTGTGCGGCATGAATGCCACCGTCTGAATAAAGAAGAATCGTCTCGTTGCGGGGTATGAGCCCCGACTCCCACTGGGCCAATGGCAGGTTCATTGCCGTCGGGATGTGGTAACGCTGATAGCTGTCCCCATCCCGAAGATCCAGGATCAAAAAGCTGTTCTCGCCCCGGATGATTCGGTCGGCCAGATCATCCACGGTGACATGGTCCTGCTTACCCCCGACCATCATGGCCAACTGCTTGGTATCCAGAACGGCATGACTACCCTGGTAGGGATTGCCCGCGAACAGCGCGATCAGGCCCAGCACGAACAACCCGACCATCAAGCCACGAACCGGCGTCATCCGCCAGGGTCGGTCGACCAGCGAACCTTTGACGGGCGCCACGCCGCCAAATCGGCGCTCGGCCAATTCCGCCGCGACAAAGCCCACCACCGCCATAACGATCACACCGGCCACAACCAGACCATGGGGCAGGCCGAAGAATCCGGGCAGGGTGATCTGACCCAGGGCCGTCGAGTGAGTCCAGTCGGCGATCAACGGATAGATCTCCGCATATCCAATGAGCCCGACGACCACACCGGCCAGATATACCATCCCGTCGATTCGACCCGTGCCCGCGGATACGACCGATGTTCCCGGGCAATAGCCCCCGACGACGAAGCCCACCCCCAGGATGAGGCCTCCCACGATCTGAGGAATGAGGTAGGTGGGCGTCAGATAAATCAGTGAAAGATCGATGAACCCGACGCGGCCAAGAAAATAGAGGCCCACCATTGCTGTGACAATGGCCGTGAACATGACCTTGAACACACTCATGTCCCGAAAATAGAACTGGGCGGCAAGCTTTCGGGCACTGCCGAACCCGGCCCGCTCCAGGACGAAACCAAAGGCAATACCAATGACAAATGCCACGATAAGGCTGACTTCGTCCCCGAAGGCCCCGAACTTGTAGAATGGAGCGTTCATATCCACTGCCTCCGTAGAAACCAGGCCAGTGCGTAGGCACCGGCAAACACGCAGAGCATGAAAGCCCAGCTCCCGACGTTGAGCAGGGCGCCGCCCGAAAGGCCCTGACCACTGGTGCACCCCAAAGCGAGTTTTGACCCGATTCCCATGAGAGCACCTCCGGTCAACGCCAGGAGCAGGCGCGCCCGGACCGCAATTCGCGGCCCTCTTTCCACCGATAGTTTCAATCGACTGGCCAAGGCCGCGGAAAGAAACCCTCCGACCATCACCCCAAGCACCTCAAAGACAAGCCAGTCCTTGAGGGGGCTGGTTTCTCCATCCCCAAGGTAGTGTGCATAAAAACCGTTCCCTGCCGCGTGTTCCGGTGCGACGGCATTCACCGAAGTCGCCACCGCCGTGCTGAACGCTCCTGAGGCGCCAAGTCCGCGGCCCATGACCACAAAGACGGAAAGCAGGACGAGTCCCAGGAGAAAACCGGCGTAGTAGGGATTCCAATACGACTGGGTATTTGAGGGTTTCATCGCGGAAGCATTCATTATTCGGAATTCATTGGGAAAAGGCCTGCAGCCAATGGCTGGATTGACCGGCGGAGACCATGACAAATCGAAGGAGCAGTCCCCCGAAAAGCACCAGCAAGGCGGGCACGATGGTGTGTCGGATCCGTTGTTGGGCCTGCAGGAACTGAAGCACCAGCGGAAGCAGAATACCCATTCCGATCACAAAAACCCAGAACACTGCGGCGTAGGGCCCCGTCAACAGAAGCTGGGCTGCCCGCAGATGCACCTCGGACGAACTGAGCAATCCGATCAGATAGAGCACCAGAATGAACAGCTCAACCGTCAGAAAACTATTGTCCGCCTGCGCCAACTTGTGAGACGCGTCTTCGGAATCCCCGGGAGGGCGCAGCCAGTGGACCAGGGCTGACATGACCGCATCCGTGAATTCGTCATCAGACGAACCATGGCGCGAGAGATGGGAGAGAACATGCAGGGTGGCCGCTCCGGTGGAAAGACCGGAAAAGAGAAAGAGAGGCCCGAGGAGCGCGCTGCTCCAGAGGGGGCGTGCTCCGAGAGCACTGAGGAGAATACCCGTATAGATCCCCAGCAGCACGCCCAGGATGACATTGGAAAAGCCGATCGTCTTGAGCATTCCGGGCCGCTTCAACCAATCGGATACATTTACCAGGAAAGGGACGAAGCGTGCCACCCGGGGCATCGCGTCCGGCAGCGTGATCAGGGCCGATCCGATCAGGGCGGGATAGACCCCCAGAAGGATCCAGGACCCCCAGGACATCGGAGAGGCCACCTCGAATGTCAGGTATAGTCTCCAGACATAGAGTTTGTGCTCGAGATCCAGAAAGAGGGTCCCCATGCCGAGGGAAAGCAGTATCAGGCTGAGGATCGGCGCCGTCACATAGTGACCGCGGTCTTCGTGCCGATCCCATTGCGTACGAACAATGTGGAACCCCGAAAGGATCATCAGGCCCGCCACCAATCCGCCGAGAAAAAGATACACCGGTATCTCCCAACCCCAGACATGGAGAGCCGGGTCGATCATGGGGTTCGCGCGGGTGGATGTGAATTCCGAAATGGGCACGTCAGGTCAGGTAGAAAATGGAGGGATCGGTCCCCGCTTCAGGCAGAAGTGAGTGACTGGCACGGGTTCTGAGCAGGCGGCTCACTTCACTCTCCGGATCATCGAGATCGCCAAAGTGCATGCACCGGGTCGGGCAAACCGCCACACAGGCGGGATCGAGGCCCTTTTCCACCCGATGGATGCAGAAGGTGCACTTGTCGGCGTAGCCGTCGGGATGGATGAAACGGGCGTCGTAAGGACAGGCCGCCAGGCAGGCTTTGCAGCCGATGCACATATTGGCGGTGACCAGAACAACCCCGCCTCTTTCGTGGACGTGGCTGGCGCCGGTCGGACAGCAATAGACACAGGGCGGATTCGCACAGTGGTTGCAGCGTTCCGTCCGAATCTCCATCCGGAGATTCGGGCTTTCACCCATGACCGTCTCCGTGATCCAGTCGCGGCAATACCCTTCCGGGACACCATGCTCAGTCTTGCAGGCGACGACGCAATCCATGCAGCCGACGCACCTGCGCGTATCAATGACCATACCATAGCGCGCCATCGTTCAGGTCTCCCTTTCCAGCGTCACGAAGTTCATGTTCATGGCGGTTCCGCCCATTATGGGATCCGTCTTGTAGGTGGTTATCAAACCGGAATCACTGGCTCCCTTGCCAAACGCCCGTCGCATGCCCTTCGAGGTATGACCGAAACCATGAACCATGTAGACACAGTCCGGGCGAATCCGGCGGGTTGCCTTCACCTTGATCGGATTGCTGAGAACGCCGCTCTGATTTCGAAGTCTGACCCGGTCACCGCTTTTGAATCCCAATCGCTCGGCGACCCGATCGTTGACCCAGATCGCGTTTTCACTCATCGCATCCGCGAGCACCGGGTTTGATTGCGTTCGGCTGAAGGAATGCACCGGAGCTCGACCGAAAAGCAACCGGAAGGATCCCGGAGGCCCCGGCTCCGGCGGCGTGTAGCGGGGAACCGGATCGAACCCGGCCTGCTCAAGTTGGGGCGAGTAGAATTCGATCTTGCCCGATGGCGTATAAAACTCCGGCACCACGCCTTCATCGAAAAAGATCGGCTGTCGGGCGCCCCGGATCAGGCCCTCCTTCCTGAGTTGATCAAAATCCAAACCGGCCGCCTCAACCCGCCAGCGCAGGTACTCCTCGATCGTCTTCCAGGGATAATACTCCGAAAGACCGAGTTCCTCCGCCAGACGACGCGCAATCCACCAATTCGGTTTCTGATCGTTCGGCGATTCCACCACCGGTTGACGCAAGGCGACAAACGGTTCCCGAAACCACTCCACATTCAGCTCGTCGTAACGCTCAAGATAGACCGACTCCGGCAGCACCACATCGGCCCAACCGGCGATTTCGCTCGGGATGACGTCCACCACCACCAGCAGGTCAAGCTTCCGGATCGCCTCTATGGTCTCTTCCTGATTGGGAAGAGCTTTGAGCAGGTTTGTGCCATAAACCATCCACCCCTTGATCGGATACGGTTCGCCGGTAATGGTGGCCTCCCGAATACCGGTGGAAAGGGTCTCGTGCGCAAAGGGATAACGGTGGTCGGGATTGTCAACCTTCGGCCGCTCCGGCTCCGGGTATTCCGGGTATGGATACGTCGGCACATCCATGCTGGCCGGCTGATAGAATCCACCCTTTCGTCCCCAACTCCCCAACAGGGCATTGAGCAGGGCGATCGCCCTGCTGCGCTGGGCGTCGTCGCCATACCAGTTGACGTGCCGCCCGGGGTGGACGAGAGTCGCCGGACGATACCGGGCCATCTCGCGGGCGGTCTCCCGGATCGTATCGGGATCGATACCGGTTTCCGGATAAGCCCACTCCGGTGTGTATTGCCGCAATGAGGCCGAGAACGCCTCGAAACCAAACCCGAATTTCTCGACGTATTCGCGGTCGTAGAGTTCCTCCTCAACAATCACGTGCATCCAGGCCAGCAGGAGAGCGAGGTCGGTGCCTGGCTTGATCGGAAGGTAAACCTTCGCCTTGCTGGCCGCGACCGAAAATCGGGGATCCACCACGATGATACTGCTCCCCTTCCCGACCGCCTCGGCAAACTCCTGCACCTGCGTATTGTGCATGTTCTCGCCCAGATGCGAGCCGATCAGAACCAGGCATCGGGCATTGGCAATGTCCGTTCTTTCCGGAGATCCCACGTCATCACCAAAGGTCAGGCGAAAGCCCACCTCCCTCGGTCCCCGACACTGGGCGAATGATGGCGCCGCAATATTCTGCGTGCCGTAGGCCTTCAGGGTGTGTTTGAAGAAAGTGCCCCCGATACCGTGGCTGAAGAGCGCCATGGCTTCGGGTCCGAAACCGGCCTTGATCTCGTTCATCCGCCTGGCGATGAACCCGAGGGCCTCGCCCCAGGTGACTTCCTTCCACTTTTCCTCACCGCGTTCGTGGGTTCGAATCAGCGGCGCACGCAACCGATCCGGATCAAAGTGCGCTCCCACCCCTCCGGTTCCCCGAGGGCAGAGCCGCCCGCGACTGAGCGGATCATCCGGATTACCCTCCACCTTCCAGAGTTTGCCGTCCCGCCGGTAGGCGATCGTTCCGCACTTCCAAAAGCAGATATCGCAGAAAGTCGGCACCGTCTCGACACCCGAGGCGCCGGAACCACCGGAACTCGAAATCCGACCGAACCCGCGGGTTCCCAGAGTGCCGGCAGCACCCGCCGCCGCGATGGTTGCGGCGGAAATCCGGAGAAAGCGACGACGGGAAAGTGTGTTCATACGAAGGTTCGACCGACCACCAATGCGGCCGGATCGACCCCACTACATGAGCGCTCACTCATTTAGTCAACTAATATTACGTTAATTTACTATTAGTTACCCGAATGCACTTCCCTCTGATCGCTGACTTCTTCCCTCTCCCCCATCTCAATTCTTAACTCTTAATTCTTACTTCTTACTTCCAGCTCCCCTTCCGCCCCCCACTTCCACCCCAACCGGATAAAGAAGGTAGCGATCGTCGAAATACGGAGTGCGCTCATAGAACCATCGCAACCGAGCTTCCCGATTCCCTGCGAATTCCGGATCATTCGCCAAGGTCGCCTCGAACTCCGCTCTGAGACCCGGATCGTTCTCCATCATCCGTGTCGCCAACGGGTCGATGACATAGCCCTCGATATATTCCGTTCGCTGGAGGATCTCTGGAAAGAATCCCCACTTCAGGAACGAAGCCGGACTGGCCGAATCGAGTGCCACGACCACCAGCTCACCCAAGGGCTGATCGGTCGATACCCGAACCGACCCCGCCGGGTAGATCTCGGTTCTCTGTTCCAGAGTGGTCCGGGTGGATACCCGATGCCACCCTTCATAGGGTCTGGAGGCCGGTTTGGGATCGACCAGGCGAACCATTTTCACTTCGACCGATCGCGGTTTCTCCAGGAGATCCATCTCCACACCGTGGATACGCAAGCGTTCGATCACCTCCGGATAGGTTGCGGGAATCCAATAGGCGGCAGGCCGTTCAACCGTTGCGCCGACGGCTCCCGTTTTGAGTGGCGTGTCCTGATAAACGATCGGTTCACCCAGCCACCTCACCTCGGTTTCGCCGGTAATGTCTGAATCAAAAGTCTCGTAGGAAACCCCGAGGAAATCGATCTGACGTTCCTCCCCTTCCATCGACCAGCGAACCGGCACCACCACAGGCCGCGCCGCCCGATCCTCGGTAATCGCCTGGCGCAGGCTGTCCGCATTGTCTCCGACGCACTGCAAAACCGCTTCCAGAAACACATAGGTTCCCAGCACGCGTTGCCGATAGGACTTGAGTGAGTGATTCTCCACCAGGATGGAAGGCATGTGCCGGAGGTCGCCGTATCCATCGGAGAAACGCGGCATGGTCGACCCGAGGCCGATCCCTTTGGCCGGATCCCGATCGTCCTGAGCAAAGACCAGGCGCCCGGGGACATGCCCCATTCTGCCGAGGGCATTGGTCGCCGCAGGGCGCAACACCGCATCCAACCAGGCGCCAATCGACGGTGACCAGGCATGACCTCCGTCATAGCCATTGTAGCCGAAGGTGATGTCGTACTGATAGTCGATCCCGTCGGTCACGTGGAGGTCCAGATAGAGCGCCGGATCCCATTCGTTGATCAACCCCAGCATGGCCCGCATCTCCGGAGTATCGGCCTTCAGGTAATCACGATTGAGGTTCAGGTTGCGCGCCGTGGTCCGCCACCCCTGGGTCGCCGGACCGCGCTGATTCGGTCGGTTGAACCGGGACCGCCGTTCGTGACCGTCCACGTTGAGAACCGGCACAAAGAGGAAATCAACATTCCCAAGCAGGTCCTCCTTGCCGCCGAAAGCAATATCGCGAAGCAGCATCAAGCCGGCGTCCTTCCCGTCAATCTCACCGGAGTGGATCCCGCCCTGCGCGAGGACCACCGGCTTGTCCGACCCAACCCCGGCGGATCGGGCGATCACCACATAGAGGGAGCGTCCCTCCCCTGTCCGGCCGAAGTCGATCAGATCAAGCGAATCAGATGCCGCGCACAACCGCTGCAGATAAGCGATCGTATCCGGGTAATCCGGCGAATCCTCCAGTCCCATTTTCTCGGCCGGAGTAATCCAGGGGTGATCCCTATCGACAATCAAACCCTCGCTCGCCCCCGACCAGGGCAGGGCCGGCGGCAGTTCGGCCGGTGTGAACTCTCTCTCCTCGACAGCCGCCGGCAGCGACCCGAAAACCCAGAATGAAAGACAGGTGAAAGCTCGGCGGATAAACATGGTTCGCAGAGTCTGCCCGAAATGCGAAACGACCTGAAGTCGAAAGATTCCGACACCAAACAAACCGTAGCACACTACGGTTTGTTTTGAAGGCAAAAACACTACGGTCTATACTACGGTTTGTTTCGATCCGTGCAGGTGCTGTCGGTGCGACTCAAACGGGCGGCTCAACCGGGCTGATCTTCGAGGGCGCACGCAAGGCCGGGCAAACATCCATCGGCCGGGCCTCACCCGATCCCCTGATCTTCACAGATTCGCGTCCTCTTCCCAGTACCTACAGCCTACAGTCCCGATCTGCATCGGGATTTCGTTTCACTCAACCTACAGCCTAATCCCCTACAGCCTAACTTCCTACAGCCTGATTCCCTCCTTGCCATTGCACCGGGCGACTCCGGAACTCATGATCCCCGCCCACATCATGACTTCCCGCGACCGTATCATCGCCACACTCAATCGCCAACCCGTCGACCGGATACCGATCGACTTTGGCGGGACCCGTCAGTCCGGCATCTCAGTCTGGGCGTATGCCAAGCTTCGCGAGGCACTTGGCGGGCCCTCGCACAACCTGCCTCGCGTCTACGACACCTACCAGATGCTGGCCGAGGTCGAATCCGGAATCGCCGATCGATTTTGCGCCGACTGCGTTGGCCTCCACCGACCCGCCGTCGCCTTCGGAGTCGAAAATCGTGACTGGAAGGCCTGGGATCTGCCCGACGGGCTGCGGGTCGAGATTCCGGGCGGTTTCAATCCGGAGCCGGATGGATCAGGCGGATTCATGCTCAAACGCGGTGGCGACATCGTCGCTGCCATGCCCGGGGGCGCCTTTTATTTCGATCGCTTCGAGAAATACCCGGGGGCGACACATCCAAATCTCGACGCATGGCGCCCTCCCGTCATCGCTGAAGCCATTCTCGAGCACACCCGGACCGAATCGGAAAATCTCTTCATCCATACCGACAAGGCCATCATCGCCCCAATGGGACCGCCCTATGAACTCTTCAATGGGATCGGTCAGGGAGGGTTCGAGGACTGGATGATCACCTTTGCCTCGGAGGACGAATATGTCACCGACCTCTTTGGCGTCCTGACCGATGTCTGGCTCGAAAACCTCGCCCTCTTTCATCAGGCAGTCGGCGATCGGGTCCAGATCATCCAGATCTGCGATGACTTCGGAACGCAGTCTGCTCCCTTCCTCTCGACCGGTATGTTCCGGGAGAAGTTGCTGCCTGCCTACAAGCGGGGACTCGACTGGATCCACGAACATACTTCATGGAAGGTCATGCTCCATTCCGATGGAGCGATTGTCCCGCTTCTGCCCTCCATCATTGAGATGGGCGTTGATATCCTCAACCCTGTTCAGACCTCTGCGGCCGGCATGGACCCGGCGACGCTCAAGCGGGATTTCGGTGATCAACTCATTTTCTGGGGTGGATCCTGCGATGGGCAATCAACGCTCACAGACGGGACCCCCGAGCAGGTTTCCGCCGAGACCCGTCAGAACGTAGCGGCCCTGGGGATGGACGGGGGGCTGGTCTGTGCATCAATACACAATATCCAGGCCAACGTCCCTCCCGAGAACATCATCGCCCTTTTCGACTCGATATCCAGTTCCTGAAAAGGCTCGAGGCCGTATGGGCCGAGTGATCCCGGGCAAAAAAAGACGCCCACCAAAGCGGGCGTCTTTCAAAAACTAAGAATTGTATCTCAGCCAGTTCATTTGCTGGCGTCATCCAATTCTTTCTTGGCTTCTTCGGCAGCCTTTTCCGTGTCCTCCTGGGCTTTCTTCACTTCATCGGAATCCGCCGCTGCGTCCATCTCAGTGGCAGCTTCAGCGGCTGCCTCAGAGGCGGTTGCCGGCTCTTTTTTTGCGCAGGCCGCGAGGAACAGCAAAGCGGAAGCAGCAATTATCGTGGTCAGTAGGGTCTTGGTAAGCGTTTTCATCGCTGTTATCTATGTGGTTACCTGCCGCAAACGCAAAACCTTTCGGACCGGTTGATTGGTCAGTCCATTGGAAGGGGCACAGGCGGCATATCCGAGAGTCATTCATGGATCGGGATTGAGCCCCGGACCTGCGAAGGCACCGGGCAAGTCCTGAAACGCGAGATTACGATGAGGGGGAAGATCCGAGATCATGCTCACCGATCACCCGTCATATGACGCGGGCCAAAGAACGAGTGACGCCCTGCGCAAAAAAACCGTCGGTCTCGAATTGGCCCTTGGAAGGGCAACCCGAAACCGACGGTAGCAAGGACTGAACTAATATTGTATCCGAAACTACATTTCGAGCTCGGTGTAGCTGAACTTCTGACCGCCAATGGATGCTTCGTACATCAAGCCACCCTTGGCGCGGGTGAATATGGCCATGCCATCCGTGTATTCGGTCTTGGATTGTGCACTGCCCGCACCGGACGTGCCGCCGCCCTGAGTGCCGGTTGAGGCGCTCGCACCAGCCGTGATGGCCACGGCCGAAGCCTGCGCTCCAAACTCGAAATCACCTTTGGCGAACGCACCGTAGGCTTCGGCGTTTTCGAAGAAGATGATCTGACTGAAGAGCTGACCGCCGGCCTGAAATCCGATTGTTACCTGAGTCATCCTTGTGATCGCGACGAGATCACCCTCGCGGAAGATCCAACCTCCACCCGAGGCAGCACCGATCCCGAGACCTCCCTTGCCCACCGACGGGAAGATCGCACAGCCATAGGAGCTGTCAAAAAATGGGCCAACCACCTCTGATTCCAGAAAATCGCTGAGGGCGGCAACCACCAGTTCCCGATCCTCTGGTTCCTGGATTTTCTGAGCCTCATCAATGATGCTCTTCGGCGCGTTTTTCGGTCCGCACCCGGTCAGTCCGATAATGAGGGCTGAAAGGCTCACCGCCACTAATGCAATAATACTTTTCTTCATAATCTGTTCTATTGTTGTTGGGTTAATTCCTAGGAATTATTCCTCCGTCAGAACGCAGAACGCCTGATTCACATCAAACCTGCTCAAATGTTGGAAAGTCCTCCCTTATGGCAGGGTAAACTTGACCGGTAATTGATACTGCGAACTTACGGGGATGCCACCCTCCGTGCCCGGCAACCAATCCGGCATGCGTCTCACTACTTCGAGCGCAGCGGCGTCGAGTTCCGGAGAAACACCCTTCACGACCTTGACATCCGAAATCGATCCGTCCTTTCCGATTGTGAACCCGACGGTTACCGTGCCTTCAATCTTCGCCTTTTTGGCTTCGTAGGGATACCCGAGATTCTTGTCCAGAAAAGCAGCGAGCGCCTCCCTACCTCCTGGGAAATACGGCATCAATACCAAGGTGTCCAGGGAGGGAGCAGGAGGCACGACGAACCCGACACGCATCTGACCTTCGACACTGATGGGAATGCCGCCCTGTGTGCCCGGCAGCCATTTCGGCATACCCGACACGGCTTTGACCGCAGATGCATTGAAATCCGCAGACATGCCTTCGACGATCTCTATATTTGATACGGAACCGTCCTTTCCGATCAGGGCTCGAACAGCCACGGTACCCTCAATACCCTCCAGCCTGGCCTTTTCCGGGTATTCGGCATGCTCATCCAGATAGGCGGAAAGAGCCTTCACGCCCCCCGGGAAACGCGGCATCATCACCACTGCCGGCGGTAGTGGCGGAGGCACGAACCCTACCGCCAACTGGTAGTCGACACTGATGGGTATGTCACCCTGTGTGCCCGGCAGCCATTTCGGCATACCCGACACGGCATTGGCCGCGGCTGTGTCGAAAATCGGAGAGATACCCTCGGCGACCTCGACATTCGATATCACACCGTCTGCTCCAACCACGAACCGAAGAGATACCTCGCCCTCAATGCGGTCCTCTATTGCCGCATTCGGGTAACCGGCATGCTCATCCAGATAGGCAGCGAGAGCACCCAGACCTCCAGGGAAGGTCGGCATAACCACCACTGCAGGTGGTGGCGGCGGTGGTGGTGGCGGTGGGGGGGGAATGAACACAACCTCCAACTGGTAATTCACTCCAACGGGAGTGTCACCCTGTGTGCCTGGCTGCCAATTCGGCATATCCGTAACCACTGTGACCGCAGCCGTGTCGAATTCCGCAGAAACACTCTCGACTACCTCGATGTTCGAGATCGAACCATCCTCTCCGATCAGGAATCGAACAGGGACCGTCCCCCCAACACCCTCCATACCTTCCTCTTCCGGGTATACGGTATTGTCTTCCAGATAAGCCGTCAGTGCACCGATTCCACCCGGGAAGAGCGGCAGCTCAACCACTGCAGGTGGCGGTGCAGGCGGCGGTGGTGGCGGTTCAGGTGACTTGACTTCCTTCTTGGCACAGGCTGCGAGCAAGCCCGCCGCCACCGCCATCGACAACACGGCGACCTGTTTCGCCCGATTTGACCTCTGGGTGGTATCATTCATCATAGTTCGCGCTGTTTTGTTATTCTTCCTCCTGCATTGCTTCATGGAGTGTGCAAAGGCATGGATCCCGTTTACTGGTCCATTCATATTGGAACGACTCCCGAAGGTTGTGGGATATGGTTATTCGGTTGTTCAGGGGCTCAGGTGCAGGATCTTCCTGGCACGATCGCAACCGGGTTTTTGCTGGATTGTTTCTTGGGACATTCTGCCAA
This sequence comes from Verrucomicrobiota bacterium, assembly GCA_003641745.1. Taxonomy (GTDB): domain Bacteria; phylum Verrucomicrobiota; class Verrucomicrobiia; order Opitutales; family Opitutaceae; genus B12-G4. Next base: position 28,388 of record QNAI01000014.1, on the reverse strand, counting down.
AGATGGCAGGATCAAGGACTGAAACGGTGGGGGTGTCAAAATTTTCCGCCCGGCCCCGGTCCGCCCTGTTGGAGGCTGTCAGAAAACGTTCACCTGCAGGTTGGCACCATCCGGTCTCCATGCCATCGGTTTCTTTCCACCCGGAAGCGACATTCAGTTGGTATCCGGAAGCGACGCCACCAGGTAACCAAACGGTTACATGCAAACTTGCCCGGTTGGGAAAACGCCGCCACAGTTCCGGCACCACCCCTCTCATCCATGGAATCCACCACCCCTCTTTCTCCCCGGCAGATTCAGTCTTTTCACGAAGACGGCTACCTGCTCGGCCTGCCACCCATCTACACCAGCGGTGAGATGGATCGGATGAACTCGGAATTGCCGCAACTGCTTGCTCTGCTTGAACCGGGAGAGACAGCCAAGGACATCCGCGAGTGGCACGAGACCAGCCTCTACCTCCATGAGATCTGCTTCAACCCTAAGATTCTCGACCTCGTCGAGGGACTCCTTGGGCCGAACTTCTACCTCTGGGCCAGCAGTTTCTTCATCAAGGAACCGCGTACCCTGGAGACGGTGGGGTGGCACCAGGATGCCTACTACTGGCCGATGGAGCCGCAGAACACGGTCACGGTCTGGCTCGCCTTTGACGATGTCGACGCCGTCAACGGAGCCATGAAGCTCGTCCCAGGCACTCACAAGATGGGGCTGATCAAGCACAAGCGATCCACCGAGACAGATTCCGTGCTTACCCTGGAACTCGAGGGTGGTTCGTTCAAAGAGGACGAGGCCATCCAATTCAGATTGAACGCCGGCGAGATCTCCATCCATGACGATCGCGCCGTCCACGGATCACCGGCCAATCCCTCCGACCGCCGTCGGGCCGGGCTGACCATTCGCTACAGCGGCACCCATGTGAAGAACGACATGACGGTGAACCCGAATTTCAAGACCTACCTCTGCCGGGGGATCGACACCCACAAACTCAACCCGGTCGGAGCGGTCCCCACTCAGAGATTCGCCCGCCCGGCATTCAAGGCCGTAAGCGTCGAAGAAGCCGGTACCGATCGGTAGGAAGCACCGAACGAGCTCCCGCATCCGGCGGGATCAAACGCCCTTCTGACCTCTGATCGCTGACCTCTTCCGCCTTCCTACTTCCTACTTCTGCCTTCTTACTTCTTACTTCTGCCTTCTTACTTCTGCCTTCTTACTTCTGCCTTCTGCCTTCTGCCTTCTTACTTCCTACTTCCTACTTCTGCCTTCTTACTTCCAACTTCTTACTTCTTACTTCTTACTTCTTACTTCTTACTTCCAACTTCCCCTCCCCCACCGCCCCGGCCAGCAGTTCCAGACGGTTTTCGGAGGAGAATCGCGTCTGCGCAAATCTCTGAAGATCCTCGAGGGTGACCGCATCGATCTTTGCATCGTAATTGCGCCAGTCATTGACCGGCAGGCCATAGATCGCATTCAAAGCGGCCTGTATCGAACACGCTGAATTCGTCTGCATCGACATCCTTCGCCCGGCTTTCAAACGTGCCACACTCCCTTGCAATTCCTCTTCCGAGAATCCTCCATCGCAGGCTCGGTCGACTTCTGCACAGAATTCGGAAATCACCTGCCTGTACCCGCCGGGATTTGTTCCTGCCACAAAGAAGAACATGCCTTCGGTCATCGCCAGGATCCGACCGGAATGAACAAAATAGGCGAGACCCTGTTCTCCTCTGACCCGCTCGAAGAGTCGACTGGCCCCGCCGCTGAGAACCGCGTCCAGCACCTCACTGGCCATGAAGTCTTCCGAGAGGACTCCGGGGCCGGGAAAGCCGTGAAAAACGATGACCTGTTCGCGGTCCTGTGAGAGGACATGATGGCCGGTGGTGACCGGCAGCCCGGGCGAATTCTCCGACAGCTCGACTTCACCCTCGGGTAGGCTCGAAAAAGCCTCCTCAATGCGCCCAAGAAGCTCCTCCCGGTCAAAGGCACCCGATGCCGCCACGACAAGATTGCCGGCCCGCACGAGTTGATCCCGATGAAATCGGAGGTCCTTCGGGCGCAATCGCCCGACCATTTCAAGGGTGCCCTCACTGTCCACCGCGAGCGGATGTTGCCCGAAAAAAAGCTCCCTGAATCGGAAACGCGCCGCGTGCACGATATCGTCGCGCGCTTCCCGAATACCGGCCAATTGTGCTTCGCGCTCGCGCCGCACCGTCGCGGGCTTGAACGCCGGCCGGAGAAACGCATCCGAGAGAACGTCCAAGGCCAGGGCCGAATCCTCGGGCAGAACCTCGCAGGACAAACCAAAGCTGTTGTCTCCGGCGAATTCGCTGAACGAACCACCCACCGACTCGATCAATCCCGCCACCTTGGCTGCCGATCGCTTCTCGGTGTCACGAGTCAGCAACGTCGCCATCAACTGGGTGATCCCCCGGCTCTGGTCCGGTTCCAGAAATCCCCCGGCTCGACCCACGACGCGGATATTGAGATTTGGAAGTGAAGGATTTTCCCGAAAAAGCACCCGCATCCCGTTGCTCAGCCTGACTTCCTCGAAATCAGGGTTCGCGGACCGTCGCCCCACGCTGGGAGCCTCGGTCTTCGCCCTCCCTTTCGGATTCATCGTCACCCGCGTCAGGCGACCGACCTTAAGGTAGGCTCCGGCCACTCTTTTCAAGTCTGCAACAGTGATCTGACCCAATCGACGGAGGTAGGTCGGTGCGAAATTAACCTCGCCCACAACCACCTCGGCCACGCCCAGGCGCGAGGCCTGCCCGCTCATGGTTTTTCGCACATTGATTTCGCCCACCTGGATCTGCCGTATCGCCTTGGCCAGAACCGATTCGGGGATACCTCGGGTCAGGAGTTTGCCGATCACCTCGTTCACTCCGGCGATGGCGGCCTCCTGGTTTTCCGGTTCGCAAACCAGAGAAACATAAAAGAGCCCGCTGGACCCCGGATTCCAGTTCGCGGCGCCGACCGAATGGACCAGGCGGTTGCGCTCCCTCAGTTCCTGCCAGAAAAATGAACTGTCACCATGGCCAAAAACCATGGCCAGAAGATCGAGGGCCGGCGTGTCGGGATGCTCCAAGCCCGGCACCTGGTAGGCCAGTCCAACCCGCGTGATCTGGACATCCCCGGTCAATTCCCGGCTCCTGGGCGCCAATTGTCCGGGTTCTTCGGGAAGGTAAACCGGTTCCAGACGGGCCCTGGGGCAGGTTCCAAAGTGCTTCTCCAGGGAGGCAAAGGTCGCCTCCTCATCCACGTCTCCAACCACAATGGCGACCACATTGTTCGGCACGTAACGCGAGCGGTAATAGTCGACGAGGTCATCCCGACTGACCTTTTCGAATACGGCCCGGTGTCCGATTATCGGCTGTCGGTAAGGGTGGTCATGGAAGGCCGTTTCAAACAGGGCCTGGGAAAGCAGAGAGTCAGGATCATCCTGATACATGTCGATCTCCCGCAAGATGACATCCCGTTCCCGGACAACTTCCTCCTCGGGCAGTCTGGAATGGAACACGGCATCGCCGAGAACATCCAGAGCCACCTCGACTGATTCGCTCGGAAGGTCGATGTGGTAGACGGTGCGATCAAACGTCGTGTAGGCGTTCATAGTGCCACCGTGCGATTGAACCAGCGCCAGGATATCCCGGGTCGTACGCCGTTCGGTTCCCTTGAACAACATATGCTCCAGAAAGTGGGACAATCCTCCTCCCGACCACGGTCCTTCATGGATGCTTCCCGTCCTGACCCAGACCTGAACGCTGACCACGGAGCTGCTGTGGTCGGGCTTGACGATGGCGACAAGGCCATTGTCGAGGACCCGGCGTTCGACCGGTTCATTAAGGAGCGCTTCAAGGGTTGTCCTTTTTTGGACACTCGGATGCAGGGGAGATTCGTTCATCAAATGAGCTATGGGTATTGTGACCCCGTCCGGACCAACCCCGGAACCATCCGGAAAAAGGAGGAGCCGGATTTACGACGATTCTAACGTCAACACAGGCGGATCCGGCAACCGCCGGCGCTCCGGCAGGAAGGGTTTGGAAAAGGCCTCGTCGAACTGATAGATCTCAGAAAAATCCTCCCGCGAGTCCTCCTCCGTCTTGCTGAGAATGCCGTAGTCGATCAGGTTGAACACGATCTCTCCGAAATCAGCGCAGCGGCGGATGTTCCAGGCGTTGAGGAGCGCATGAGCAAGAGGACCAAACTGATCCAGAGCATAGTCGCGGATGCCTTCCAGCAATTCGGGACCACTCACATGATTGCTGCTGCGGTTCTTCAACAACCCCGTCTTCCGCATCCGGGTCACCGTCTGATCGAGGGCTCCACGCATGAAGAAATAGGCCTGCCGGTCATACCGCGGGTCTTCCTTGCGTATCAGGTCGATGATCTCGCTAAACTCTTTCTGGTCCATGAAACAGGCACTTGGATAGCATAATTCTCCCTTTCTGCAATGCTCGAACCACGGGGTCAAACCTTGCATTCGTGTATGCCAATGCACGAATCAAGGTTTGACCCCTTCGAATGGCCCCCCAGCCGCCTTTTTCTTTGACCCAGGCCCAGGCACCGGACCTCATGGCACCTCGATGAACCAAGCGGTAAAGATCGGCGTTATCAATATATCCGACCGAGCCAGCGCCGGTGTCTACGAGGATATTCCCGGCAAGGCCGCCGTCGCATTACTCCGGGAATATCTCATTACGCCCTTTGAACCGGTCTACCGGGTCATCGCTGACGAACGGGATGAGATCGCCGCGACTCTCAGCCGCATGGCCGATGTTGAAGGTTGCTGCCTGGTAATCACCACCGGAGGTACCGGTCCCGCACCGCGAGATGTAACCCCTGAGGCCACCGAGGACGTGTGCGACATGATGCTGCCCGGATTCGGAGAGCTGATGCGAGCGGTCTCCCTGAAATACGTTCCCACGGCGATTCTTTCCCGCCAGACCGCCGGGATCCGCGGAAACACTCTGATCGTCAATCTCCCCGGCAAACCGAAGGCCATCCGAGAGTGCCTGGAAGCAGTCTTCCCGGCCATCCCCTACTGCATCGACCTGATCGACGGCCCTTTTCTGGAGGCCTACCCGGAGAAAATCACCGTCTTTCGTCCAAAATCGGGGTGAGGAGGATACTCGCACGTCAAATGGCGCACATCCCTCGCAACAAACCCCAAAGGTAGGGCTGAACCGCCGGGCCGGCCGCGCACCAGGAAGAACACCCCGGGCAGTTCACCTTCTCGACGATCGCGCAAGATCGGTGCGCCTCCGATTGAGAAACACCCGGAGGGCTTGTCGCGCCAGGAACCACCGCCCGGGAACCCTACCCCATCCTGGCCGCGGCATAGCGCGCACCGACGTAATCCCAGTTGATCACGTTCATGAACGCCTTCACGTAGTCGGCCCGCTTGTTCTGGTATTTCAGGTAATAGGCGTGCTCCCAGACGTCCACGGCCAGGAGGGGATATGTGCCCTGCACGGTCAGATCCTGATGCTTCTCCGCCTGAATTACAATCAGACCGCCGGAAAGACTCTCGTAACCGAGAATGCCCCACCCGCTTCCCTCAACCGATCCGGAAACGGCACGGAACAGTTCGGTGAACCCTTCAAAGCTGCCGAAGCTCAGCCGGATCGCCTTGGCGAGGTCTCCCCTGGCAACTCCGCCGCCATCGTGGGTCATGCAGTTCCAGAAAAGCACATGCATGGCGTGACCCGATCCGTGAAACGCCAATTCCCGGGCCCAGTGCTTCGAATACGGACGATCACCGTCTCCGGTTGCAATGGAACGGAGCTTCTCCAGGGCGCGGTTTGCACCGCGGACATAACCGGCGTGGTGAATATCATGATGCAGCCTCATGGTCTGTTCATCGATGTAGGGCTCGAGAGCATCATAGGCATAGGGCAATGGCGGCAGCACGTAGACCCCGTCCCGGAAGCCGATCTCACTCTCGGCCGGACTGTCGCCACCATCGGCCGTCCCGGCCCGAAGCATCGAGCCCGCTCCAAGGACCGCCGCTCCCGCGCCAAGTCCCTTCAGCATATTTCGTCGTGATATTTCGGGTACCTTCTCATTTTCTTTATTCATAAATATCCCCTTTTCCTTATTGGTTAACCGGATCTCAAAGGCACCTTGATCAATCGGAGGCTGTCATGCTCAGATTTTTCAAAGTGCGCTCTTGGTGCTCGCAACTCATTCCGCCAGCAGGCGGCGCAGAATCTCATCGACCATGCGCGGGTTTGCCTTGCCCCGACTCGCCTTCATGACCGGTCCCTTCAAGGCGTTCAACGCCTTCTCGTTGCCGGACCGGAAAGCCTCAACCGACTCCTGCCGGGCCGCCATGGCCTCCCGGCACCAAACCTCCAATTCGCCGGTGTCGGTCGATTGTTTCATACCTCGTCGCTCGATGATCGCCTCAGGCGAGTCACCCGTGGCGAACGCTTCGGAAAAAACCTCCCGAGCCTGACTGCTGGAGACGACCCCTTCCTCAACCAGACCCACCAGGTCGCTCAACTGGCCGGCTTCAATCTTGATTTCGGATAGACTGACGGAGGCTTCCGCCATCTCCCGAAGCAGGTCATTTGTCACCCACTTCCCAATGGCCCGGGCCCGGACCGTTTCATCCCCCACCGCCTCCTCGAAGAACTCGGCCAGTTCCCGATCGACCACCAGAACCGAGGTGATGGTGTAGGGAAGATCGTAGACCTTCATCAGACGCCTCTGGCGGTCGAACGGCATTTCCGGCAACCGGACGCGAATGGACTCCCGCCAGGCTTTGTCAACCATCACCGGCATCAGGTCCGGGTCCGGGAAATAGCGGTAGTCATGCGCCATCTCCTTGGTTCGCATCGAGGTGGTCACGCCCGTATCCGCATCCCAACGACGGGTTTCCTGCACGATGACCTCTCCCCGCCGGGTCGCTGCGGTCTGTCGGCGGATCTCGTAGTCCACCCCGTTGCGAACACCGCTGATACTGTTCAGATTCTTCAGTTCGACCTTGGTGCCCAGGGTTTCACTCCCGACCGGGCGGACGCTGATATTCGCGTCGCACCTCAACTGCCCCTTCTCCATGTCGCAATCGGAGATGCCGGCGCCGACGATGGCCTGTCGCAAAGCGGTCAGGTAGGCAAAAACTTCGTCCGAATTGAACAGGTCGGGTTCAGAAACAATCTCCATCAACGGCGTACCGGCCCGGTTGAAGTCAACCAGGGAGTCGGAAGCGAAGTGGTTCAACTTGCCCACATCCTCCTCAAGATGAATCCGGGTGAGACCGACACTCCGGTGCCCGCCCATGATGTTCCGTGCAGACCCGGGAAGCTCGATCTCGATTTCACCCCCGATGCAGATCGGCTGATCGTATTGGGAAATCTGATAGTTTTTCGCGCTGTCCGGATAGAAGTAATTCTTGCGATCCCATTTGCACACCTCCGCGATCGTACAGTTGAACATCAGGCCGGTCGCGATGGTCTTGTCGATCGCTTCCTTGTTCATGACCGGCAGGACACCGGGAAGCCCGATGATGACCGGATCCGTCAAATGATTGGGTTCATGCCCAAACCCGGCCCTGGCGGTTGTGAACATCTTGGACCGGGTCTTGACCTGCACGTGCACCTCAAGCCCGATGACGGCTTCATATTCCACCTTGGATTCGACCATGATATAGTTACAGTCCCCGCCCAAGAACTTCCTCTCCGGCCGAGCCGCCTTCCTCAATCTGGAAAACGCCCACGAATGGTTTTGGAACGATGGCCGCGGTCCGCGTATTATCCGCCGCGAAAACAGTCTTTGCAAAGGCCTCCACCTGCTCAAGGCTGATCTGCTCCAGCAGATCGGCCTTCATTTCAATCGCCTCTTCAAGGCTCTTCGGCTTTTCCTGAGCCCTCATCAGGGCAGAGCTGATCAGAAAGCTGTTCTTGTTCAGTTCCTGTCGGACATGCCCCACATAGGGTCCGAGAGCGCCCTCAAATTCTTCCTGACTGATTCCCTCCTCGGCAATTTCGACTGCAATTCTCTCCACCTTCAGGGCGATGCTTTCGGCCTCGTCGGGTGAACAGTCAATCATGGCCCGAACCAGGGCAAACTTCGAGTATTCAGGATAGGGTTTGAATTCGGTCCGCGGCGAATAGGCCAGGCCCAGGTCCTCCCTGATTTCCCTTCGAATGCGAATCTCGAGGATCCGGCTCAAAACGCTCAGGTTGGCGCGGTCGCGCAGGGAGAGTTTTGCGTCAATCGGCCAGATGCCAACGGCCGCGGCCTGGTATGCCTCGCCCGTGAACTCGATCCGCTGGAATCCCGGCTTTGCCGCAATCGAAACCGGCCGGACAATTCTCTTTTTCTTTTTCGGCGCCCGTTCCGGCAGTGAACCCAGGGTCCTGGAGAAACTCTCCACTACCAGTTCTTCGGGTATATCACCCACGATGGTGGCCTCGACATAACCGGTGGCCAGGGGTCCCTGGAGCCATTTCCGAACATCCGAAACGCCAAGCGATGCATAGTCCATGGGTCCGCCCCACGCAAACCGTGCATCGGTTCGGTAAAGGTGGTTGTCGAGCTTTCTGAACCCGTCCTGCAGTCCCATGACCGAGCCCTGCCGGGCCATGACTGCGCCCATCAATGCGCTGTTGAAAACCGTGCGTGAAAAACGCGGTTTGTAGAGAAACTCGGTCACAATCGCGAGAAATGTCTCCAAATCCTCACTACCAAAGGCTCCTCGAAAGGTGAAGGCATCGTGGTCATCCAGATCGAAACTGAACTCAAGCATGGTCGAACTGACCACCGAACCGATGTCCTCGGCCTGGTAATGGGTGGTCCCGCTCCGAAGCACGGTATCCAGCGCGAAATCCCGGATGGCCATGCGGTTGCCCTTCAGGTCAAACAGACCTCCGCCCACCCGGACCACCGCTTGGACCATCGATGGCTCCTGCTGGCTTTCCACAAAGTTGAGCCGGACCCCATTGCCGAATTGCATCAGGGTCGCGTTGAATTCCGGAACGGTCTCACGTTCGACCACTTCGCCCACCGGACCCCAGTCGTGCAGTTCGATCGTCTTCTCCAACTCAGGCTGCATCGTGATATAGGAGATGCCTCCCTTTCGATGACGCTTGATGTCATCGATGATTTCTTCGGGCCCTCCCTTCACCGCCACCTCACCCCCCAGATAGTAGGCGAGGTTGTCCATGTCCCAACTCTCCCTGAAAGCGCGGTTGACGTCCCCCATGTCGAGTTCTCGAAGAAAGCCCTCACGCAGGGCGAGGTCTGCTTCCAGGCCGATGAACACATGTTCCTCTGCGATGGAACGAACGATGGACGAACTGATTACGCCGGGATCGAGCTTGGAGTATTGAGCCCGGAGTTTTTCAAGATCCAATATCTGTCGTTTTCTCATCAACTCCGCTTCCTTGGCCTGGAATCCCTCGTCTCTGGTCAGGCGTATGACCTGGTCCAATGAGAGGAGGCCATCGCGCCAGCCCGGCCCCCCGGGTACGGTCATGCCTGCAACCGTCGCGGAATAGCCCATGATGCGTTCGACCGAAGCACCCGCTCCGCGTGATTGAGGAATCATCCGGCGCATACGATTGGTGAGAAGGGAGGCCGCAAACTCGCGGGCGTGCCACCGTTTGCGTGAGGCGCGGGAATCAGCCTTTTCACGTTCGGAGGCGATCGAAGCCGCCTGCACAGTTCCCGATCCCACATGGGAAATCTCGAATATGGATGCCCGCAGACCCCGTCCTTTATCCAGCCGACCCAGGTTTCGCTCCGGTATTCGACTCGTTGGTTTCGGAATGTCCCCGAAGAACTCGCTGACCAGTCCGATCATCCCATCGGACTCGAAATCCCCGGAAGCGACAAAGACCATGAGGTCGGGCCGGTACATCCGCCGGTAGTATTCAAGAAAATCATCCTGATTCAGTGAATTGAGAATGCTGGGCAACCCGATCGGGTTTCTCTCCGGGAAGGCCAGTCCGGAGAAGAAGAAACTCTTGGCGGCATTGCTCATGCGGTACTCGAATCCATCGTTGGCCCGCAGTTCACTCAGGATAACCCCCCGTTCCTTCTCGATTTCGATCTGCTCAAATGTGATCCCGTCGGCAAAATCCCTGAAAAGAGTGAACCCCCGTCGCAGGAGATCCTCGGTGTTCTCCTGAAACTCGAGGGTATAGACCGTGTAGTCCAGCGTGGTCATGGCGTTCACGTCGCTGCCGAAATCCATGCCCAGATGCTGGAAGAACGAGGTCATCTCGCTCGCTTTGAAGTTTCGCGTCCCGTTGAACGCCATGTGCTCAATAAAATGGGCGATTCCCAGTTCGTCGTCTCTTTCATCGAGCGACCCGGCCAATACGAGAAGCTGGATGCTGACGCGACCCGGCACGCCATCATGGGGCAACACCGCATAACGAAAACCGTTGTCAAGCCCTCCCCAGACCACCTGGCTGTCCGGCCTCAGAGAGCTGCTCTGATGCGCCCACTGGCCCGACCGCGGGTCGGCTTCGAGCCACTCCGGCGTCAAAACAGACACGATGGCGGTCAGGAGAAGAGCCAATCGCAGCCTGGGTGAAAGAAACAACATACCCCGCATCTATGCTCGACCGTATCGCTGAGTCAAATCCACGCGCGGTTCAAAGATCCGGTCGACGTTCCGTGAACTCGTGTCCGATCTCAAATTGTTTTCCCAGGCTCAGGATCTCCTGCTCACCAAATGGACGCCCGAGTATCTGCATGCCGATCGGCAGACCGCCTTCCGTGAATCCGCAGGGAATCGACAATCCGGGAATTCCCGCCAGGTTGGCCCCGATCGTGTAAATATCGCAGAGGTACATCTCCAGCGGATCCGATGTGCGTTCACCCCTGCGAAAAGCCGGGACCGGCGAGGTGGGCGTCAATAACGCATCGACCTTCTCGAAGGCATTCAGGAAATCTCGCCGTATCAGCGTCCGCACTTTCTGGGCCCGCAGGTAGTAGGCATCATAATACCCGCTGCTCAGCACATAGGTCCCGAGGATGATCCTTCGCTTCACCTCCGCGCCGAATCCTTCCGCCCTCGACTGGAAATAAAGGTCCACCCCGTCTTCCGCTTTGGCGGCCCGGTGACCGTAGCGGACCCCATCATACCTCGCCAGGTTCGAGGAGGCCTCCGCCGTGGCAATGATGTAGTAAGTGGCCACCGCATATTCAGTATTCGGAAGCGATACCTCCGACACCTCACACCCCGTTCTGGAGTAAAACTCGATCGCCCTGTCGACCGCCGCCTTGACCTCCGGGTCGATACCAGCTCCGAAATACTCCCTGGGCACCCCGAGTTTCCACTTCCTGTCCGCAGGTGGGTCGCCATGAACATAGTCCGGCACCACCTGTTCGACCGAGGTCGAATCCCGGCCATCGTGGCCGGCTACGGCACCGAGCAAAAGGGCCACGTCATCGACCGACCGGGCAACGGGACCCACTTGGTCAAGGGATGAGGCGAAGGCCACCAGCCCATACCGGGAAATCCGTCCATAAGTGGGCTTCATGCCGACAACCCCGCAAAAAGAAGCCGGTTGTCGGACCGAACCGCCCGTATCGCTGCCCAGAGCCAGGGGCGTTTCCAAAGCCGCCACCGAAGCGGCGCTGCCACCACTGCTCCCGCCCGGAACCCGTTCGAGATCCCAGGGATTCGACGTCGCCCGCATCGCAGAGTTTTCGGTCGAGGAACCCATGGCGAATTCGTCCATATTCAAGCGCCCCCAGACAATCGCACCCTGCTGCCGCAGTCGCTCGACCACATGGGCGTCGTATGGGGACACGAATCCCTTCAGCATTTTGCTGGCACATCCGAGAGGCTGGCCCCGAACCGCGAGGACATCCTTGATCGCGACCGGGATGCCATCCAGCGGACCGAGCGCGCCTCCAGAACGCCTCCTTTCATCCGAAGCGGTTGCCTGGTTCAGAGCATCCTGCTCATCAAAGGATATGAACGCTCCCACCGCATCGTCGACCGTTCGGGTCCGATCGATGTGGGCACGCATGATCTCGACCGACGAAACCCGTCCGTCCGCCAGAAGGGTGCCCAGTTCAATTGCCGTCTTGTCGATGATGCCGTCAGACATTGAGCGCCCCCTCTCCTACTCCACCACCTTCGGTACAACGAACATCCCATCCCTCGCCTCGGGAGCATTGCCGATGGCTTCCTCCTGGGTCAGACCCGGACGCACCACATCCTCCCGCCACACATTGGTGACGGGAAAGGTATGTGCGGTCGGCTCCACCCCATCCACGTCAACCGATTTGAGTTGCTCGATATACTCCAGGATCTCCTCTAGTTGTTCCGAAAACAACGATCGTTCCTGGTCGCTCAGCGCAATACGCGCCAGGTTAGCCACGTAATCGATGTCTATATGGGCGTGTGTGCTCATGTCCCTCGCGCGTCAGCGGCGAACCCGGTAAGGGGTATCCTTTTCGATCATATCGACCAGCGCACCAAACGCGGTATTCACTTCGTCATCGGTCAGGGTCCGGGTGATCGATCCGTAGGAAAGGGAGAAAGCGAGACTCCTGGCGCCTTCCGGCAACCCATCGCCTTCATAGAGATCGAACAGATCAACCGCCGCGAGTTCGAACTCGCCTTCAATAGTCTTGCGCCCCAAAGCGAGCAAGTCGCCACCCACCCTGCCGGACGGAGTACTCCGATCAACGATCAGGGCCAGGTCGCGGAGCGCAGGCGGGTAACTGCTGAAGGGCTGAAACTTGGCCCGTCTGCCCTTTGTGGCCAGGAATTCGGGGCTGACCGTGAGCAGGCCTGCCACCACCTTGCCACGAATGTTTTCACGATGAAGCTCGCCGACGTCGAGCAGACCAAACCGCACGGTAAATCGACCCTCGGGGTCATCGTAACCGGCCGCGTGGCCTGATTGCCATCCTCCCTCCGTAACCGGCAGGGGTTCGACTTCAAAGAGTGTGGTGTCGATGCCCGCCAGAGCTGCCAGACGCAGAATACGCCGCTTTGCGGCAAAGAAATCGGCGGCTCCCGTCTTTCGCCAGCTTACGCGGTCCAGATCCTCGCCAATCGCAAATCCCACCCCGATCATCTCGTCGACGGCGCCTTCGCGTTCACGGAAGATCCGGCCGCATTCAAATAGATGCGAAGCTCCGGTATGGCGGGCCTGGTTCAACTTGAGGACATCGATCAGTCCCGGTACCAGCGTCGCTCTCAGGTGGGTCTGGTCTTCGATGATCGGGTTGGCCAGCTTCAGTTCCTCGGCCAGGACATTGGAGAAGCCGTGCTTGATCTCATCACCCGAACGAAGGGTATAGTTTATGCACTCGTGAAAATCCTGGCCAACCAGGTAACCCGAAGCCGCCCGCGTGAATACCGTCACCGGATCGTCGCCGCTCACAATACCGGGGCTGATCACCGATGCGGGCGGGATCTTGTCCGTCCCATGCACCCTCAGAATCTCCTCGACCAGATCAATGGGGCGGTCGAGGTCCAACCGAAAACTGGGTATCGCTATCGTCCAGATGACTCCACCATTCTCTTCGTCCTCCTCCTCCCGATCGACTCGAAGCTCGAGCGATTCGAGCGATTCCCGTATGGTATCATCACTGATATCGAAGCCCAGGCGTTTTCTCACGTAGGCGGGAGACAGCCTGATTTCGTTGTCCCAGGCCTTCTCTGCACCCACCTTGAAGATCGGGTCACATACTTTGCCGCCCGCCGTTTCGAGAATCAGGTCGATCGCCCGGTAGGCGGCATAGGACACGGACAAGGCATCAACGCCGCGTTCAAAGCGATAGGAGCTGTCCGTCGACAATCCGAGCCGGCGCGATGTCCATCGAATGCCCGAAGGCCTGAAGTAGGCGGACTCAAGGACGATGTCCGTCGTCTCATCGGAGACCTCGGATGACTCACCGCCCATCACGCCCGCTATCGCGACCGTCCGCTCCCCGTCCGCAATGGTCAGCATGCGGCTCGAAAGCTTCCTCTCTTTCCCATCCAGGGTGGTAAAGACCTCTCCGTTGCTCGCGGTCCGTATCACAATGCGGTTCCCCTTCAACTGGGCCGCATCGAAGGCGTGAAGCGGTTGACCCGACTCCAGAAGCACATAGTTGGTGACATCGACGATATTGTTGATCGGCCGAAGACCGACCGCGCGCAGCAGGCCCTGCATCCACAACGGACTCGGACCGACTTTCACTCCGCTGATCACATGGGCCAGATAGAGCGGGCAGAGTTCGTCCGACTCCACCACAACACTGTCCAGAAGGCCGTGAAGTCCCGCCTGGTTCGCAGCCGTCCCGCTGAATCGGATATCTGGATACTTCAGTTTGAGCCCGAAGTGCGCCGCGAGTTCGCGCGCAAGGCCCAGGTGGGACAGGCAGTCCGGACGGTTCGGAGTCACCTCGATATCGAAGACCACGTCACCTTCAGGGAAGACTTCGTTGATGCCCAGGCCGAGGGCCGGACTGTCGGACAGGATCAGCAATCCGTCCGCGTCGTCATCGTGCCCGAGTTCACTCCCTGAACACATCATGCCGTCAGAGGCCACACCGCGCAGTTTCGATTTTTTGATCTTGAAACCACCGGGCAACAGAGCGCCCGGCAGGGCCACCGGGACGCGATCGCCCACCTTGTAGTTCCGAGCGCCGCACACGATCGTCTTCCGGCCATGCTCCGGCCCCGCATCCACCAGGCATACGCTCAGGCGGTCGGCGTTCGGATGCGGATTATGCTCCAGGACTTCACCCACGACAACGTTTTCCAGAGGCGGAATACCGGTCTCCTCGACCCCTTCCACCTCAAAACCCAGCATGGTCAGAGCACGTTCGATCGCAGATGGCGCCTGGTCGAGCGCCACGTATTTCTTGAGCCAACGAGTGGAAACTTTCATCGGGAGAACTGCTTCAGGAAGCGAAGGTCGTTTTGATAGAAATAGCGGATGTCATCGATGCCGTAGAGGATCATGGCGATCCGCTCGATACCGAACCCGAAGGCGTAACCGGAATAGACCTCAGGATCATAGCCGACCGCCTCAAAGACGGAGGGGTCGACCATGCCACAACCGGCCATCTCCATCCATTCACTGCCAACTTTGGCCAGGTGACTCGCCGAAAAATCCACTTCAAAACTCGGTTCGGTATAAGGGAAGAAATGCGGCCGCAGTCGCGTCTTCGTGCCTGCGCCAAGCAGCGACTCAAACATATAGTCGAGAATCGCCTTCAGGTCGCGAACCGTCACGTTCTTGTCGACGTAGAGGCCTTCGAGGTGGTAGAAGTTCGCCGAGTGGGTTGCATCCACCGTATCCCGACGAAAACACCGACCCGGTGAGACAAACCTCAGAGGGGGCTGCTGTTTCAACATGGTCCGAATCTGAACGGACGAAGTATGGGGTCGAAGCAGGTAGCGTTCGTCCTCATACTTCGAGATGTTTCCGAATCGGGCCTGTTCCGGTAGATAAAAAGTGTCCTGAAGGTCGCGGGCCGGGTGGTCCGGGGGCGTGTTCAGCGCGTCAAAACAATAATATTCGGTTTCAACCTCGGAGCCCTCGACCACCGAAAAGCCCACCTGCTTGAAGATTCGACAGACTTCCTCCCGGACCAGGGTCAGCGGATGAAGCGCACCCGGTTCCCGTTCCGGCACGGGGAGAGTCGGGTCGATCGGCGGACCCACTTGGGCCGCGATTTCAGAATCCTCGATTCGAACCAGGATCGCATCGAGGATTCCCTGCAATTGCTGCTTCGCCTGGTTGATCAGCTTGCCGGCCGCAGGTCGGTCTTCCTTTGGAAGGCGGCCGATCTCCTTCATGACAGCGGTCAATTCACCGTTGGGTCCCACCAGACGAGCCTTGAATGCCTCCATGGCCGGGCGCTCAAGGACACCCTCGGCTTCATCCGAAGCCCGGGAAATCACTGCATTGAGTTTCTCTTGCATGACTAAATTCAATTCTTGTGCCCGGTCCGAAAAATCCCCGCCGACTCATTCAGACGCTACGAGGAGTCCGGAGGAGCATTCCTAAATCATCAATCTTAAGCCTTATTTCTCACCCGCTTTGCCCCCTTCACTCGCTGGAAATCTGTGGCATATCTGGCAACGGCTCCGGGGTCATTGCTCGTAATCATGCATGCCAATGCGTGATTTGAGCTTTGACCCCTTCGTTCGCTGAAAATCTGTGGCATATCTGGCAAACGTCTAATCAAAAAGGAGGCCGAGCCGCTTGGCCCGACCTCCTTGAAAGGGTTACCGAAAGCGGGCCTCAACAGTGACCCGTTCCGTCATTACCAGATTCAGTCAGGCAGCGGCCTTGTCCTTCAACGCGGCGCGGGCTTTTTCGACCAGACCGCTGAAGGCGACTTCGTCCCGGACGGCCAGATCTGCCATGATCTTGCGGTCAAGGGCGATGTCCGCAGCGGTCAGGCCCTCGATAAATCGGCTGTAGGTGATGCCATTTGCACGGCAGGCGGCGTTGATCCGCACGATCCAAAGGGCTCGCCAGGTCCGCTTCTTGTTTCGCCTATCGCGATAGGCATGTTGGCGGGCGTGGTCGACCGCATCTTTGGCATAGCGGTACAGTTTCGACTTATTGCCGAAGTACCCCCGGGCGCTCTTGATAACGCGCTTCCGCCGACGGCGGGAAGCTGGAGAATTTGTGGCTCTGGGCATGTTTTCCTATTAAGTATGTTTAGAACCGGGCAGGTCGCCTTGTTTGTTTACCTGATCGGCTAATTGTTGTTATTCAATCGGTTCAGCGCAGACCGTGCGGAAGGGCTTTCTTAAGTTGAGCCGCCTGGCCCGGGGCCACCAGCTTGTCTTTAGAGTTACGCCGCTTCTGTTTGACGGTCTTCTTGCGCATCAGATGACGCTGCCCCGGGGACCGACGAATCAGTTTCCCCGAGCCGCTCAGCTTGAACCGCTTGGCTATGGATTTCTTGGTTTTCTGCATGGATCTATCCGTGGAAACCGCCCAATCAACAGATCCCTTCTCCTCGTGTAAAGGGGAATCCCTCCCAAACCGGCAACGCACACCCGATTTCAGTTTCCATCACCCCGATAACCCTCCATCCCTATTGAGTTTGTCACGTATTTCGTGACAAACTCAATCAGGCTTCTCAGGCCAGAGGTTGACCGTGACGCCCCTTCTTGAGTCGGTCCTCTTGATTATGCAGCCAAAGCAGCAAATGAAGGGTGACTTCGGCATCGGGTAACACAGTTGGGCGGGTGATATACTCGTGAATCCTTTGACGGGGCAGCCCCAGGACGCGAGCCAGGTTGGACTTTGCCCCTCTCTGGGTCAGATGAGGTCGGATGGCTGCGACCATTGCATTCCACAAGGGGGTTTCTTCGCCCGGATGGAGCGATTCGCCCACCCTTTTTCGTCGAGCATGTTTCAGGTTCCTGCTCAGTGTTCCAACGCTTTCAACGGCTGCACTTGAGAGGAGATACAGGATCTCTGCCACATCGTCCAGGGGGCGCGGTATTCGTGCGGGATCTGACATTCCTTCAGGTTACCGTGTACATCGAGTTTGTCACGAAATACGTGACAAACTCGATCGGCCGTATGTGGATCGAGGGGCGGAAGCTCCGATCCGTCTTGCCTCGGGAACGGTCACATCCTAAGGACAGGACGGAATGCTTATCCTGAATTCAGGACGATTTCATCGGCGATTGGCCGGATCCCGAACCGGCATGACCCTGGTTGAACTGCTGACCGTCATTGCGGTGATCAGCATCCTGATCGGCATTCTCATCCCCACGGTCAGCACGGTCCGTACCAGTGCCCGCAAAGCCAAGGCCAAGATCCTGCTCAACCAATGGGCGGCCGGCATCGAGACCTTCCGTCAGGAATACGGTTTCTATCCGGCGTTCGATTTCAATACAACCGACCAACTCATAAACTCGACCGAAGACACGGCAGAATTCGTCAAGGCCCTCGCTGGTCGCAATGTCGATGGGTCCAAGATAGAAGATTCCAATGATCTTGCATCGGGCAACCGCAAGCGGATCACGTTCTACACGTTTTCAGAGGGCGAAATCAGCGAAGCGGAGGAACTTGTCGACGTCTTTAAAAAAACACCCATCGCGGTTCTAATGGATCTGAACTACGATGGAATCATTCGGGTCGAAACTGGCACCGATGACGACTACGCCGCTTTCCCCTTCATCGATCGTGGGACTGACCCCCCGCTTCGCTGGCCGACCGATCCCAGCACCGGTAAGGTCACGGGCCTCCGCGCGGGAGTCGCCATCTACTCCCCCGGTCCAGGGGGACCGGCCAACATCATAACCACTTGGTGAGGTCCGTCCGGCCTCGGACGCCACCACCCATGAAATGTGGGGGCGATGCTTTGATGATTCTGTCCAGCTACGCGGTCGAGGTGGAACTCGACCCTCCGGATTTTTTCTTTTCGGAGGGCGGATTTCCACGTCCGCCGTAGAGACGCTACCATCATTTCACGGGTCACCCACCACCAGCACTTCAAGAAACCCGCAGGGTATTCAACAGCCTTCCTGAGGGCCGGAGGACGTTCTGACTCACTCTGCCACCGGGGCTTCGGTCCAATCGGAACTGCATATGGGAAAATCCTCCAAAAAACGCGACTGTCCGGCCATCAACCAGACGATTTCCCGGGCGGATTGCGGCCAGAATCGTCATACCCGCTATCCGTGCCCGGCAGAATGCCCCCACAACCCTCTCGCCCCAGCCATCCTCGTCGCCCACTTTCTCTCATCTCTTGGGGATGCGATCAAAGACAAGAGCTTCGCACCCACCGCCGCGATCTATGTCACCGCAATCGTCACAACCGTGATGGATGAAATCGACCGGGTTATTCGCGGATAGCAAACTGCAGACACCCACACCGGGGTTCATTGCTCACAGCCCTGTCTGCCACTGCGAGCAGTGCACGGGTGCCTCAGAAGTGCTTCGACGCCATCGCCACGTTGCTCACCCGTGACCTCATCGACCGGGAAGGAAATTCCTGCTTCATCAACCATCATTTCCTTCGCCTCCGGATTCAGGATAAACAGATGATCTGAACCCGAAACCACGGCATCTGTTGCCTGCTGTGCTCCAATTCCTGTGCCAACTGTCGTATTCGATTGCTCGTAACCCTCTCATTATCAATCTGGTGGCACACGTGTGGATCCGCCAGTACCGATACTCTCGGCTCATTGGGCCGGACAAGGCTTTGCGCGGAACACTCAAGAAGCTTGGCGTTTAATCACAGATGGGCGCAGATGAACGCAGATTCAAAGGCTCCCAAAAAACATCTGCGCAAATCTGCGTCATCTGCGTCATCTGCGGTCAAGAAAAAGGGAGGCGCGGGAAACGGAAAAGGCGTTTAGGGAGATCCTGGACAATCAAGGAAGCCTTCGTTGCCCACCCAAACTGGACAAGGAGCGAAGCTGAGTTGCGGGAACTCAGGCAGAAGGTCACTTTCGCCATCTTCGCCGAAACCGACGATCTGGAGGTAACCATAAGGGGTCGGCCCTGAATGGCACTAAGATAAGGCGGGGTTACGAGGGGAACGGTTTACCAGGGGGCCTCAGCTTCATAGCAGGATGGAGATCTCCTTCGCGAAATCACACGTCGGCACAGCGACGTGGCTACACTCGGAATGAATTTGCTTTGCTGTAGCAACGCCGCTGTGCCGGCGTTCCCGGATGCCCGGTGCAGATGGCTGAAAATCCTCCTGTCACCCCCTTATCTTAGTGCCATTCGGGTCGGCCCTAACTCTTTGAGGTGGGCGATCAAGGTGCTGACCGCAAAATGGAACGCCTCCGCATTGGGTCGCTACGTGGAGTCGCCGCCTTGAGAGCGCAGGCTGTTCTTCTTGTGCCACGTGATCATCCGATTGTAGACATCATCGCGCTCGGTGGCTTCATCGACAAACCGCTCATAGCTCAGACCCTCAACATCAAGAAGGTACTCAGTCATCAGTCTGAAGCGACAATAGAGTATCGGGCGGTCGAATCCATCCTCGGTTGTGATCCAGCCTTTGACCGGTTGCATACTGTCGGGCGCAAGCAGACGATCCAAAGACTCAGCAATTGAATAGCTCTCCCGGTGCTTCGCATCACCCAGAGCGACATACTCGGCATAACCTTCCCGTTTCCAACGCGGCAATGCCTTGTTGAATGCGATGACACCATGGTGGTTCCATTGCAGGCAATGGATCAGTTCATGGGAGAGCGTTGAAACCAGGTTCATTCTAACCGGAGACGTCTCACGATACAGGATGTTCCGGGCTCCATCGATCTCCCCGGAAAGCGCGGCATTGGGTCCGACAGCGTAGGCCAGGGTCCGGTTTCTCGACAGGCGATTGTAGACATGATCGCGCGTCAATAGCACGCGCATTTCGAATTCAGGATCATAGAGTTCCGACTCGCGGAGGATGATGGAAACCTTTGCTATGACGTCGGTCACTTCCGATCCAATTGGATGATCTGAAAGGACATCAATCTGTGCGATGGTAACCTTGTATTCAAAGAGTGGACCGGGATTGAGAAGAATTGCCGCATAACCCGCAACGATGGCGATCCCCAAGGTAAAGATGACGGCGAGTGTCTTGAGAAATCGTGTCTTCATCCCTGCACGGATCTTCATCGGCAGCCATTCGGCATCAGCCGGCCGTTTCCTCGCATCCAGTCTTCGAGTCGGTCAATGACCCGGTCACCGTCACCGCCACGGGACAGGAACGAATGACCACCCATCTGGAAAATAGCTTCTTTAGGATACAGTTCATGCGGATGTCTCACAGGCCATGATTCGCCAGCGCCAGAATCGACTCAAGGTCCCGATCCTTGATATCCTTGTCCCACGACCGGATGAAGATGAAACCGGAGTCCGGGCGCCCTCCGTAGTGCTTGCGGAACGCCGCAACTCGACCGAGTTCGGTATGGGCCAGCGGCACGATCCCGGGGGTCTCCGGAAAGAGCACACCTTTCATACGGGAAGAGGCCGGAAGCCCCCACTTCAGTCCCTCCTCCGTCGCTTCCGAATAGTAAGTCGCCCAGTCGGAGAGGATATCAAAGTCCACGTCCCAAAGGGCCTCCGCGTAATCATCACTTCGTGCGATCACCTTCTTGTTTTCATCAAAGGAAATTCTGTTGGGAGAGACAAACATCCAGATGACTCGTCCGCCGGACTCCATGTACTCCCGGAACAGATCGCGGCCGGCGACCGGATCCACGACATCCTCGGGGAGGTAGACGTGCGCGAAAACAACGACGCTCGGCTTCCGGTCGCGCACTCGATCCGCCAGGAATCCAGCCAGGTTTGAGGCATCCAGACGATCGAAACTGCGCGCCTCCAGAAAGGGAGAAATCTGATCCGAGACGAGCATGGATCCGGGCAACTGATCATCTTCCTCCTGATACACCGCTCTTATCGCGGTCGCTTCCTCAAAGGCGAACAGGGTGCCGTCATCATTTCCAATATACAGCAGGTGCTCTCCCTGCACCGGCGAGGAAACAACAGGAGCCCCTGTCTGGTAGGTCCAGCGCGGTTCACCCGTGTCCTTGCTGAGGCAGTAGAGGTTTCCGTCATAGGATCCCACATACAGGTTTTCGTCGTCGAGAACCGGATCCGAGAAGACGATGCCCGAGGTCTTGAAGTTCCAGACTTCGTCACCCGTTTCCAGATCCATTGACGTGACGAGATGATTGTCGGACCATCCCACGTAAACGCGCGCCCCGTCGATAACAGGATTGCCGGCCACCCAGGTCATCCCGTAGGTGGAACGCCATCGTTGTTCGAGGGAATCCGCATCGAAGCCGTACAGGCCGCCGTCACGCGATCCCACCACCAAGGTGCCATTCCCAAGGGCTGGTCGTGCCATCAGTGCCGTGCGATCCCAGCCGTTGACTGTCGAGTAGAACGAAACACCGTCGGTCTCCAGCCGCCCCAACAGGTCGCCGTCTTCAGCCCGCAGCTTGTAGAGAACACCGTTGTAACAGGGAACATAGAGAACACCCTCTCGGTGCAGCGGCGTTGCGCGCAGTTTATCGTCGGCCTCAAATGTCCATAGGCGCTCCCCATCGGCAAGGTTCAGGGCAAACAATCTGTTCTCGCCGGAACTGATGATGACGGTGTCTCCGAGAACCTCCGGGCTGGCGTCATGATAGTCCCAACCGTATATGTGAGGAGTGGCTTCATCAAGGGCGACCGACCATTCAAGGACGCCATCGTCCTTTCGAAATGAGTAAAGTCGTTTGCCTCGACCCGCCACCAGCACGTTATGATCGGTCGCGACCGGTTGCGAAGTGATCGTTGCCCGACAGTCGTAGGACCATACAATTTCACCACTGTCGGCCTTCAGGCAGTAGAACACACCCTTTGAGTTGCCGAAATAGAGACGGTCCCCGTCAACAAGCGCCGTTCCTCGAATTGAAGCGCCGCTGTCAAAGGACCATCTGACCTGTGGCTTGCTGATGGGCGAGCCAGCGAGACAGAGAGCAAGCGCCCCGTAAGCCAGACTGAAGACTGTCGTCGATCTGATATTCATTGTTTGTTTCTTCCGTTACGCGGGACACCGATCCCAGGTGAAAACTCTGCCCGTCCATGAGTCTGAATCCTCACGAGTCGTCGATATCGTCTCACAGCGAGTCCTTCCTTCACGCTGTCCACCGTACCCGGGGGAAGCTCATTGGGCCACCACTAAAAGGACTCCAACCACAATCTCGTCATAGTTCGTTCGGCCAGCCAATCGATTGAACGAAGCCACCGCATCATTGAGGCTGACCAGCGCTGAGAGCTCATCGAGCTGTGCGATGGCCAGACGTTCCTGTCGGTCGAGCACCAGGAAGGTTGAGCTGACGCCATTCTGAAGGCGCTTTTCTTCAGCAACAAGGTTCTGTTTTGCCAGATCGAGGGCAGTCCTGGCCACACTTACCCGTTCACGTGCGGTATCGATCTGGCCCGCTGCATTCTGCAATTGTACTGCGATTTGTGACTCTAGGTCTTTGAGCTCCAGCAGTGAGCGTTCAACTTGGAGTTCAGCAACCTGCTTCCTGGCCGACGCCGTGCGATTTGGCAGAGGTATGGACACGATCGCCCCAACCGAGTAGGAATCGGCGTCACCGGACCTCACCTGATCCCAGCTGCCACTGAAACTGGATGAGAGGCCATTGAGCCCATAGCTGGCAACCAGGTCAAGTTGTGGCAGGAATTGGCTCCGCTCAAAAGAGAGGCCGATCTTGCGCTGTTCCATTGACAGTAAAGCCTGTTGGAAGTCCGGGCGATTTTCGTAGGCCGACTTCATATAGTCGGTTATCTGTTCCGTGCTGATTTCGGCCTGCCCCGGGAGTTCTGGCTCCAGGCTCTTGTCCCGAATCGGTGCGAAATCTCCGAAGAGGATTCTTTTCAGTTCATTTTCGGAATCATGGTAAGCCCGGCGGGCAAGGATCATTCGAGACTCGCGCTGAGCAGCGCGGGAGCGCGCCTCAAGGACATCAACTTCGGACATGATCCCCTTCCGGCGCCGGATCTCGTTTTCGTCCACCAGCTTGAGGGTCAGTCGATGATTGGTCTCGGCAATCCGATAGGTACCCCGCGTGAAGAGCAGATGGTCAAACGCGAGGACCGTTCCAGTAATCGTATCGATGACCGCCTGTCGGAAGGCCAACTCAGCGATCTCGTCTGACTTTTCGGCGAACCTCACACCGGCCAAGGCTGCCCCCGTGCCAAGTCCTCGAAGTAGGGGCTGGGTGAGACTGACACCGAGAAACGAGAAGTACCGGTCTTCAAAGCTATTGAAGGTGCCTCGTCGATTCTCAGTCACCCCCCCCACCCGATAACTCGCCCCCCAAGGCAGCAAACCGTTCACGCTGGCCTCATAGGCGTCAGATCGGACAACTGATGCAGGTGCCCGGGTGCCACTGAATGGATCTATCAGTTGCGGATTCCCGTCGCTGTTGCGGTTCACCCGACCTTCGAGGACCGGGTCAAAGACCCCCTGCTCCTGGCGAAGCTGCTGGCGAGAAATGTTCGGTCCAACAGCCTCGGTGCGCAGGGTCAGGTTGTTGCGCAGAGCCTGTTCGACCGCTTCTGGAAGTGAAAGATTGATGGTGCCATTGCCTCTATTTGAATTTTCCGGTGACTGCGAATTGAGTCGTGATTCGGGCACGACAATTACCAGGGCAATCAGAGCCGCTGCGATGAGTCCCGGGCATCCCACAAGGCTGTATATCCGTCTGCTTCGCATATCGATCTCTTCAGTCTTAGAGGCTGTCCTAAAAGTGATGAAATGTGCGCAGTCACTCTCCAACCATTCGGCGGGGAGTCGGATACCGGAGGAGATGATGGGGTTCATACCTTCCGAAGGAAGATCAAATCGCTGTCTCGTCGACAATCTGCCCGTCAAATAGACTGATCACCCGGCGGGCCGACTTTGTATAGCGATCATCGTGGGTGACCATGCAGATGGTCGTGCCCTCGTCATTGAGCTTCTGAAGCAGGTCCATTACAATCTCGCCATTCTTCGAATCGAGGTTTCCGGTCGGCTCATCTGCCAAGAGAATCTCGGGGTATCCGGCGAGGGCTCGAGCCACCGCAACGCGCTGCTGCTGTCCACCGGAAAGCTGGCTCGGGAGGTGCTTTCTTCGGTGACTCATATCAACCTTTTCAAGAGCATCAATCACTCTGGATTTTCTCTCTGCGGGCCTCAAGCCGCGGTAGACCAAAGGCAACTCAACGTTTTCATGCACACTGAGGTCACCTATCAGGTTGAAGCTTTGGAAGATAAAGCCGACTTCACGGTTTCGAATTCGAGCTCGCTCCTCCAAACCGAGTTCGGCGACCTCGCGACCGTTCAGATGATAACGCCCTTCCGTTGGCGAATCCAACAGACCAAGGATGGCCAGCAGGGTCGATTTTCCACAGCCTGATGGGCCCGATATAGCCACGAACTCTCCCCTTCCCACTTCAAGGTGAATACCCGCCAGGGCATGGGTTTCGACTTCGTCAGTCTGAAAGACTTTCGTGATGTTTTCAAGGCCGATCAAGGATGGACTGCCGTTGTTCATGGGATTTCTCTGTTTGGTTTCAAGGTGAAGCTCAGTTGACCACGAGACGTTCGTAATCGTCCCAGTTCGATGTATCAGAAAGTATGATGCGGTCTCCGGGTTGCAGTCCCTCAACCACCTCGATCTCGCTCACTGACATACGCCCAAACAGCACCGAGGTCCTCACGGCCTCGTCCCCTCCGGGTTCAAATCGGAAGACCGCGACAGTGGCTGACTCGCGACCAAATGCCGGCCGACCGACGAAGAGGACATCTGCGAGATTTTCCAGCTCGATCCTGCCTTCGACCGTCAGGTTGGGACGCGAACCACGTGGCAGCTCACCATCCAGATGAATGTCAACCGCCACGGTTCCGTTCTCAACATTCGGATCGACCCGGGTAACCTCGCCGACCACAACTCCATTTCGAGTGTCGACCGTCGCACTCTGTCCGATCTGGACGTCACGGGCCTGGGTTTCCGGCACGCGGATAACCGCTTTCAGGTCGCTGGGGTCAACCACCTGGAAAATGGATTCACCAAGTGTGATCTGCTGGCCTTCTTCAACTGACATTCGCTGGAGAACACCGGAAGCGCCTGCACGGACATGCAGACTTGCGACTTGCTTCTTCAGTAAGTTGGCCTGTGCGCGGAACTGCTCTACGTCTGCCTCCATCGCAGCAATCTGCGGTTCCATCGCTCCCTCCTGAAAGGATAGACGGCGCCGTTCGATATCGAGCCGGGTCTCGAGTTCCTCAGCTCTGACTCTTGATAGCTTTAATGTAAGGTCCGCAACCAGGCCATCAGCATAGAGCTCCTCATTGATCTCGGCTTCCAACTGTGCCTGCTTATAGGCCGCCTCGATCTGGGCGAGGCCGGACATGAGTTGAAGCAAGTTTCCCTCAAGCTGCACCTTCAGATTGATCAGATCCGCCTCCCGGCCCTTGAGCTGCCATACCGCATTCTCCGCATCCTGCACCAGAACCGAGTTGCTCATCTCGACGATGATATCGTCGGGCTCCACCGCCGATCCCGGCAGGACAACAATTCGTTCGACTCGACCAATGGTGTTGGCCGGAATCCATCTGACCTCCCTGGGCACCAACTTACCGATCCCCCGAACTTCCCGAACCATTGGACCTCGGCGCACCGTGTCTACCCAGACGGTATTCAGATCGACCCTCGGCGCGGCATTTTCGAGCCGGGAAACGGCATAGGTGACACCTGACACAACCACGATTGAGACCGCCACATATAGCAGTCTGTTGCGTCTTTTCCGGGCGCTGATGCCTTCACGTTGTTTATCCATCTTTCGGACTGATTACGGAATGAAATGGCCGCACACCTTGCCTTTCGGCCCCTCTTTGATTGGCGACTCAACATGGTGAAGGCTGCTCGTCTGCCCTGGCTGTGTGTACTTTTTCATCTTTTCTCTTGACGGTCGAGAGAACCGCATCAATTACTCTCGACCGTCAAGAGAAAAAATGAAAAAGAAAAAAAACAGTCTACTACAGGGAGCGGTCGAACTCCTGATACTCAGATCCCTCAGGGACCAGGACCGGCACGGATGGGGTATCCAGCAGCGGATCAATCAGATCGGAAACAAGAAGGTCTTCCTCAATCAGGGTTCCCTGTATCCCGCCCTGATACGCCTGGGAGATCAGGGGCTGATCGACTCGGAGTGGCGGATTACTGAAAATGGCCGGAAAGCAAAGTACTACATCCTTACCAAAGCAGGGCGAAGACGCCTCGGTATTGAAGTAAGCCAATGGTACGACTTCGTGATGACGATGAATCTGATCATCGAGCAAGCCTGAGCCGCCAATAGATGTCTCTCCGCTACTGGATGGCCTCCTAAGGGACCGTAACAAAATAACTCACACAAATCTGCTGGTCTTTTCGGCGGGCACCGGTGTTGGATTCCGGCTCAAATAGCCCGCACTATTCGCCCGAACCCGCCTTGTTGCTTCCCGAAAATCCTGCGCATCTTTGATAACTTATTTCGTTACGGCCCCTCAGTGCCCATTCCACCCGAATCTTCAGTGAAAAGTCAGATCACGCTTCCTGCCTTTCTCAATACAACTCCTTCTCAGAATACTCCATGAACACCTGGAAGAAACTCTGCACTCGGCTCAAAGTCTTGTTCAGGAGCAACTCAATCGAATCTGAACTCGATCAGGAACTCCGCTTCCATCTCGAATCAGAGATCGACAACAACATCAGAAAGGGAATGAGCCCGTGTGAGGCCAGACGTGCCGCGAAGCTCGAGTTCGGTAGTCTGGATCGAACCAAGGAAGAGTGTCGTGATTCCTGGGGTGTTCGCTTCATCCAGGATACAATCAGGGATCTCCGACATGCCTTCCGAACCCTGGGTAAGCACAAAGGATTCAGCTTCACAGTCATTGCCACCCTCGCGATCGGTATCGGAGCGGTCACCACTGTCTACAGTATCGCCTACGGCATAATGCTCAGGCCGTTGCCCTATGATCACCCCGAGAGACTCACCATGGCCTTCGAGACGGAGATGCCGAGCTCGCGCTTTCTGAATGTTTCACCGGCCACTTACCTAGGCTGGAAAGAGGAAGCGACTGATTTTGAGGCCATCGCTGCGAAGCATGACCGAGCCTACAATATGAGCGGTGCGGGTGAGCCGATGCGGGTCTACGGCCAGACATCATCAGCGGATTTCTTCAGCATCCTCGGGGTACAGCCAGCCCTGGGCCGGGGTTTCCTGCCCGGCGAGGATACAGCGGACAAGGCGAATGTCGTGGTCCTCAGCCACAAACTCTGGAAGAGCAGATTCGAGGCCGATCCGTCCATCCTCGGACAGAGCATCCTGCTCGATAAGGCTCCGTTCACGATCATAGGCGTGATGCCCGACTCCTTCCAGTTCAACCCGGGCTACGAAGTTTTCACCACGATCCCGTTCACGGCCGAAAGCCGCAGCGACTACGGACGCACATACCAGGTCATGGGTCGGCTCAAACCCGATGTGTCCATCGAGCAGGCCGCCGCTCAGTTGGAGACCATCAGCGCCCATCTCGCAGCGACCTTCCCAAGCGAATACGAGGGTTCGGGCGTCAACCTGATATCACTTCATGCTTATTTTCGCCAGGGTGGACAGGTCTTGTATTTTCTCCTCGGCGCCGTCGGATTCCTGCTCCTGATCGCCTGCACCAACATCGCCAATCTCCAACTGGCGCGCTCTACCTCACGCTATGCTGAAATAGCCGTTCGCACCGTTCTGGGAGCTCCGCGGTGGAGCATTGTCCGCCAACTGGTGACCGAGAGCTTGGTCTTTGCCGTGATCGGGGGCGTGTTCGGCATTCTGATGGGAAGGTGGGGATTAAGGATCACCAGTTCCTTCGTGCCGGCCGGTATTCCCCATATGGATCAGGTATCCGTCGATGGAACCATAGTCTTCACGGCCTTTGCCATT